>NZ_LXKR01000087.1:0-1516 GCF_001692375.1 Serratia sp. 14-2641 | reverse complement strand
GGTATGGCTAGAAATATTCACCGTGCAATACAGATATTTCCTCTTATTTTTGATTTACATCCATTCGCCATCGGCTACCCACAGAACGTTTATGCCGACGAAAGGGCTTATACAGTCGCGGCACCAAGCGGATGAACCAACGGTGCAGCTTGGAATGGTAAATAATAACGCTACGCTCTGCCATTATCTCTTCGAGATTGCGCAAGTTCTGGGCATAAGGCGGATATCAAGGAACACATTGCGCTATGATATCAAAGGGATAAAGCAGGTGACTCTAGGCATTTCGGATAAGTGATATGGGAAAGTAACATCAAAAAATAGCATATTGCCCCGCACAATCATTATTGAGCCCCCGCGCCCCACCTTATCAATGAAGATATTGACAAGAGCGGCCATTTATTTTGTTATACTTATTGTCTATTCCAGAGAAGCTCAAATAGCCAGTGGGTGTTGTTTAATAATAAACTGTCGATCGAGCGAAGGATCAACTGGTCACGCTTAAAGTTGAATTTACGACAAAGTACGGTACCAATTTGATTTGGGTATTTGCTGTTTTCAATCCTATGAGAAATGATCTTTTCATCAAAATCAACATCGTAATAGCCACAGTAGGTTTCAAACTTGGAGAAATCCGTAATGATCTGTTCAGGAGGTATGGCACGAATATCATCGGTAGTAAACCTGGTACGTTCATCGGCAGCAATAAATACCATCATATAGTCTTCGGTGTAGGTTAGCATCCCAAAGGGCGCCACACCTAGAGGGTAACTCTGCTTATCGCCACAGATACCGATACAAGACTCCAGTTTCCAGCGGCCGACAAACCGATCTCTGTTGTTCTCAGACATAAATAGCCTCTTCAGAAAATAGCATAAAGTGACCGATTGCTACTCTGGCCACAAAAACAACCTCTTACTTTTCAATAAAATATTTATCGAGCATCACTATCCACTTAGTGAAATTGTCGGTGAACATCCTACCGTTATCCACAACGATAACCTGACCACGCACCGCATCCATCAAACCACTGCAAAGAGCCACGGTTACATTAGCCACTGCCTCTGGCTGAACAATAAAACCCGGATCAAATTTCCTGATAAAATCCTGAGCCATCTTACCAAACACCAACTCAAATGCCTCGGTATCTACCACACCCGGTGAAACACAATTAATAATAATATCATCTCTCGCAGATATATATTTAGCCAATGTTTCCAGTACCGCTTTCGATGCCGCGACATAATCATATCTATTAATATGACAATTGCGATGCCCTTCGGAGGTAGTTGCCACAACATAACGAGGAAACTGACCTATAGACTGTTTAATCACATCAAGATAGGTAACCAATGGCCAGGCGTTATGCTCAATGCTATCCACCAATCCACGATACTCATAGCTGTCTTTAAACTGAGGGGCGAAAGCAGCATTGGCGACCAAAACATCGATCCTTTGATGGTTATCGACGATCGTTTTGATTAATCCAATGGTGGCCTCTTTATCACTGATATCGGAC
>NZ_LXKR01000086.1:0-1736 GCF_001692375.1 Serratia sp. 14-2641 | reverse complement strand
CAACTGCATATCTTTAGGTAAGGAGGTGATCCAACCGCAGGTTCCCCTACGGTTACCTTGTTACGACTTCACCCCAGTCATGAATCACAAAGTGGTAAGCGCCCTCCCGAAGGTTAAGCTACCTACTTCTTTTGCAACCCACTCCCATGGTGTGACGGGCGGTGTGTACAAGGCCCGGGAACGTATTCACCGTAGCATTCTGATCTACGATTACTAGCGATTCCGACTTCACGGAGTCGAGTTGCAGACTCCGATCCGGACTACGACATACTTTATGAGGTCCGCTTGCTCTCGCGAGTTCGCTTCTCTTTGTATATGCCATTGTAGCACGTGTGTAGCCCTACTCGTAAGGGCCATGATGACTTGACGTCATCCCCACCTTCCTCCGGTTTATCACCGGCAGTCTCCTTTGAGTTCCCACCATTACGTGCTGGCAACAAAGGATAAGGGTTGCGCTCGTTGCGGGACTTAACCCAACATTTCACAACACGAGCTGACGACAGCCATGCAGCACCTGTCTCACAGTTCCCGAAGGCACCAATCCATCTCTGGAAAGTTCTGTGGATGTCAAGAGTAGGTAAGGTTCTTCGCGTTGCATCGAATTAAACCACATGCTCCACCGCTTGTGCGGGCCCCCGTCAATTCATTTGAGTTTTAACCTTGCGGCCGTACTCCCCAGGCGGTCGACTTAACGCGTTAGCTCCGGAAGCCACGCCTCAAGGGCACAACCTCCAAGTCGACATCGTTTACAGCGTGGACTACCAGGGTATCTAATCCTGTTTGCTCCCCACGCTTTCGCACCTGAGCGTCAGTCTTTGTCCAGGGGGCCGCCTTCGCCACCGGTATTCCTCCAGATCTCTACGCATTTCACCGCTACACCTGGAATTCTACCCCCCTCTACAAGACTCTAGCTTGCCAGTTTCAAATGCAGTTCCCAAGTTAAGCTCGGGGATTTCACATCTGACTTAACAAACCGCCTGCGTGCGCTTTACGCCCAGTAATTCCGATTAACGCTTGCACCCTCCGTATTACCGCGGCTGCTGGCACGGAGTTAGCCGGTGCTTCTTCTGCGAGTAACGTCAATGAACAGTGCTATTAACACTGAACCCTTCCTCCTCGCTGAAAGTGCTTTACAACCCGAAGGCCTTCTTCACACACGCGGCATGGCTGCATCAGGCTTGCGCCCATTGTGCAATATTCCCCACTGCTGCCTCCCGTAGGAGTCTGGACCGTGTCTCAGTTCCAGTGTGGCTGGTCATCCTCTCAGACCAGCTAGGGATCGTCGCCTAGGTGAGCCATTACCTCACCTACTAGCTAATCCCATCTGGGCACATCCGATGGTGTGAGGCCCGAAGGTCCCCCACTTTGGTCCGAAGACGTTATGCGGTATTAGCTACCGTTTCCAGTAGTTATCCCCCTCCATCGGGCAGTTTCCCAGACATTACTCACCCGTCCGCCGCTCGTCACCCAGGAGCAAGCTCCTTGTGCTACCGCTCGACTTGCATGTGTTAGGCCTGCCGCCAGCGTTCAATCTGAGCCATGATCAAACTCTTCAATTAAAAGCTTGATTTGCTGCAACTCGTGCAGCGATGCTCGAAAATTAACTTTCGTAATAATTCATTCGCATGAATTACTGCTTGGTCACTCTTCAAGACTTGATATTTTTTTGCTACCGAAGTAGCTGGATATCGTCTTGTGAGTGCCCACACAGATTGTCTGATAAATTGTTAAAGAGC
>NZ_LXKR01000085.1:0-1884 GCF_001692375.1 Serratia sp. 14-2641 | reverse complement strand
GGTCGTGACTGCCACACACCTGAGCACGGTGAGCCAGGGTGCACGCCGATACGTTAAAGATAACTACGACACGTTACTGAACCAGGTCAAAGGGGGCGGAAACGTCACGGTAACGGGGCAGACCCTACGGGATAAAGGGTATTTACCGCCGGGTTTTTCCCTGACCAACAATAATACCCAAACCTATATCCTCGCCGTGACGCGCAATCCCACGCAGACCGACAAACTGGTTGCCTTTGTGTTGACGGCCGGCGGTCAGGATATTGCGTTCAAGGGGCAGCGGTATATCGCCCAGAACACCTCTGGTCTTGGGGGATATATCTATCCCGCCAATATTGCCAACGGTGCCGGCGGTGGCTGGCAAGTCAACCTGTCGAGTCTGGGGCTCAGTGGGCAGAGTGGTCACCTGGTGGCCTACCTGACGTCTGATGTATTGGCCGGTGGGGCAGAAGAAAGCGATCGCTTGTATCGTTTCAAAGTTAACGGCCGTCCCGACCTTAACAAGATGCATACTGCAATTGATATGGGCGCCAATGACGTGAATAATGCGAATAATATCACCGCTAACGGGGATATCCGCAGTAATAGCGGCTGGCTTATTACCAAGCATGGTAAAGGTTGGCTCAATGAAGACCACGGCGGTGGGCTTTATATGGATGACAACGACTGGATAAGGTCGGTAAACAATAAAGGCATTTATACCGGTGGCCAACTGAAAGGCGGGACAGTTCGTGCTGATGGGAGGGCATCTGTCGGTGAATATCTGCAACTGGATGGTACGGCAAATGAAGGCTGGGGGTGTAGCCAAAATGGTTTAGTTGGGCGGGCCGCTGATGGTGCTCTTTTATTCTGTCAGAATGGCGTATGGAAAGGCGCAGGGAAAAGTAACGGTTCCTACCAACAATTGGGGTATCACGTCGGTAATTTTTCAGGAAGTAATACAGGAAGTACAACGATGTGGATCACGGCGATGGGTGGACAATCTACGAAGTTTGGTTTGGCGGTTGATGACGGTGCATGTGAAAATACTTATGCACTAGTCGCAAATGTTAATAATTTAACTGTGGCAACAAGTATGAATAATAATATTGGTTGGGCAAAAAGTACAACTATCAATTTCGCCGTGCCCGCTGGCACTAACTACAATATTGTTTCAAATCCTTTGCCTGAACGAGGGTGTAGCCCTGGGCAATTTTGGGTACTGGCCTACCAATAACGTTCACTTCCCGCTTTATTTCCACAGGAACTCAATCTGATGAGAATTCTATTGGTGGTGTCCATCGGGCTGTTGCTCGGCGGATGCACACATAATTCCAAACCGATTTCCCTTGTAACGCCATCAACGCAAATGATAACCGCTGTCCAGAATGTGCAAAATAATAACGTTACGCTCTGGGAGGCGGGTGCTGTTAATGAGGTTCGAAATGCATTTTTTACGCCTGTTATCAATGCTCATTCGCAGCGCGTCACGGTTGACTGGGATGGCGATGCTGTCGAGTTGCTTTCTCATCTGGCCCGCCAGCGTGGAATGACCTTTAACTGGACGGGGGTGCGGCTCCCGCTGCCAGTCAATGTGCACGTCAACGGAGTGACTTACCAAAACCTGTTGCGAATGATTGAAGTCCAGACTGCCTGGCGGGCCACACTGCATGAGTTTCCTGGCCAGCTCACGCTGGCCTTTTCACAACCAGAAAAACCGAGGGGGCGTAGATGAAAAAATCCATTCTGACGCTACTTTTCGTCAATGGCGTACTGTGCGGCCAGGCAGCAGTTGCACAATCCCCTTCAGAGTCTGCACCGCCAGATATGGGCAGTTACCTCAGCCCTTCACAGCCGTCCTCGTCGGATGTGTCGGAAACGCGGCGTCAGCTGCTTGAAGAGGCT
>NZ_LXKR01000084.1:0-2003 GCF_001692375.1 Serratia sp. 14-2641 | reverse complement strand
ACCGAAGGTTTTGGTGCCTATGTTGCCTTTATTCCTGAAAAACAAATCGGCATAGTGATGTTAGCAAACAAAAACTATCCCAATCAGGAACGTATAAAAGCCAGCTACGCAATTCTAGAATCGCTACAGTAAGATAAAAAGCCTGCGGCAACCTTGCTTGCCATGGGCTTATACAACAGTTTTATTGGGATGCAGTAAAACACATTGTAACGTGAGCGCATACAATGATTTTGGGTGTACGTTAATTCCCCCCTAGGATAAAGTGGTAATACTTTCATAAAAAGGAAAGTCCATGTCAGACAGAGACATTAATGAGTTGCGCAGACGCTTGTCCATTCAGGAAGCGGTCATTGAACATCTAGTGGTACGTTCAGAACTCTCTCTTCATTTACTCTCAGTCGTTCTCCCCTCCAGTACATTGCCCGCTGAAGCAATAAGGTACCAAATTGAAAAATTCACCCTAGAATCACCAGCGATAAATGTAGCCGTGCTTGAGATGGAGAAGTATAAGATCATCAAAATTCTGTAGAAATGTATGTGTACACCTTGCATTTCAAAACTCCATTTTTGATGCTAACCTCAGTGAGGTGACCCCCTACCATCAGCAAAAAACGATATACACTCTCAGATCTTGGCCCTGTTTAGGGCCTCCCCCCCCCTCGCCTACAACGCCACTGTCGAGGCTTTCAACGGTAGGCTAGGACAAAACTGTCTAAAATCATCAATGTGTAACTGGTCAAAATCCTGAACCCCTATAAACAAAAACGTCCCCACTCTGCGCAGTGGTGAATGACACAATCCTAATTTTTTGGCAGAGTGATGAGTTATCTACTAATGTAATAGGGATGATTATTGACTCTATCTTCCTAAACGCATCTGAAGGACGTATTTAGTATAGATATGCCTTGAAAGAGGTTAATGCGTCCTCCAACGTGAAAGGAGAGTAGAACATTACAATCTAGAACCCATCACAGTGGAAATGTTATAAATAGCGTAAAAAAAACCTCACTCACACTCCGAATGTAGAATGAGGCTGCCAAATGGCCAACACCAGGGAAACAATTTAACAACATAACGATAATATATATTTATACTTATAAAATGTAAATATAAACTTTATACAAAAATGCATTGTAGTGATGAAACAATGCGATGACTATGTCTTACCCCATGCATCAGGAACTGCATGGCAGACGTAGTCATTGCATTGATTTTGTTGCCGTTGTGGCGACGCCATTGCCGGAAAAGCACATTCCTCTTTGGATACATGTATATACATACGCGCTATACAGTATTTTTTATAGATATTACTGCTACTTGAAAGCCTATCAAAGCGAGAAAGGTACAGCGTCATTGTGAGAAGTCAAGAAACCAGCCAATACCTTTTTGAATGCAACACGTAGAATACTCACTAACTTTGTATGGTTTGCAAAGTTATCATGGTAATGCTTGTCAATAACATTAAAGCTTCCTGACTAATTAATAGGTAACTAACCGCTATCGTCAAGTGCCGAAAAAAGAAATACGATTATACTAAACTCAATTACATTTTGGCTCTCAATAAATCGGCATATAGCGAGTGTTAGCCATATTATTTATCAATACCTTGTCAAATTCGATATTTATAACTACAAAAAAAACTTATGCGATTTTTTGCATTGCTTTGATTGATGCGAGATAAACTCCAGAAAGGAGGATATTTTTAATATCAAAATGACTATCACAAGTAAAATCAAAACAAAACGCTCACATTTCGCTCAATACTGGATTGAGATCCATAAGTATTAAAGTTAACTTCTGTAAAAATCATTTTCAGACCAAGTAAATCTCATATTTATGTCTATAATTTGTTGCCCTATGTATTGATAATAATACTCTTTCATAACACATCACTTCATTGACTCGGTGTCAGTAAGGAAAACCATGACGAGCTCATCAACGAATAAACTGTCCCTATGGTCACTCACCGCACTGGTAGTGGGCTCCATGATAGGGGCCGGTAT
>NZ_LXKR01000083.1:0-2075 GCF_001692375.1 Serratia sp. 14-2641 | reverse complement strand
TCTACTGGGCTCAACTATGGATACAATGGGAGGAGTGATGTCTTTGATGCCAGCCCCCACACCTAACCATATAACACAAACCATGATTTTCAAAAATGAAGCTGATGTTATAATTATACCTTTTCATACTCATCTACCAAGTGGCCATACATTCGATAAAGCACCAAAAATAATGTTCCCCGGTGATACAGCCATATGCAACATTAAATACACTCCCGCAAACTTAAACCACTCTGGGTTACAAATCTTCCGTTTTCTTGCTGTATCTACTGACCCAAACATTCTCGCACGACCACCTCAAATAGTGGACAACACTAACTCGACCAATTTTGAAATAGCTATTGTTCGTAGTTTAGGTAGAACAAGAATAGCCCATGTTCAAAATTTAGATACTAACGCACCTCCAGTTCGCCCTGGTATTTTCAATATAAATTATGTAGGTTTCCGTGGAAGGCAAGGTTCGACAGCGCCTTCTTTCGGGATTGCAATGGCTCCTGCCAATTGGCCAGAAAGAGCACCACAAACAAGTGGTTGCACTATTACCTTCACCCCTTTGGGTTTGCGTGCTAATTAAATAACAACTATTATCATTGGAGGTTATATGAAAGATAAAACTAATGATTACCAAAATGAATTGCAATTTATTCCTTGGTCGAGCAGTGGAATTTCTGGTGCTCGCACCATTGCGTTATCAGCCCTGCATTATTACAATTTCACACAACAAGATAGTCAGTCAGAAACTCGAGGATTCTTTTCTATTATAGGGATTATTTTGGGGCTGGCCGCAGGATTAACATCTCTCATCGGTGGAATGTCAGAAAGCACAGCGCTTCCAGAAAGGGAGCGAATTAGATTGAAAATAAAGATAAGAAACTTATCACGACATAATCTAATAATCATAGATAATCATGCAAGTAATTCACGTATAACTTCATCATTGCGTATCGCACCAGGAGAAACGTTGGAGTATGTATATGCGGTAGGCTCCTCACTTCCTAGTGCAAGCGCATTAACCTTTATGTTGGTTCCTGACAGTAATCAACTCCCAACGACTCAAATACATGTAAATATTACCGACGGAAACGGTCATGTACGAGTCAACGGGGTTTCATTTAATAGTACAGTTTCAGAAACACAACTCCCACCAGGGGCTTCGCAACGAGATGTAAGCGCTGTCTTTTATAACGCAGCAATGGGCAACATGAATATTCATATTATTCCCACCACCTTTACAAATAATGTTGAAGGAAACCTCGACCTAGCTATTTTATCGCCATAGCATACATAACCGTTGGGAAATCCAGCGGTTTATCGTAAAGTATATGCTCAATAATAATTACATTTTTGTTATAAATATATCACTCCCTTTCAACTGTAAAAGGTACTAATGTAATCGGTTTTGTCGCACTAAGCACATGAAAGCCTTCAAACGTCTACATTATCCCGTAGATATTATAGCTCAGAGTGTTCGCTGGTACCTCGCCTATCCACTGAGCCTGCGCAATCTCGAAGAGATAATGGCAGAGCGCGGCATTGCCGTTGACCACGCTACTCTGTACCGATGGGTTATCAGGTTAACTCCCTTGCTGGATAAGGCCTTTCGTCGATATCAGCGGCCTGTAGGTCGACGGTGGCACATGGATGAAACCTACATCAAAATCAAAGGTCAGAGGCAGTATCTCTACCGCGCGGTGGATACTGTAGGTCCAGACCATCGACTTCCTGTTGACCACCAAGCGGGACGCTGCAGCCGCATTGCGCTTCTTTCACAAAGCCATTCGTCACCAGGGCGAACCTGAGGTGGTGACTATCGATAAAAGTAGTGCCAACTCCGCGGCGCTGGTCACGCTCAACGCCGACAAACCTGATGAAGAAGCGATTACCGTCAGGCAAAGTAAGTACTTGAACAACCTGTTTTAGCAAGACCATCGGAACATCAAACGGCGGAGTCGACCGATGCTGGGGTTCAAATCGTTTCGACGAGCCCAGACCCTGTTGGCAGGTATTAAGCTGGGACAGATGATACGCAAGGGACTGCTTCATCATCCAGTTAGCGACGGATTGTCACTGGTAGA
>NZ_LXKR01000082.1:0-2308 GCF_001692375.1 Serratia sp. 14-2641 | reverse complement strand
ATTGCCCCACGGTTGATAGCCGAGTGAGGAGTGTGTGTCAGTTCCATTATTATTTCCTTCAGGTTTTGTGGAGAGTGGGTGGCTTAACGTGTGCCCACGAGGTCGTTGAGGTTTTGTGTGGCCAGGAGGATCAGAAGCATGTAGCCAGCGTTGGTGCCTAATGCGATGTAAGAAAGCAAAGACGCCGTCCGCTTGATCCGGGCTACGGTTTGCACAAGCCAGGCCCGTGCAAAATTTTCAATGATAATTTCAGCGTTATCGCCATCGGTGAGCAGGACCAGTTTGTCGATAGCACGTGGAGAGGGAAATCCGTAGCCGGCATTGCGTAATGCCAACCCCAGATGGTCACCTTGTCTAACCTGACGCTGGGTTGCGGCCAAGCGTTCATACAACCAGGGCGGTGCATAGCGGCTCAGCATCTCAATGGCGTCTTCCGTCTTCACTTGAGCACGCATCAGCGCACTGAAGTTCAGCAGGAAGCCGACGCCGAGTACGTCGCGATACACGCTCCAGGGCAATAAACGATCCAAAACATGCTGCCGTATTTTCCCAATCAGGTTCGGCATCGACCAGATAACGAACCCAATCAACAGGATTAAGGATCCAATGAGAATAATTTTATTTTTGACAAAAAATTCTGAGATGGCGCTGAGCCACCACAGCGCTCCTGTCCAGTTTTCTCGGGCAGATAAGGACTCCAGACGAGGCAGAAAATAAACAGTTACCATCTTCATCATGGCGAACGTGGTTGCCAGCAGCAGCGTCGGATAAGCCAGGGTGGAAACCAACGCTGATTTCATATCCGACATTCCCTGCACCACGGTGATCGCCCGGTATAAAGCGGCAGCCAGGTTGCCATCTTGAACACCGGAACTGAGGATGGCGGCCTCTTGTCGGGGTACCCAGGATGCCAAACCCTGATCGACTGATTTGCCCTGACGCAATGCGCTGAGCATATCTTCCAGGCAATAGACCACAGGGGGGCGCTTGTGCCCGTAGCTCCCAATCATCGAATTGATGGCTTTTTCTACTTTAAGGTTATTGTCGAGCAGGAAAGCCAGGTCCTCGTAGAGCGTCAGGCGGTCAGCGGTGGAGAAGGTCTTTTGCGCCAACCAGCGGCCTAGCCCCTCATTCATTTTTTCCGATGACGGCACGTTGCTCCGCAGTGCCGTCAGACGTTCGCGCCAGCGGGAAATCATGATGTGACCTCCGGGGCGAGCAAGGTCAGGCTGTCTTCGTCAAGCGGGCTGATGTAATCCGCATCAATCGGGTCGACCAGTCCTTCGTTGAGGTAACGAAGCAGGTGTTGACCGCGAGTTATGCCACCCAACGCGTTCACCCAATAACTGCGCGCGGCCAGCTTGCCCTTATGGCGAAACAGCTCCATGAATCGGGCATCGGGACGAATAACTTCAGCAATGACACGCCGGCCAGTTACGCCCTTATAACAATGCTCACATCCCTCCGGATGGCGAAAGGCCAGTTTCTCCACGTGGCAAAAACGCTCAAGCAACGCTTTCTTCTCTTCTTCCAGGCTGTCGCTGACCGCACGCCAGCTTTTCTTGCAGTGCGGGCACAGCAGCTGCACCAGGCGTTGAGCGATTAACCCGATCATGACTTGCGGATCGGCCACCTGACCCATTGGGATACCCAACGTGTCGGTCAGGCGGTCAAGAATGCCGACAGCGTCATTGGCATGCAGCGTAGTTTTCACCAGGTGGCCGGACTTGGCCGCCGTCAGCGCTGATTTAACCGAGTTGGCATCACGAATTTCACCCACGACCATGGCATCAGGGTCCAGGCGCAACGCTGCAGAAATAGACCGAACCCAGGCACGACTAACCGCATCCGGATCGTTTTTATCAGCAATGATGGGGGTTTGTACGGCCCCGAGGATAAGCCCCTCCGGCGGATCTTCCAGTGTCATCAGTCGCTTTCGGTGCCCCGTAAAAGACAGGTACATGTCGCTTAACGTGCGCAGAGTGGTACTTTTGCCGGAGCCGGTCGGACCGGACAGGATGATGACGCCCTCGGGACGGCCCAGCATGCGGCGAATAAGCGTTTGCTGCTCAGGTAAATAGCCCAGTTGGTCCAGCGTGGGCGGGGCTATTCCTTCATCAGGCAAAATGCGCATCACGACATACAACCCAAACTCTGCCGGCGTATGCGCATAGCGAGCACCGAAGAGCTGAAGTCCTTGCAGGAATTCTTTGCGCACCCGCCCATCCTGGGCGCGATTGGGGTTAAAGCTCTTCTCGGCCACATCGCACATCGACATCACAATCGTCGACGCCAGCGTCATTCCTTC
>NZ_LXKR01000081.1:0-2623 GCF_001692375.1 Serratia sp. 14-2641 | reverse complement strand
AGCCTCTTCAAGCAGCTGACGCCGCGTTTCCGACACATCCGACGAGGACGGCTGTGAAGGGCTGAGGTAACTGCCCATATCTGGCGGTGCAGACTCTGAGGGGGTTTGTGCAGCTGCTGCCTGGCCGCACAGTACGCCATTGACGAAAAGCAGCGTCAGAATGAATTTTTTCATCTACGCCCCCTTGGTTTCTCTGGTTGTGAAAAGGCCAGCGTGAGCTGGCCAGGAAACTCATGCAGTGTGGCCCGCCAGGCAGTCTGGACTTCGATCATTCGCAGCAGGTTTTGGTAGGTCACCCCGTTGACGTGCACATTGACTGGCAACGGAAGGCGCACCCCCGTCCAGTTAAAGGCCAATCCACGCTGGCGGGCCAGATGAGAAAGCAGCTCAACAGCATCACCATCCCAGTTGACGGTTACGCGCTGAGAATTGGCACTGATACTGGGTGTAAATAAAGGTGCTCGAACTTGGTTTATCGCGCCGGCTAAATACAAATTATTCTGAGCGTTACTAATCTGCTCAGCTTTATATTGAGCATCTGTATTTTTTAGCGGTATGACTGCGGTGCTAGCTGGAATTTGGCATCCACCTAACACCACCGGCACAAATAATGATATGAAAAAAAACCTCATGCTCTTATCCTCTATCTATATTTAATTTAAAAACCTCGTATTTATTAATCTCTCGTCACACACATCAAAAACCCACCAATCTCACGGCTAAAATATTTAAATTCACAACAAGTTTTCATGAAAACAAAATTGCACGTTATACTAATTGCTTGTATAATTTATTCATTTAATAATAATGAGACATCAAAATGACATTTTACTACACATCAAAACTTTGCAAATCAATAAAGGTTTCTCGCGCCACAATCCTTATAAACTCAAGGCCATTATCAAATAAAAAAAGAAACATTTTACTGAAAAAATCAGGAATTTCTTTTGAAGGGGAAAGTATTATTACGCCACCCTTCTTCTACGAATTTGGGAAAATAAAGTTAGGCTGTAATGTATACATTAATTCTGGCTGCACTTTCCTTGACAACGCAAACATAACAATTGGAGCGCATTCGCTTATCGGGCCTAACGTGACATTAACGACAGTAAGCCACCCCGTAGCCCCAAAATCAAGACACGCCGAAGTTATTACTTCTTCAATAGAAATTGGTAGTAATGTTTGGTTAGGTGCGGGCGTAGTAGTCTTGCCTGGTGTAACCATTGGAAACAACAGCGTTATCGCTGCAAACAGCGTCGTAACATCAAATGTTCCTGATAATTCTTTATTCGCAGGAGCTCCTGCGATTTTTAAACGAAACTTATAAAATCAAAAAGTGCATATACAATCACTTTAATTATTTTGGCAGTAAGAAAGTAAAGCCCTTACTGCCTTTATTAAATAAATTTAATTATTAGCACACCAAGCAATAGCTTGAATGCATGAGCCTCCAGCCACACCTCCACCTGTGTATATCTGCCATCCATTACCATCTCCCGTGGGCTGGGTTAGATCCGGAGCATTCCATCCATCCCCTCCCCAGCGTGACAATATATATCCCCCGGAAAGAAGTTGTTTTCCTGCAGGACAGTATGCTGTTGAATAATTATATTGTCCACAAGCATCTCCTCCTGAGATTTTTTGAAAATCTTTTAATTTTCCAGATGCAGTCCATATCCCATTTTGACAATAAAGTACTGCTCCAGAGATGTCACGGCTTAAGAGCCCATTCGGGCTACACCCCCAGCCAACATTAGCCGTTCCATCAAGCTGCAAATATTCACCGACCGATGCACGGCCATCAGCACGAACGGTCCCGCCTTTGATTTGGCCACCGGTATAGATCCCCTTGTTGTTTACCGAACGTATCCAATCGTTGTCCTCCATATAAAGCCCACCGCCGTGGTCTTCATTGAGCCAACCTTTACCCTGTTTGGTAATAAGCCAGCCGCTATTACTGCGGATATCCCCGTTAGCGGTGATCCACCCGCTAGACCAAACGCTGTCATGAGCAATTAACCGTTTACCGTTAACATCCTCACTAAAATTACCCGTTTTAGCGTTGATATTATTCGCATTATTCACGTCATTGGCGCCCATATCAATTGCAGTATGCATCTTGTTAAGGTCGGGACGGCCGTTAACTTTGAAACGATACAAGCGATCGCTTTCTTCTGCCCCACCGGCCAATACATCAGACGTCAGGTAGGCCACCAGGTGACCACTCTGCCCACTGAGCCCCAGACTCGACAGGTTGACTTGCCAGCCACCGCCGGCACCGTTGGCAATATTGGCGGGATAGATATATCCCCCAAGGCCAGAGGTGTTCTGGGCGATATACCGCTGCCCCTTGAACGCAATATCCTGACCGCCGGCCGTCAACACAAAGGCAACCAGTTTGTCGGTCTGCGTGGGATTGCGCGTCACGGCGAGGATATAGGTTTGGGTATTATTGTTGGTCAGGGAAAAACCCGGCGGTAAATACCCTTTATCCCGTAGGGTCTGCCCCGTTACCGTGACGTTTCCGCCCCCTTTGACCTGGTTCAGTAACGTGTCGTAGTTATCTTTAACGTATCGGCGTGCACCCTGGCTCACCGTGCTCAGGTGTGTGGCAGTCACGACC
>NZ_LXKR01000080.1:0-2666 GCF_001692375.1 Serratia sp. 14-2641 | reverse complement strand
GAAAACGGAATCTATGGTCACTCCCGTTTTTGCAACACCGATTTCGACGATAAGTTGGCTTGCTTGAATCTATCCGGCGTCTGAATGGGATTTTATTCCCGCGCCTCGATGAGTTCCGCGCCTGATGAACCTCAAGAAAATATACGGCTTCAATGAGCCTTTCCGTTTTACAGGTTCCTCAACAGGCCGGTGGGCCGTTTGTATCATCAATATCAGTATTCGCAAAACCAGATGAGTGATTGTTTAAACTAGTGTATTTCTGCCGTTATGCTGCGTAAGTTTGCTGTCGCGCTGTCAGGGCCCAGGCTATTCTGGCCAGCTTGTTTGCCAGAGCACAGGTGACGACAAAGTTGCTTTTCCGGCACAACAACTCCCTGACCCAATCGGCCAACTTGCCAGACTGATGTTCCAGTTTTTGTATGAATACCCTTGCACACTGAACCAACAGAGTTCGGATTTTTTTGTTACCTCTTTTGCTAATCCCCAACAATGTCGTTCGACCTCCCGTGCTGTACTGGCGAGGTACCAACCCTGTTGCCGCCGCAAAGTCACGGCTGCTGGCGTATTGCTTCCCGTCGCCAATCTCAGTTGAAATAGTACTCGCTGTCAGCGTTCCGACACAGGGAATGCTCAGCAAACGCTGTCCAACCTCATCCTCGTCCAGCTTTCGCTTCAACTGGGATTCCAGATCTTTAATCTGCTCAACAAGATAGTGATAATGTTGTTGTAGTTTCAGCAATAACTGGCTGAGATAAAGAGGCAAACTATTGTCCTCAAGAATGGTACTCAGCCGACTAATAACGGCAGCACCTCGTGGTACGCTGATACCAAACTCCAGTAGAAAAGCATGCATCTGATTAGTTGTTTTTACCTTATCCTGAACCAGAGATTCACGAACACGATGCAGAGCCCGCATTGCCTGCTGAGATTCCGTTCTGGGCTGTACGAAACGCATGGACGGGCGCGATGCAGCTTCACAGATAGCTTCGGCATCAACGAAGTCGTTTTTGTTGCTTTTAACGAAGGGGCGGACAAATTGTGGTGATATCAGCTTTGGAAAATGCCCCAACTCTGCCAGCTTACGGGCCATAAAGTGGGAACCGCCACAGGCTTCCATCGCAATGGTTGTTGCCGGGCATGATGCCAGAAACTCGATTAGCTTTGGTCGGGTAAACTTCTTACAGTAAACAGCCTTCCCACGATGATCCTGACAATGGATATGGAAAGAGTTCTTACCCAGATCGATACCAATAAGCGCAATATTTTCCATGATGGTTCTCCGAATGAAAGCCTGTCCTCAGCATAGTACCGGGAAGGAGGGAGTGACCATCTCATTATCTATGGTCACTCCCGTTTTTGCAACACCGATTTCGACGATAAGTTGGCTTGCTTGAATCTATCCGGCGTCTGAATGGGATTTTATTCCCGCGCCTCGATGAGTTCCGCGCCTGATGAACCTCAAGAAAATATACGGCTTCAATGAGCCTTTCCGTTTTACAGGTTCCTCAACAGGCCGGTGGGCCGTTTGTATCATCAATATCAGTATTCGCAAAACCAGATGAGTGATTGTTTAAACTAGTGTATTTCTGCCGTTATGCTGCGTAAGTTTGCTGTCGCGCTGTCAGGGCCCAGGCTATTCTGGCCAGCTTGTTTGCCAGAGCACAGGTGACGACAAAGTTGCTTTTCCGGCACAACAACTCCCTGACCCAATCGGCCAACTTGCCAGACTGATGTTCCAGTTTTTGTATGAATACCCTTGCACACTGAACCAACAGAGTTCGGATTTTTTTGTTACCTCTTTTGCTAATCCCCAACAATGTCGTTCGACCTCCCGTGCTGTACTGGCGAGGTACCAACCCTGTTGCCGCCGCAAAGTCACGGCTGCTGGCGTATTGCTTCCCGTCGCCAATCTCAGTTGAAATAGTACTCGCTGTCAGCGTTCCGACACAGGGAATGCTCAGCAAACGCTGTCCAACCTCATCCTCGTCCAGCTTTCGCTTCAACTGGGATTCCAGATCTTTAATCTGCTCAACAAGATAGTGATAATGTTGTTGTAGTTTCAGCAATAACTGGCTGAGATAAAGAGGCAAACTATTGTCCTCAAGAATGGTACTCAGCCGACTAATAACGGCAGCACCTCGTGGTACGCTGATACCAAACTCCAGTAGAAAAGCATGCATCTGATTAGTTGTTTTTACCTTATCCTGAACCAGAGATTCACGAACACGATGCAGAGCCCGCATTGCCTGCTGAGATTCCGTTCTGGGCTGTACGAAACGCATGGACGGGCGCGATGCAGCTTCACAGATAGCTTCGGCATCAACGAAGTCGTTTTTGTTGCTTTTAACGAAGGGGCGGACAAATTGTGGTGATATCAGCTTTGGAAAATGCCCCAACTCTGCCAGCTTACGGGCCATAAAGTGGGAACCGCCACAGGCTTCCATCGCAATGGTTGTTGCCGGGCATGATGCCAGAAACTCGATTAGCTTTGGTCGGGTAAACTTCTTACAGTAAACAGCCTTCCCACGATGATCCTGACAATGGATATGGAAAGAGTTCTTACCCAGATCGATACCAATAAGCGCAATATTTTCCATGATGGTTCTCCGAATGAAAGCCTGTCCTCAGCATAGTACCGGGAAGGAGGGAGTGACCATCTCATTAAA
>NZ_LXKR01000079.1:0-2667 GCF_001692375.1 Serratia sp. 14-2641 | reverse complement strand
AGTTGCACAGGAGGAGTTGACCTTTAAAAGGCATAAAACTATACTCCCTGCATAGAGCAACGCTTCTATACAGTTTTAAGTGAGCCCCGGTAATCTTCTACGTCGCCAAACAGAAGAGATTATCGGGGTTTTTGCTTTCCAGGGGCAGTACAATCTTCTCAACAGCCCCTGTTCATTGCCACCTTGCGGCGTGGCCAACCAAAAAATGCTTCAGACGATCAGTAATCTAGCACCAGAAGTCAGACCTAGCAAGAAAGTAAACCATTTACTTTTCGGTAAGCCGTCTTTTCGCTTCACGTTCAATCAGCATCTCAATCATTTGTCCTTGAGTAAGACCATCATCTGAACAAAACTCTATAAATTGTTCTTTTAGAGGATTTCGGACAAATACATTAATCTCTTTATGCGTTAAACGTTTCCGGGCTATCGATGCAAGCTGCTTTTCAGACGCAGTCATAGCATTGCCTTTTCTATACTGACGCTTCGCTTTCGATGAGGAAGTTACTGCATTTACGGCCTGTGACATTTCTGCCTCCCCAAGGATCTGAAAAGGATCGTTTGGCAAAGCCTACTACAGAATCCGTAAGTTAGCAGCATAAAAAGCATTTTTCAGTCCCGTTGGCGCGGGATGACAGATAAAAATGCAGGAAGAGCGGACGACCGGAGCCGAGAGGATCAAGTCGTCATAGGGTGACAGAAAGGTATGGGGGACATTTCAATACGACGAGCGCCACTCCTTCCCGATATCCCAGCGCGATTGCCAGTGCGCAAGGTAGGTTTGTGCCACGCCAGGCATATCATGCAGCACCAGTGCATTTTCCGAGTTGGACCGCGCCGCTGCGCGGCTAAAATTGAATGACCCTGTCTCGACATTCACCTGGTCGGTGATGATCAGTTTGTCGTGCATTATCTTGAAGTTATCGACGGTACGAACCGGAATGCCGGCATTGACCAGCAAATTCATCGCCGCCTGGCTGGCCTTGTTCTGGTTTCCCTTCGCGTCCAGCACTACTTTCACATCAACGCCCCGGCGCTTGGCGCTCGTCAGTGCCTTCGCCACCTCGGGGGAGGTGAACGAATACCCCATCAGCCGGATACTGCTCTGGGCATCATTGAGCGTATTCAGTACCAGTTGCAGGGCGCTGCCTTCGGGTGAGAACCCCACCTGCACCGAGGGCGCAGCCAGGGTTGCGGCCAGACACCAGACTTTCAGCGAGGTCCGCATCATTTTGCGCCCCCGTAAAACACATTGCCGTTCCTCGAACTGACGCCGCCCTGCACATGACCACAGGTTACGTTACCTGTACGCGTCTCGATGTTGCCGGTGACATTACCGGCCCTGACGTTGCCGTTGGTACTGCGCACGGTGCCCACATTCCCCTGCACCGTCACATCGGCCTCTTCGGAATCAATCACCTGCACATCACCCACAATCGTAATGGCGACAGCCACCACCATCCCATCGCCCAGCGACACCGTCTGGCCATCCGCAATCACCTGGTTACCGCTGACGCGGATATGATTACCATCGACGACCATTGTCTTGCCGTTTACTGTGATTTTCGTTGCCATTTTGCGTTCTCTTTTGAAGTGTTGTTGGCCGGCTTCTCAACCGGAATATGTTGCATTTGGTAGGCCATCAGACGTGGTTGCCCAACACCCAGTGCGGTCGGGGTTTTCGCCTGCACCTGATAACCCCGCCCACGTGCCGGCAGATGCGCCAGTGCCGTTTCCCATAGCAGGCTGGTGCTGACCGCCGCCGTCGGACGTCGGCGCCAGATATGCTGCCATTCGTCTTCCAGGTCATTGATGGCCGCCAGCGCGGGATCGGTCAGCAGCAGGTTCTCCAGATCTGAACGTGCGTCCGGCGCATCCAGCCGGCGGACTATCTGCTGTATCCGGTCAGCCCGTGGATAGCTACGACGAACGGCTGCCGGTGCCTGCGCAAGCAGCGTATTGAGAGACGGCGGAGCCACCTCAATAAAACGGTTAATCTGTATCGCCTCTTTCGTGAACTTGTCAGCGTCAGCGATATAGAGCGAAGCACCACGAATAACCTCCCCCCGGAACAGGGTAATGTTCTCGCCCTCCTGCAGCTGCTGCACTTCTTCCACGCTGACTTTCTTTTGCTCGCGCAGTTGCAGTTTGTCGTCTTCATCCCAGCGACTGCCCATGACACCGTTCTGACGCACCATCTGGCTCATTTCCGGCAAATACTCCGTGCCGGCCATCAACTGCAGGATTTCCAGTGTGTCTTTCGGGTCCATGATTTTGCCGGTGATACGGGTACCCATGTTGGCGATCAACGTCCATACACGGTCACCGGCCGCCGATTTAAGCCGCTGTGCTTCTTGTCCGGCCAGCAGCAAGCAATACCCCAGCGATCGGACCTGGGTGGCCAGCTCACCCAGCTTTTCGGTGTAACAAGCCCCCACCTCATCGGCTATCCACAGAAAGGGGAACCTGTCCTTGTACTTGCGTACAACCATGATGTCTTCCGGCCGCCCCTCCAGCTTTTCACCGAGGTCCTGGCTCAGGATCATCGCCAGCTGAGATACATACAGTCGCCCGAGTGCAGCCGCCTCGGTGGAAGAGATTTCCAGTGCGGGGATAAGGATGACGAGGATGCGATCGTTGTGAACCACATCTTTCAGGTCGATGTCACCG
>NZ_LXKR01000078.1:0-2689 GCF_001692375.1 Serratia sp. 14-2641 | reverse complement strand
CGGTGACATCGACCTGAAAGATGTGGTTCACAACGATCGCATCCTCGTCATCCTTATCCCCGCACTGGAAATCTCTTCCACCGAGGCGGCTGCACTCGGACGACTGTATGTGTCTCAGTTGGCGATGATCCTGAGCCAGGACCTCGGAGAAAAGCTGGAGGGACGGCCGGAAGACATAATGGTCGTACGCAAGTACAAGGACAGATTCCCCTTTCTGTGGATAGCCGATGAGGTGGGGGCCTGTTACACCGAAAAGTTGGGTGAGCTGGCCACCCAGGTCCGATCGCTGGGGTATTGCTTGCTGCTGGCCGGACAAGAAGCACAGCGGCTTAAATCTGCGGCCGGTGACCGTGTATGGACGTTGATCGCCAACATGGGTACCCGTATCACCGGCAAAATCATGGACCCGAAAGACACCCTGGAAATCCTGCAGTTGATGGCCGGCACGGAGTATTTGCCGGAAATGAGCCAGATGGTGCGTCAGAACGGTGTCATGGGCAGTCGCTGGGATGAAGACGACAAACTGCAATTACGCGAGCAAAAGAAAGTCAGCGTGGAAGAAGTGCAGCAACTGCAGGAGGGCGAGAACATCACCCTGTTCCGGGGAGAGGTTATTCGCGGTGCTTCGCTCTATATCGCTGACGCTGACAAGTTCACGAAAGAGGCGATACAGATTAACCGTTTTATCGAGGTGGCTCCGCCGTCTCTCAATACGCTGCTTGCGCAGGCACCGGCAGCCGTTCGTCGTAGCTATCCACGGGCTGACCGGATACAGCAGATAGTCCGCCGGCTGGATGCGCCGGACGCACGTTCAGATCTGGAGAACCTGCTGCTGACCGATCCTGCGCTGGCGGCCATCAATGACCTGGAAAACGAATGGCAGCATATCTGGCGCCGACGTCCGACGGCGGCGGTCAGCACCAGCCTGCTATGGGAAACGGCACTGGTGCATCTGCCGGCACGTGGGCGGGGTTATCAGGTGCAGGCGAAAACCCCGACCGCACTGGGTGTTGGGCAACCGCGTCTGATGGCCTATCAAATGCAACATATTCCGGTTGAGAAGCTGGCCAACAACACTTCAAAAGAGAACGCAAAATGGCAACGAAAATCACAGTAAACGGCAAGACAATGGTCGTCGATGGTAATCATATCCGCGTCAGCGGTAACCAGGTGATTGCGGATGGCCAGACGGTGTCGCTGGGCGATGGGACGGTGGTGGCAGTCGCCATTACGATTGTGGGAGACGTGCAGGTGATTGATTCCGAAGAGGCCGATGTGACGGTGCAGGGGAATGTGGGCACCGTGCGCAGTACCAACGGCAACGTCAGGGCCGGTAATGTCACCGGCAACATCGAGACGCGTACAGGTAACGTCACCTGTGGTCATGTGCAGGGCGGCGTCAGTTCGAGGAACGGCAATGTGTTTTACGGGGGCGCAAAATGATGCGGACCTCGCTGAAAGTCTGGTGTCTGGCCGCAACCCTGGCTGTAGCGCCGTGTGCCATGGCTGCGCCCTCGGTGCAGGTGGGGTTCTCACCCGAAGGCAGCGCCCTGCAACTGGTACTGAATACGCTCAATGATGCCCAGAGCAGTATCCGGCTGATGGGGTATTCGTTCACCTCCCCCGAGGTGGCGAAGGCACTGACGAGCGCCAAGCGCCGGGGCGTTGATGTGAAAGTAGTGCTGGACGCGAAGGGAAACCAGAACAAGGCCAGCCAGGCGGCGATGAATTTGCTGGTCAATGCCGGTATTCCGGTTCGTACCGTCGATAACTTCAAGATAATGCACGACAAACTGATCATCACCGACCAGGTGAATGTCGAGACCGGGTCATTCAATTTTAGCCGCGCAGCGGCGCGGTCCAACTCGGAAAATGCGCTGGTGCTGCGTGATATGCCTGGCGTGGCACAAACCTACCTGGCGCACTGGCAATCGCGCTGGGATATCGGGAAGGAGTGGCGCTCGTCGTATTGAAATGTCCTCCATACCTTTCTGTCACCCTATGACGGCTTGATCCTCTGGGCTCAGGTCGTCCGCTCTTCCTGCATTTTTATCTGTCATCCCGCGCCAACGGGACTGAAAAATGCTTTTTATGCTGCTAACGTACGGATTCTGTAGTACGCTTTGCCAAACGATCCTTTTCAGATCCTTGGGGAGGCAGAAATGTCACAGGCCGTAAACGCAGTTACTTCCTCATCGAAAACGAAGCGCTCTTACCGTAAAGGTAATCCTATGTCAGCTACTGAAAGGCAGTTGGCGGCGATAGCCCGTAAGCGCGAAACTCATAAAGAAGTGAATGTATTTATCAAAAATCCCATGAAAGACCAACTTCTACAGTTATGTGAAGAGGAAGGTTTAACTCAGGGACAGATGATCGAAAAACTCATTGAAATTGAGACGTGCCGCAGAAACAAAAGAATGTAAAAGGTTCACATTCTTGCTAGTTGTACTGGTGAGTGCTAGATTACTGATCGTTTGAAGAATTTTTTGGTTGGCCACGCCGAAAGGTGGCAAGGAATGGGTTCTGAGGCAGTTTGAGCCGAATCCAGAAAAGCAAAAACCCCGATAATCTTCGCTAAGTTTGGCGACTGAGAAGATTACCGGGGCTCACTTAAAACTGTATAGAAGCGTTGCTCTATGCAGGGAGTATAGTTTTATGCCTTTTAAAGGTCAACTCCTCCTGTGCAACT
>NZ_LXKR01000077.1:340109-340251 GCF_001692375.1 Serratia sp. 14-2641 | reverse complement strand
TCGTGAGGATTGCAGTTTCTTACGATGTGATACAGATTCGTGTATTGTTGTGTCTTTGCATTTCATATGTTCGTCTTTGTTTTGGCTGATATGTTTTGGGATAACGGCATGTTTTTGTTTGTTTTTTGTTTTTTTTTTTTTC
>NZ_LXKR01000077.1:0-340063 GCF_001692375.1 Serratia sp. 14-2641 | reverse complement strand
AGATGTGTATAAGAGACAGTTCATGTATCATCTTGCTAGTACATTCCTGTACTACTTTGCTGATACGTGGTTCTGGCTTTCTGGTGAGTTCCGACCTGCCGTTACCTCCTCCGCCTTTTCTGTTAACCCCATGCTCGCCTTTGAGCGCTGGGTGACGTACAACCTCAACCGGGTGTTGGCCTCATGCCTTGCCCTGTTCTCCTGTCTGAATGACACCGGCTCTTCGTCCCATGCAGCCTGGTAGATATCTGCATACAACGTCACAATCTTGCGCCGGGCGGATGCGGTAAACTTTTCAAGCTGCCCCTGTATCCATTCGGCATCAGCGGGGCAATACACCGCAGGCATAACCGCCCTGGTGTACTGATCAGGCCCCCGCTGATTCATTGGTAGGCTCAGGAACAGGGAAGATATCGGGAAGATCCGGGCGGATTTCGTGGGCTTTAGCCTCACCATTCGACGCACGGGAGATGGCCACTACATAATCAGCCTTGACCCTGCTACCATTGAGCCAACGAAATACGGCGGGCTGAGATACTCCGCAAGCCCTTGCAAGCGCAGCCTGCCCCCCCGCTATCTCAATTGCTTTTTTGATATATGGGTTAATCACATTTAATACCATAAGTTATTTATCAATTCTTGGATGATAGCACTAGCATAACTTATTGCAATAACTTATTGTATTTGCCTACCAATAACTAAAGGTATAGGATGCAATGATGAAAACTACCTTATCGGAACGTCTGTCACTCGCAATGGAACTCACTGGGACTACCCAGGGTATGCTTGCTGACAGGGTTGGCGTATCCCAACCATCTATTTGGAAACTCGTTTCAGGAAAAACCAATTCCAGCCGAAAATTAGTCGAAATTGCGCGCGAACTGAAAGTTCGTCCTGAGTGGCTAGCTAGGGGTGAGGAACCCATGTGGGAGGAAAAAACGGCCCCCAGAGAAGCGCGCGAAGAATCTGTTAACCACCAAGACAACTATGGTTCACGATCTGGTGATGAGGTTGAGGTTCCTTTCCTAAGTGACATTGATTTTATTGGCAGTGATGGTGTCTTTTCTACCGATGGGCAGAAACCCCTTACGCTCACCTTTGCTAAGAGGCTATTGCAAAAAGCTGGTGCGGAAATGGATGGTAGAGGCGTTTTGTGTTTTCCGATCAGCGGGGATGGCATGGTGCCAGCGATGCCAGATGGCAGTATCTTGGCGATCAATACCGAGGATAAGAAGATTGTGGATGGCAAAATTTACGCTATAAGTCAGAATGGATGGAAGCGTGTAAAAATTTTATACAGAACCGGCCCCAGCTCTTTAAGCCTTCGCAGCTTCAACAAAGATGAGCACCCCGACGAGTCAGCGCCCATTCAGGATGTTGAGGTTATCGGCCGTGTTTTTTGGTGGTCGGTCACCTGCTAGTTAGGACAAGTGACACTGATTCAAACCGGCAATTGCCGGTTTTTTTTTCGCCAAAAATGCCCTCAAATAACTTATTGAAATAAAAATAACCTTTGGTTTCATTAATTTATTATCTTTTTGCATGTTATAATAACTTTTTGTATTGCCATAAGTTATTGCTGCGTGTATCTTAATCTCATCGGCAAACAACGGAGCCAGTGAGATGAACAGTCAGCCATTACCCCCAGCCACATTAAAGTTAAACCAGCAAGCTTTTTGCATTCGCCAAAAGCTTAAAGATACCAATAACCACTGGGCTTACTCATTTCCAGTCACCTCTCACTACGGCAACGGTAATTATAGCTTGGTCACGGAGTGGGCTGATTGTGTTGAATACGCCTTGTATAAGCGCGTTGGTACGAATTTTATCTTGGTTGATTTTTTTTCAGAAATTAACGCTGCTTGTGATGAAGCAAAAGAAATCCTTTGCAAGATTCCTAAATTCGAAAAAGCCATATCGACAATGGCGAGCCATATTAATTAGACAGCTCTGGTCACGACGCCAATCACTAACCAGAGCCTAACCCCAGAAAACTCGAAATATTTTAAAGAGGCTGATATGAACAATAGCATGCCACAGAATAAAAAATCAAACCGGCTGAAGCTGATTGAGCCCGCCAAGTTACGCAGGGCGCAGCAAACCATTAAGCAGTTCCCTGGTTCATGGTCTTGGAAGATCTGCATGCATTTAGCAAAGCAGGCCTACGGGATTGAATGCAAAGCCCCACTGCCAGAGGTAGGTGATTGTATCGGTAATTTTGAATGTACTTACCTACGGGAAGACACAGGCGACTATGCGTTTTCCCACAAGCGTAAAAGCTCACAAATTAATTACTGTGAATATATTCCCAACTAATTAAATTCGGCATCACCGATTAGTCATATTCAGAAGTACTAATTACAACCTATCAGGTTGGGGGATAACTCAACCTGAATTCAGGATCAGGGTAATTGCTATGGTAAGAAACATTATGCAGACAGCGGTTAAAAAAGCGATGTGCGTTCGCGCTGATGTTGCAGAGCACATCAAATTTGATGGTAAGCAAGTAACTTGCCGCATGCCCGATGACACTATGTCAGGTGAAATTGAAGCTGGTGAACATCTCGCTATCGACACTACCATTAGCAGCTACATCGAAGATGGAATATTTGCTTTTTATTGGGATGGAATCTTCATGGTTAAGCGCCTGCAATTCACAGCGAAGGCTATCCGAGTAATTCCAAGCAGTAAATTCTATCAGGTTTGGGAAATAGAAGAAGGCAAAGAGCAGCCATTGTTAATCATTGGCCGCGTTATCGCTAGCCAATCTATCAGACGCCATTAGTTTTAATAACCGAAAGGGACATTAACAATGTCAAATAAAATTAATTTAATTGAAAAGAATAGACAGCGAATTGCCCTCGCCTATTTGGATTTCTGTCAGCGCCATTATGGCGGTAAGTGGGCTGATGTGCTTATTCCTCGTCGTCGTAAAGCAGTGCGTGTCGATGTGACACAAAAAAGCATTGAGGAAGTTATGCGTGTGTATATCGAAGACATGATCCGCGCTGAATTCGGTATTGCTGATGGTCAGAAACAAATCGCCATTTCATACGATGCCATGTTGAGCAGTGGAGGCAAATTAACGCCGCTTGGCGCTACCTCAATGGAAGAGGCGTTTGTCGATGCCGTGGCCTACAAGCTCCTGCATCCGGATAGCGCATTGCTGCAGGTGGTGACTAATGGCAACTAATAGCACAACTACACCACGGTCAATCGCGCATATCGCAGCTCTGGATGCAATGGCGAAGATTGCGACTCTCGCAGAGGTCGCTATGTGCCTCACGGCAAATAAAGGCGAACTGCGCGCACAGTCTGAGCTGCTTGGCGTTATCTATGACATGTGCGTCCGAGCAGAAGATGAGGCGGAACAGGAGGATCATCAGCCATGCAACTAATAGACGCCCAGTGCCGGGCAGAACAGGCAAGAGCGGTTCTTGATATGTGGCTTGAAGCGGAAATCCTCGACCACAACGAATCAGCTCTGGTGTGCGCGCTGATCACCATCTTAGACGGGGTGCCTGAGTCAATCCGGGATCACATCAATAGTCTGCCAGCAATGGGGGCTAAATGAAACTTAGCCCCTACATGCTCAACGCCAACCAGGCGGCCAAATTCGAGAAGGCTGGCCAGTTGCAACTTGCGTCCACGTTCTGGCGTCAGGCCAGCGCGGTAGCAGTGAAGCCGATAAACCGCGACTGGGCAGACGTCCGGGCGGATCGCTGTGATAAGCGTAGGACACTGGCCGCTCGCCATGAGGCTGCTCGTCAGAAGGCAATCGCCGAAAAAGAATCTAAGCGGGTCGCCGAGGCCCTCGGCAGCCACATTAACAAGACCACCAGCGGAGAAATTAAGAATGGCTAAAAAAACTGAGCTTGTGGCCGTCGAGGCCAAAGACCTGCAGATCATCGAGTATCGCGGGCAGCGTGTGGCGACCACCGAGCAGTTGGCGGTTGGGTATGGTGCGACTGAGCAGATGATCACGAATAATTTCAATCGCAACAAGACGCGCTTTGTTGACGGGAAGCATTACTTCAAGTTGAGGGGTGAAGAAGTAGAAATTTTGCGCAACTCTTTCAGCGGTGTGCAAATTTCCTCTAAAGCACGATCTCTCACGCTGTGGACTGAGCGCGGAGCTGCCAACCACGCGAAGATATTAGAAACCGATCAGGCGTGGGAATACTACAACGATCTGACCGAGTTCTACTTTACTCGCCGTGATGCCATTGCGGCACCGGTTGACGCCATGCAGTTGCTGAATGACCCATCCACGCTGCGCAGTTTGTTAATGAACTACTCAGGCGACAACGAGCGCCTCAAAGGTGAAAACCAGCAGTTAGTGAGCACAGTTGAAAGCCTGGAAAAACACTTCACCAAAGGCATGACGATCCCGGCGTTCTGCAAGTGCCTGAACGGCGTCAACATCAACAAAATGATGTGGTGGGCCTTCGAGCGCAATTGGATTTTCAACGAGCAGCGTGATCCAGAGAAAAGCGCCCGCTGGCGCGTAGCATCGTATGCGCGAGATACCTACCTCACCGAAGACGAAATGGAGATCAAGCCGCACGGTAAGGAGGCATTCACCAAGAAAACCCCTGTGCTGCTAGAGAAAGGCTGTCACCGCCTGTACGCGCTTTACATGAAAGGCGAGCTGCCAATGAAGGCAACGTGGAATGGTGAGTATAGCCACGACAAAGCAGCCTACACGCCGGAGGAAAAGCAGTGAGTAAAGATATTTTTGATGGCACTCGGCAGCCCGTAAACAGAACGGCAGCGCTAATTCTTGGTAAGGGGTTTGCCTACCGGCCGGAAAAGAAAATTCAGACGGCAGATCAGCCAAATCCTATCCGACTAAGGTTCGAGGTGCCGCCTAACCTTAAAAAATTTATCGGCAAGCAATTTGGGCGAATGATCGTAATGGGCCTTGCATACGAAAAAAGGGGGCGCTGGGTTGTCCGTTGCGCCTGCGGCACCTATACCCTTCGAAAATTGAAGGCCATCAAGAACCCAGAGAATAAGCACGATTGCTGCGAACATTGCCGCCACCTTCTTTATCTGAGGCGTGCCGATCACTTTCGCAGAACCGGAAAAGAAATTGAATGGGGTGATTTATGAACACGATGTTTTTGCTGATGGCTGAGTTTGAAAAGGTTAATATCCCCCTATCCGATATAGCCGAGAAGTATCTAGGTATGCGGCCCTCAACTGCAGATCAGAAAGCCGCCGAAGGTAAATTGCCAATTGCCACATTCCGAATCGGCAACACCCAGAAAGCACCACGCTTGGTGCATGTTCAGGACTTGGCCGACCATATCGACAAACAGAGAAAGGATGCCAAGGAGGAACTGGAACGCTGCAAATAGGTAATCATATAGGCAGTAACCCGGCACCCCAATAGCACCCCTTTAAATTATAACACCTTGATTTACATGTAACATTAATCATATGTACCATCGAGGTAATTTTCTTGCTAACTATAATGAGACCGCTATGAGCTACCGTGTTATTGCCCTCGATTTAGACGGCACTTTGCTAGACAACCAGAAACGTATCTTACCGCAGTCGCTGGCCGCGCTGGAGGAAGCCCGTGCCGCCGGAGTGAAAGTCGTGGTGGTCACCGGCCGCCATCACGTGGCTATCCATCCGTTCTATCAGGCGCTGCAAATCGATACGCCAGCCATTTGTTGTAACGGAACCTATCTGTATGATTTCCAGCAGAAAAAGGTACTGGCCTCCGATCCGCTGGCAAAAGAGCAGGCCAAGCAGGTACTGCAACTGCTCAAGCAAAGCGATATTCACGGCCTGATGTATGTGGACGACGCCATGCTGTATCAGGAGACAAGCGGTCATGTGATCCGTTCTCTAGCCTGGTCAGAGACTTTGCCGGTAGCCCAGCGCCCAACATTGTTGCAGGTCAACAGCCTGATGCAGGCGGCGGATGAGGCGCAGGCCATCTGGAAGTTTGCCACTTCACATAGCGATCTCCCGGCGCTACGCAGCTTTGCCGAAATGGTAGAAAAAGAGCTGGGCCTGGCCTGTGAATGGTCCTGGCACGATCAGGTGGACATTGCCAAAGGCGGCAACAGCAAGGGTAAACGCCTGCAGCAGTGGGTGGAGTCACAGGGGTTGAGCATGGATCAGGTGGTCGCCTTTGGTGACAACTACAACGACCTGAGCATGCTTGAAGCCGTTGGGCTGGGCGTTGCCATGGGTAATGCCGATAATGCCATCAAGGAACGTGCTGATCTGGTGATTGCCGATCACCTGCAGCCGGGGATTGCCGAGGTTATCCGTTCTCGCGTGCTGAATTAGAAAGATACCCCCTCACCCTAACCCTCTCCCACAGGGAGAGGGAACCGATCGAGTGGGCTGAAAGTATCGTGATTCTTCATGAGCACCGGCAGATTCAGCTTGGTTGAGAGGGCGATCGAGTTTGCTGAGGTGACCTCTTTATTTCCAAAAGAGCAGGGGCTAATGGCTCCCTCTCCTTTTTGGGAACCGATCGAGCTTGCTGAGGTGACCTCTTTACTTCCAAAAGAGCAGGGGCTAATAGCTCCCTCTCCTTTTTGGGGGCCGATCGAGCTTGCTGAGGTGACCTCTTTATTTCCAAAAGAGCAGGGGCTAATAGCTCCCTCTCCTTTTTGGGAGCCGATCGAGTTTGCTGAGGTGACCTCTTTACTTCCAAAAGAGCAGGGGCTAATAGCTCCCTCTCCCTGTGGGAGAGGGTTGGGGTGAGGGGCCATCGCGACTGATCGACACACTCTTGACCTGTGCATACAGCCACTGGCCGGGCCTGATAGCCAGATCGTCACGAGCCCATGGGGTGATCCGCGCCCAGAGAATGTTTTCCCCGACCGTCAGCTTCACCTCAACCTGCCCTGCTACATCGAGACACTCCACCACCTTGGCGGGCAGAATATTACGGATGCTGCTGTTGGCTGGTGGTTGTAGCACTAAAGAAACGTCGGCGGCGTTGATACGAATACGCATTTGGCTGCCCACCGGCGCCTCAATACCGCCGACCCACAGCCGCTGATCGCCCAGTGCCAGCGCGGTCATGGCATAGCGCGGGTGATGCTCAATCACGCTCACACTCAACACGCTGCTCTGATCTTCACGCTGTAGCCAAGGCCGCAGCGCGCTGCTGGCCCAAACCTCCTCCAACCCACCGTACGCCCGCACCTGGCCGTGATCCAACACCATCACTTGCTCTGCAAGGCGCAAGATCTCGTCCATGCTGTGGCTGACATAGAGGATGGGGATGTTGACGTCCTGCGCCAGTCGCTCCAGATATGGCAGCAGTTCACGCTTGCGCGGCATATCGAGTGAGGCCAGCGGCTCATCCATCAGCAACAGTTCCGGCGCGGTCAGCAGCGCCCGACCAATCGCGACGCGCTGTTTCTCACCGCCGGACAGGGTCAAAGGCAAACGGTTCAGCAAAGGCGCAATCCCTAACAGCTCGACAATGCTGTCAAACTGGCCGCGCATACTGGCCGCCATGCCGTATTGCAGGTTGCCGCGTACGCGATAATGCGGGAACAGGCGCGCATCCTGGAAAACATAGCCAACCCGGCGTTTTTCCGGTGGCAAACAGACACCGCTGGCGGTATCCACCAGCGTGCGGCCATTCAGCACAATACGCCCCTGCTGCACCAGCGTCAGGCCACCGATGGCATTGATCAAGGAAGTTTTGCCGGCCCCGGAAAGCCCGAAGATCGCGGTGATCCCCTGAGCCGGCAGATTAGCCTGCACATTGAGATTGAGATCGCCAAGCTGCTGGGAGAAATCCAGTTCTAACATCTATAAGCCCATACGCTTGCGGCCCCAGCGGGCCAGCCATTCAGAAACCATCAGGGCAGCCAGTGCCAGCACGATGGCAATCACGCACAAACGCGCTGCCGCCGATTCGGCCCCTGGCGTTTCGATCAGGGTGTACATTGCCAGCGGGATGGTACGGGTTTCACCGGGGATATTGGAAACAAAGGTGATAGTAGCGCCAAACTCACCCAAAGAGCGGGCAAAGGCCAGCACCACGCCAACGATCACGCCGGGCAGCGAAAGCGGTAAGGTGATGGTGAAAAACACCCGCCACGGGTTGGCGCCCAAGGTGCGGGCCGCCTGTTCCAAACGGGTATCCACCGCTTCCAGCGACATGCGGATAGCCCGCACCATCAGCGGGAATGCCACCACCGCCGAAGCCAAGGCAGCACCACGCCAGCTGAAACTGAAGCTGAAACCAAACCAGTTGTACAGCCATTCGCCGATAAAGCCGCGCCGCCCCATGGCGATCAGCAGCAGATAGCCCACCACCACCGGTGGCAGGACTAACGGCAGATGAATAATGCTATCCAACAACGATTTACCGGGAAAATTGCAGCGAACCAGGATCCAGGCCATCAAAATACCCAGCGGCAAACTGCAGATCACCGCCAGGCTGGACACTTTCAGGCTCAGTTCAACCGCCTGCCACTCATACTCACTTAATATCATTTACGCGGGGTGAATCCATAACGTTCGAAGATAGCCGCAGCGGCCGGAGTCTTCAGGTAATCGTAGAAAGCCGTCACGGCTGGCGTCTGGTGATCTTTAACGATGGCCATTGGATACTCAACCGGCTTGTGGCTGTCTTCCGGGAAGATGGCAATCACTTTGACCTTGTCGCTGGCCACGGCGTCAGAGCCGTAAACGATGCCCAACGGGGCTTCTTCACGCTCAACCATGGCCATGGCGCTACGCACATTATTAGCCCGCGCCAGCTGAGGTTCCAGCGTGGTCCATGCCCCCAGGTTCTGCAACGCTTCTTTGGCGTAGATGCCCGCAGGTACATGATCCGGATCGCCTACGGACAGGCGGCCACCGTTGAGCAATTTGGCCCAGTCGGTTTGCTTGTTGATAGTGATTTTATCTTGTTTGGCTGCTTTGGCGGCGATCAGCACCAGTTCGTTTCCCAACAGGGTATAACGGGTGTCTTTCACCATCTGCTGCTTATCGATGGCGTAATCCATCCATTGCTGATCGGCAGAGATAAACATGTCCGCAGGCGCCCCTTGCTCAATCTGGCGTGCCAGCGTTGAGGAGGAAGCAAAAGAGGAGACGACTTCGACGTCTTTGCCTTTCTGGTATTCGGTGGCGATATCCTGTAAGGCGTTGGTCAGCGAAGCCGCGGCAAACACGGTGATTTTCTCTGCCGCAGAAACCTGTGCCACCAGCCCGCAAGCTAATGCCACACCGCCAACCCAGTTAATCCATTGCTGTTTCATTGTTTTCTCCGCAAGTTAACTCTCATCACATCGCTATGTAAAAAATAATATAACGCAGCGAGAACGATTGTCATGCGGTTTATCGGCAAAGCGAGAGATAACTTGAGAAATACCCGCCAAGAGAGCTCAGCGGGCATTTGGGAGGGGGATTAGCTGCGGTTTTCTTTAGGATGGCCAACTTTGGAGAAGATGTTGAACACCTCGCCCAAGCCATAAATCAAGCCTAAAATAATGGCCATCACTACTGGCACCATTACCACGGCAAACAACAGACTTTTCAATAATTCTAACATCGTAGCCTCACTTGACTGCTTTAAACCGCTGCGTAGGTTTCACTGTAAACCAAAACGCAGGCGAAAACGCGGTTATTTTACCGACTGAGGGAAATTTGTAACCGGCTAAACGTGCTCAGTTGGCGCTTTGCGGCAAATCGGCGACAATAGCCTGACTTACTGCCTTATAAGGACCCATCATGCAGGCCGAGATCCTCCTTACCTTAAAGCTGCAGCAGAAACTGTTCGCTGACCCACGCCGCATCGCGCTGCTCAAGCAAGTGGTGCATACCGGCTCGATCAGCCAGGGAGCCAAGCTGGCGGGGATCAGCTACAAAAGCGCCTGGGATGCCATCAATGAGATGAATCAGCTGGCCGAGCAAACGGTGGTCGAACGCGCTACCGGCGGCAAAGGCGGCGGTGGCGCGCAGGTGACCCGTTATGGCCTGCGGCTGATCCAACTTTACGATCTGCTGGGCCAAATCCAGCAGAAGGCCTTTGACGTGTTGCAGCAAGACAATTTGCCGTTGGACAGCCTGCTGGCCGCCATCGCCCGTTTCTCGTTGCAAACCAGCGCCCGCAACCAGTTTTTCGGCACCGTGATTGAACGCGACCACCAGCAGGTCCAACAGCATATCAGCCTGCTGCTGGCCGACGGCCACACCCGCCTGACCGCTGCCGTCACTCAGCAAAGCGCCGACCGGTTACAGTTGACGCCGGGCAAAGAGGTGTTGGCCCTGATTAAAGCGCCTTGGGTGAAACTCAGTACCGATCCGGCGTCGACCGGCCTGGCCGATAACGCGCTGCCGGGTTGCATTGCCAGCATTCAGCCGGGTAGCGATCACAGTGAGGTTCTGGTGACGCTCAACGGCGGAGAAACGCTGTGCGCCACCGTCAGCAACCAGGAACTGGCGCAGTTGAAACTGAGCGTCGGCACGCCGGTACACGCCTTGTTCAACGCCGATCGGGTGATTGTCGCGACGTTGTGTTAAACGCAACGTCACGTTGCAGTATTGCCGATTGACATCTTTTACGCTTGCGCCTATTTCTAAAGCGAAACATTGCAGAATAGGGATTAGAAGATGTCGTCGTTGCACATTTCGCAAGGTTCATTTCGTTTAAGCGATACCCGCACGCTGGAGCTGGATCGGCTTGATATTCTGTCCGGCGATAGCTGGGCGTTCGTCGGGGCTAACGGCAGTGGGAAATCTGCGCTAGCCCGGGCGCTGGCCGGTGAGCTGACGTTGCTGAAAGGCGAGCGCCACAGTGAATTTCGCCGCGTAGTACGGATCTCCTTTGAGCAGTTGCAAAAGCTGGTCAGCGATGAATGGCAGCGCAACAATACCGATCTGCTCAGCGTGGACGAAGACGACACCGGCCGTACCACGGCAGAAATCATTCAGGAAGAACTCAACGATCCCGCTCGCTGCACGCAGTTGGCCGAGCAGTTTGGCATCACGCCCCTGCTTACGCGCCGTTTCAAATATCTCTCTACCGGTGAGACCCGCAAAACCCTGCTGTGCCGTGCCCTGATGGCCCAACCCGATTTATTGATCCTCGATGAGCCGTTCGACGGACTAGACGTCAATTCACGTGCTCAGCTCGCCGCCCTGCTTGGTGAACTTTCACAGCAGGGTTATACCTTGGTCCTGGTACTCAACCGGTTTGATGAAATTCCAGGCTTCATTGAGCAGGTCGGCGTGCTGGCCGATTGCACCCTCACCAGCCAAGGGCCACGGGAGCAGGTGATGGCCGACGCGCTGGTCGCTCAACTGGCGCACAGTGAAAATCTCAACGGCTTGACGTTGCCAGAAACCGAAGATCCCACCCAGGTCATCAGGCTGCCGGACGATCGGCCACTGATCGTTCTACGTGATGGCGTAGTAAGCTATAACGATCGCCCCATCCTCAACCAACTCAGTTGGCAGGTTAACCCCGGTGAACACTGGCAGATCGTTGGCCCGAACGGGGCGGGAAAATCCACCCTGCTCAGCCTGATCACCGGCGATCATCCGCAAGGCTACAGCAACGATCTGACGCTGTTTGGCCGCCGACGCGGCAGCGGGGAAACCATCTGGGATATCAAACGCCATATCGGCTACGTCAGCAGCAGCCTGCATCTGGACTACCGTGTCAGCTCCAGCGTGCGTAACGTGATCCTGTCCGGTTTCTTTGATTCGATAGGCATTTATCAGGCAGTTTCCGATCGTCAGCATCAGTTGACGTCGCAATGGCTGGCTCTGCTCGGGCTTGGCGCTATGGGCGATGCTCCCTTCCATAGCTTGTCCTGGGGCCAGCAACGCTTGGCTCTTATCGCCCGGGCGTTAGTCAAACATCCGGCGCTGCTGATCCTCGATGAGCCACTGCAGGGCCTGGATCCGCTAAACCGCCAGTTGGTAAGGCGCTTCGTGGATGTGCTGATCCAACAGGGCTCGACGCAGTTGCTGTTTGTTTCACACCACGCAGAAGATGCGCCGCAATGCATCACCCACCGTTTCTCCTTCATCCCTGAAGGCGATGGCTACCGCTATCAACAAGACGTTCTGGCTTAACCTACTCGGGGTGAGTGCTACAGCGCTCATCCTGGGGACATATCCGGCAACACTTCCTTCACAACGCATCACATTTGGCCTTTTATCATTAAAGGGTACAGAGACGTTTTTGGAGAAGGTATGTCCGCCGCGTTGATTATTATTGACCTGATTGAAGATCTGGCTGGCCCTAAAGGGCGGGCGAATCACTGCCGCGAACACATCGTAACGCGTGATGTAATCGCGCACGTCAATGCTGCTGCGGCCTACGCTCGGGTGCGTAAAATCCCGGTGATTTGGTTACGCACCGGTTTTGCCGATAATTACCACGATATTCCCCGACACTCGCCGCTGTTCAATCAGCTCAAACATATCGGTGCGCTGCGCTTAAGTAACGGGGGATGTCATTGGCTGGCCGGTCTGGAGGTAAAAACCGAGGATCTGTGCCTGGAAAAGAAAGGGCTTAGCGCCTTTGCCGGTAACAATTTGTTAACCTGGTTACAGCAGCATCGCTGCCACCACCTGCTATTGGGCGGGATCAGCACCCCGCTAGCCATTGAGAGCACCGCCCGGCAGGCGCACGATGCAGGTTTACAGGTAACGGTGCTACAAGATTTATGCGCCGCCCCAACGGATGAGATCCACCAGCAAAGCCTGGAAACCTTGCAGAACCTTGGGGAGGTTATGCGTTCGCAAGCCTGGATGAAGGGTTAAAACCGTTTCCGCACGATTAACTACTGTCCCGACCTTTAAATTCACCCTGTTGTGCTACTATCCCAATTAGTGCTCGTTTAACCAGACATTAACACGCCGGATTTCCGGCATTGAGCGCCGTGTATCTATTTAAAGGGATAGCTATTATGTGGGGCGTACTTTCGGCTTCGTTGTTTTTTTTGCCATTTAACCGGCTGATTGCCTCGGTAGTATTGGCTGCGGCCGCCGCAATGGGGGTTTACCATCATGTCCTGACGCCCGTTGGGCTGGGTTATCTGGCGGTTATCGCCATTGCCATCTGGCTTCATCAGCACTATCGCCAGCAGCGCAGCATCGCGCTAGCGCTGGAAGTGTTTTTAGTCGCCTGCTCAATCGCGCTGTTTTATCACCTGATACCGGGCTTCAATAACCAATTGATGGTCGATCAGGACAAAGTGGGCCCGATGAGCTCGCTGTATTCCATGTATTACAACTTCGATAAGGCACTGGTGCCCTTTCTGCTGTTAGCCTGCCTGCCAACGCTGTTTAACGCTGGCAAGCCTGACAAGCAAGTCGGCGTCAGCGCCTGGCTGATCCTGGTGCTCTGCATCCCTGCGGTGCTGCTGTTGGCGGTGGCGCTCGGTGGGCTGAAAGTTGAGCTGCACCTGCCCTCCTGGATCCTGGCTTTCATTATGGCCAACCTGTTTTTTGTTTCGATGGCCGAAGAAGCGCTGTTCCGTGGCTATTTGCAGCAGCGTCTGCGCCAGTGGCTGGGTGCCTATCCGGCACTGATTATCACCGCCTTGCTGTTTGGTGCCGCCCACTTTGCCGGTGGCACGTTGATGATGGCATTTGCCACGCTGGCGGGGGTGATTTATGGCCTGGCCTGGATGTGGAGCGGCCGCCTGTGGGTGCCCATTCTCTTCCACTTTGGGCTAAATCTGGTCCATTTGCTGTTCTTTACCTACCCGGCTTACCAATATTAGTCCCCCTCCAGGCCGGTAGATTGCTCTGCCGGCCTGCGTAGTGTAACCGCTACCACTTAACACACCCCATCGCCTTCCCTATCTCAACCGGATTATAGCCTCAATCGATGTAAGCGATTCCATTTTTCGCGCTAGATCACCTTTTTCTCACCGCGACCATGCTATCTTCTAGCCATTATTTTCCAAATGCACTCGGCTATAGTCGGTCACGCAGCAAGTGAAAGCGATTACAATTAGCCCCGTTGCGAGATAAAGGAAGCGCAATGCCTGATTTCAATCCTATCGATCATCCACATCGCCGTTTTAATCCCCTTACCGGGCAATGGGTGCTGGTATCTCCGCACCGGGCCAAACGCCCGTGGCAAGGCCAGCAGGAATCCCCCGCTCAGGAAACACTGCCAGCCCACGATCCTGACTGCTTCCTTTGCCCTGGCAACACGCGCGTGACTGGTGATAAAAACCCTGACTTTCCGGGCACCTACGTGTTCACCAATGATTTTGCCGCCCTGATGCAGGATACCCCGCAGGCGCCGGAAAGTGACGATCCACTGATGCGTTGCCAAAGCGCCCGTGGCACCAGCCGGGTGATCTGCTTCTCCCCCGACCACAGTAAAACGCTACCGCAGCTGACACTACCCGCGCTGGAACAGGTGATCGCCGCCTGGCAGGAACAGACCGCCGATCTGGGGCGCAGCTACCCCTGGGTGCAGGTGTTTGAAAATAAAGGGGCCGCGATGGGCTGTTCCAATCCTCACCCACACGGTCAGGTATGGGCCAACAGCTTCCTACCGAATGAAGCCGAACGAGAAGATCGCCTGCAGCAGGAGTATTTCAGCCAGCATCAGTCCGCCATGCTGGTGGACTATGCTCAGCGCGAGCAGGCCGACGGCAGCCGTACGGTGGTGGAAACCGAGCACTGGTTGGCGGTTGTTCCTTACTGGGCAGCCTGGCCGTTTGAAACGCTGCTGCTGCCAAAAGCGCCGGTACAACGACTGACCGAGCTTAGTGCAGCACAAAGCCGCGATCTGGCCATCGCGCTGAAGAAACTCACCAGCCGCTATGACAACCTGTTCCAATGCTCTTTCCCTTATTCCATGGGCTGGCACGGCGCACCCTTCAACCAGGCCGATAACCGCCACTGGCAACTGCATGCCCACTTCTATCCGCCGTTACTGCGCAGCGCCACGGTACGCAAATTTATGGTGGGTTATGAAATGCTGGCGGAAACCCAACGCGACCTGACCGCAGAACAAGCCGCTGAACGCCTGCGTGCGGTCAGTGATATCCATTACCGCGAAGCCGGAGTGAAATAATGAGTCTGAAGCAACTTACCCAAGCCCTGTTTACCGAACACTTTGGCTACGCACCCGCCCTGACGATCCAGGCGCCGGGCCGAGTCAATCTGATCGGTGAGCACACCGATTACAACGACGGCTTCGTCCTGCCCTGCGCCATTGATTATCAAACCGTGATCAGCGGGGCTCCACGTAACGATCGCCAGATCCGCGTATTGGCCGCCGATTACGAGAACCAGCAGGATCAGTTTTCCCTGGATGAACCGATCGTCAGCCACGCCAATCTGCGCTGGGCCGATTATGTACGCGGCGTGGTGAAACACCTGCAGACCCGCGATGCCAGTTTTGGCGGTGCCGATCTGGTGATCAGCGGCAACGTCCCGCAGGGCGCCGGGCTTAGCTCTTCAGCCTCACTGGAAGTGGCTGTCGGACAGGTGTTGCAGGCACTCTATCAACTGCCGCTGGACGGCGTAGCGCTGGCGCTGAATGGCCAGGAAGCGGAAAACCAGTTTGTCGGTTGCAACTGCGGCATTATGGATCAGCTGATTTCTGCGTTGGGCAAGAAAGATCACGCCCTGCTGATTGACTGCCGATCTCTGGAAACGCGCGCGGTGCCGATGCCAGCCGATGTCGCGGTGGTGATCATCAACTCCAACGTTAAACGCGGCCTGGTCGACAGCGAATACAACACCCGCCGGCAACAGTGCGAAGCGGCGGCTCGCTTCTTCGGCGTCAAGGCGCTGCGCGACGTCAGCCCGGATCTGTTTTTCCCGATCCTGCATGAGCTGGATCCGATCGTGGCCAAACGGGCGCGCCATGTGATCACCGAAAACGATCGCACCTTGGCCGCTGCCGATGCCTTGGCCGCTGGCAACCTGAAGCTGATGGGCAAACTGATGGCGGAATCGCACGCGTCGATGCGTGATGACTTTGCCATCACCGTGCCCCCTATCGATACGCTGGTAGAGATTGTTAAAGAGGTTATTGGCGAACGTGGCGGTGTGCGCATGACCGGAGGGGGCTTCGGGGGTTGCATCGTGGCCCTGATGCCGCAGGATCTGGTAGAGTCGGTACGTACGGCGGTTGCTCGCGAGTATCCACTGCGGACCAACGGCCTGCAAGAAACCTTCTACGTCTGCAAAGCTTCACAAGGATCCGGTCTATGCTGAGCGATAACTCCGCCGTTGCCCCAGACGGCCAGCCCTTTATTCTCACCACCCTGCGAAATGCCGCGGGAATGACGGTCACGTTTATGGATTGGGGCGCAACCTGGCTTTCCGCCGTGCTGCCCTTGAAATCAGGGGAACAACGTGAGCTGCTGCTGGGGTGCCAAACTCCGCAGGACTATCTGCACCAAGGGGCCTATCTGGGGGCCACGGTCGGGCGCTATGCCAACCGTATTGCACATGCCAGCCTGAACATCGCTGGCAAGCCACACCCGCTGATCGCCAATCAAGGGGAGCATCAACTGCACGGCGGGCCAAACGGCTTCCACGCTCGCCGCTGGCAGATTGTGAAGCAGGATGAGCAGCAGGTGATTTATCAGCTCCATTCGCCAGATGGCGACCAGGGCTTCCCTGGCAACCTCGACGTGACGCTGAGCTACCGGCTAACCGCCGATCACCGGCTGGAGATTGAGTATCAGGCACAGACCGATCGCGCCTGCCCGGTCAATCTGACCAACCATGCTTATTTCAATCTGGATGGCGCAGGCCACGACGCCCGACAACAGCGCTTGCAGCTGTTCGCCGACCGTTATCTGCCCGTGGACGGCGATGGCATTCCCAGTGCCGATCTGACGGCGGTTGCCGGTACCGGGATGGATTTCCGCCAGCCGAAAACCCTGCAGCAAGATTTATTGCGCGATCGCGATCAGCAACGGGTTAAGGGTTACGACCATGCTTACCTGTTGCACGATACCTGCCACGGATTGGCAAGCCCGGCGGCTCACCTGTGGTCTGCCGATGGCAAGGTTGCGATGACGGTGTTCACCACCGCGCCAGCACTCCAGCTTTACAGCGGTAATTATCTGGGTGGCACACCGGCACGCGACGGCGGTAGTTACCAAAATTATGCAGGCGTGGCGCTGGAAAGCGAGTTCCTGCCGGACAGCCCGAACCACCCCGAATGGCCACAGCCGGATTGTTGGCTACAGCCTGGTCAGCGTTATCAGAGCGCAACGCACTATCAGCTTATTCCTATCTGAGCCGCCACGCCCCTTGTCATGCGGTAAGGGGCGTGATTGTTATAATTGCTTACATTGCACCCCCAAGCCGTTACCTTTCCTTATTGCCAACCCCGCACTAGAATCAGGCTACCGTGGTATGCACAAGCCCGTGAGTGATATCACAATTTTCGGCCTGTTGGCCGTTCAATAGCTGAAGGAACACCTAATGCGTCTGATCACTGCACTTCCATTACTGGCAGGTTTACTGCTGAGCACCAACCTGATGGCTGCCGACACCGCAGCAAAAACGCCTTCTCCGGCGCAGGCTGCCCAGCAAAAACGCATGACCGATTGTAATCAACAGGCTACCACCCAATCGCTGAAAGGTTCTGACCGCACCACCTTCATGAGCACCTGCCTGAAGGCCGAAGGCCACCATACCGAGAAGGCCCTGACGCCACAGCAGCAGAAGATGAAAGACTGTAATGCCGACGCTGCTAAAAAGAGCCTGAAAGGTGACGAGCGCAAAACCTTTATGAGTAGCTGCCTGAAAAAAACCGCCTGATCGCCTTAACGCTGTGGCGCGAGTGAATAGCTCTCATTCGCGCCCTTCGACCAGCCTGAACGATTCAGCTTTTTCCTTTGCGCCCCTCTTACCTTGCAGCCAAAAATTGGCTATGGTTAACACTATGCCCAGTGGCAGTAAGGGTTAGACAATGTCGCGCGTCGTACGAAACCCTCGACTTTTAGTGGATATATTCACGGGTATATCGATTGCCGAGTGAGTAGCAGCGGAATATAATGATATTCGTTATCATTAAACCTTCAGATTATTAAGGAGTTAAGCTATGGCTGTAACTAAGCTGGTTCTGGTGCGCCACGGCGAAAGCCAGTGGAACAACGAAAACCGCTTCACCGGTTGGTATGATGTCGATCTGTCCGACAAAGGCCGTACCGAAGCAAAAGCAGCGGGCAAGCTGTTGAAAGACGAAGGGTTCTCTTTCGATTTCGCTTACACCTCCGTACTGAAGCGTGCTATCCACACTCTGTGGAACATTCTGGACGAGTTGGACCAGGCCTGGCTGCCTACCGAAAAGTCCTGGAAGCTGAACGAACGCCATTATGGCGCGCTGCAGGGTCTGAACAAGGCTGAAACCGCAGAAAAATACGGTGACGAGCAGGTCAAACAATGGCGCCGCGGCTTCGCAGTCACTCCACCAGAGCTGACCAAGGAAGATGAGCGCTACCCGGGCCACGATCCGCGTTATTCAGCGCTGAGCGATAAAGAGTTGCCGCTGACCGAAAGCCTGGCGTTGACCATCGATCGCGTTATCCCTTACTGGGACGAAGAGATCCTGCCACGCATCAAGAGCGGCGAGCGCGTGATCGTCGCGGCTCACGGTAACTCCCTGCGTGCGCTGGTGAAATATCTGGATAACCTGAGCGAAGACGAAATCCTCGAGCTGAACATCCCAACCGGCGTGCCGTTGGTGTATGAGTTCGATGAGAACTTCAAGCCAATCAAACGTTACTACCTGGGTAATGCCGATGAGATCGCAGCCAAAGCTGCGGCCGTCGCCAACCAAGGTAAAGCGAAGTAAGTTTTCGCCCCTGAAAAGCAACAAGCCCCCGGTGTTGAGCCGGGGGCTTTTTTTATTGCTCTTTGATCCTGGCCGCTTCGATAGCCTGCAAACGCGCCTGCATCTCTGGATGGGTGCTTAACCATTCCGGCACTTCTAGTGCCACGGTTGACGTGCTTGCCGCCTGTTGCAATGCGCGGTAAAGATCTTCCATCGCCAATAACGAACGCCCCTGGCGCTGCATTTCTGCGATTGCCCAGTCGTCCGCCTCACTTTCCACGCTGCGTGAGAACTGCATTTCATGCACAAATGAGGCTGATTGCAGCAAGGTATCGCCGATGCCGCTGACATCACCTGTCATCCACATAAACGTCAGTGCCACCAGGGATGAACGCACCACCATGCGCATGGGATGACGGTAAGCATGATGCCCCATTTCATGGAGCATCACCGCGGCCAGGCCGTCGTCATTGGTTGCCAACTTGGCCAGATCGTCGGTGATCACCAAAGTCCCGTCAGGTAACATGAACGCATTGGCAACCTCTGGCACCGCCAGCAATTTCAACTTGAGCGGAGTGCGCTCTTGCCGCATCTGCTCCGGCATCACCTGTAAGAACAGCTTCTGTATCGCTTGCTGTTTCTCAGCGGGCAATTGCGATGGCTTGAAGCCACTGGTTTGCAGGAAATCGAGCGTATGCTTACCCAGCTTCTGTTCGGCCACAGTAGGAATGCGCATGGCGATTTCACTGCTCACCCAAGGGAGTAGCAGGAAAACATAGGCCAGGGTCAACAGAACGGTTAGCAACAACGTCAGCAACACGCCACGCTTATATCGCTCTAAGCGGTGCACCAGCCCCGGTGAACGGCGTTGATAAAACCACTGGCGGAATGACGCATCATCGGCAGGCACAAACCGGCCACCGTCTGGGAAGGTCAGGGTCAGCGGAATGCGGCCCAATGACTCGGAAACGGTAATTTGCGCTAAAGAAAAATAGCGATGTTCGCCATCATATTGCAGCGTTACTCCATCGCCCATATCGTTTAACAGCAGCCGGGCCGCCTGTTGGGCGGCCCGGCCAGGGCACTGATAGTGTCCTTCAAGGATCATCAGTCTTTACTCAAAAACTGGTGCCCAGATCGAGCGCCTGTACGGCTTCTTCAGCGATAGCGGTATTAGCCGTATCGTGATGAGCCTGTACCGACAACAGCGACAGATCGCCTTCAACCTGAGTTGACTCAGCAATATAGCGAGCATGGCGTACGTGGGCCACCGGAGCTGCAAGGCCCAATGAGAAGACGGTGATCAGGCTGTTGGTGATCAACAGTCCCATATACGGCAGAGTCTGCATGGAAGAACGCAGTTTAACCTCACCTTGCAAGGTGGTTTGGTTAAACACGTAGTTACGCTGAGCGACAACCATATAACTGCTGGAAACCATCACACCTAGCAATAGCACCAACATCATCATGAACAGGCTACCAATATTACTTGCCATCTGGGCTTGCAACATTGCATCGGACATACCGCCAAACAGCGCCATTTGGAATAAGCTGACAAAGAACGAGCCAACCAATACCAAGGCGATGACCAAGAATGGCAAGAAGATCAGCAGGCTGAACAGTGCAATCTTAATGAACTCCGCTTTCTTGAATTGGGCGACAAATGGTGAAGTGCCAAAACGCAGGTTGTTCACATACAGATCATGTTGCAGGGTAGCCAGGATTCCATTGATCGCGGCCAGCATCGGCACAAACAGGATGACCGTAATCGCTGCCAGCACAACGATCGCAGTTGGGCTGCCCAAACTGCTGCCAATCACACCCAATACGATCATAACCGCATACAAGCCAATCACTAGCAGTATCGGGCAGAACAGTAATACCCAGTAGGCGCGCCCGGTTTGGCATAAGTAATTGAAGCGAACACCACGATAGCTAGACATAATAGCGTTATAACGCCAGCTACGGATAATAATCCAAGGGATCAGCGCAAGGAGTGCCAGCATGGCAATCATGCCAAGAAATGGGTTGATAAATAGAAGAATATAGAACAGGATCACGGCGCCGATCACCAGCAGACGGCCCTTGAGGATTTGCATTGGCTGCGCGTGGTAATCAAAGCGGTCGCCATTCAGTTCGGTATTGCCATAAAAATAACGACGGCGACGCACCGTTGCCCAAGCTGAGTATATTCCCAACGTAATAGCCGTCAGTAATATGTTAACCAGCCAGATTGCGAAATACTCCCCACCCGTACCACGAAAATAAATTTGATGCCGAGAACTATTGTTTTCCATCAGCTATTCATCCTGAAATTAAAGTCATTCACCATCATGCCCTTATTTTTAGATTGGGTATTTTGGTTGTAAAAAACGCATCATCATAATCATACCGCGCGTCAAGAGCAAATTGTGTTTAAGTAGTAACAGTTGCGCGAGATGAAAAGCAGCGGTGGGCCAAATAAGATGTTTCCTGGAAATAAAAGTATGGCCGGCAACACCAACTTATTATCATCAGAAAAGGCCCAGCAGAACGAGGAAAGCTCTACGAAATTAGTATAATGTCAGATTTTATTCTGGTGTTATTGTTGCAGGAGTCAATTCTTAAAATAACCCTAAGGGTTGGGCCCCACAGCACTACTGCAGGGCCACAAACACGGGTAGCTTATCGGCTACGGCGCGCCTTCACCGCTGCGGCCAGATCGCGCAGTACGGTTTCGGTATCTTCCCAGCCAATACAGGCATCGGTCACGCTTTTGCCGTAAACCAGCGGCTCGCCGCTTTCCAGGTTTTGATTTCCTTCCACCAGGTGGCTTTCGATCATCACCCCGATAATGGCTTTTTCACCACCACGCAGTTGCTGGCAAACGTCCGCGTTCACCTCAAGCTGTTTTTTAAACTGCTTGCTGCTGTTGGCGTGGCTGAAGTCGATCATCACCTGTGCAGGCAGGCCCGCTTTGGCCAACCCCTCTTTCACTTCTTTCACATGGGCAGCACTGTAGTTTGGCTCTTTGCCGCCACGCAGAATAATGTGGCAATCACCATTGCCGCTGGTGTTAACAATCGCGGAATGACCCCACTTGGTGACGGACAGGAAACAATGCGGTGCGCCAGCGGCATTGATAGCATCGATCGCCACCTTGATGGTACCGTCGGTGCCGTTTTTGAAGCCCACCGGGCAAGACAGGCCAGAGGCCAGTTCACGATGCACCTGGGATTCCGTGGTGCGTGCGCCGATCGCTCCCCAGCTCATCAAATCTGCCAAGTATTGTGGAGTGATCATATCAAGGAACTCGCCTGCAGCAGGCAAACCGCCGTCATTGATATCCAACAGCAGCTTACGCGCCAGGCGCAGGCCTTCGTTAATCTGGAAGCTGTTATCCATCTGCGGATCGTTGATCAGCCCTTTCCAGCCAACGGTGGTACGTGGCTTTTCGAAATAGACCCGCATCACCACTTCCAGCTCACCGTTGAGCTCCTGGCGCAGGGTCATCAGGCGCGCAGCATACTCTTTCGCCGCTTTGGTATCGTGAATGGAACAAGGCCCAATCACCACCAACAGGCGATCGTCATTGCCACGCAGGATGTTGTGGATCGATTGGCGAGCCTGTGACACCGTCTCTGCTGCCTGAGCCGAAGCCGGAAACTTTTCCAACAGGGCCACCGGCGGCAGGAGTTCCTTGATTTCTTTAATACGTAAGTCGTCGTTTTGGTAATTCATCACTTTTCCATTCGGTATCGGGTGTATCGCACAGCGCGTAGAGTAGATTTTACCAATCTAGCCTGTGAGGCTGGCGCTGTAAATCACCTTTAGATCCCATAATTACCATCGGCAAATATTCAGCTCTCTAGCAAGGCCACCTATAATGAGCTAAGTAACGGCCAAACTTAGACTTTGGCACCCGACAAATTTTGCAAAAGGATAAGTAATGTCTGGAGCTTCTCATGTCCATCAGCCTAAAGACGGCAACAGTAAGCGCCTACTAGCCGCATTTTTAGTCACTACCCTCTTCATGGTTGTCGAGGCCGTGGGCGGATTACTTTCTGGCTCACTGGCGCTGCTGGCAGACGCCGGGCATATGCTGACGGATTCCGCCGCCCTGCTCGTCGCGCTGATGGCGGTGCACTTCTCACAGCGTAAACCCAACGCCCGCCATACTTTTGGCTATCTGCGCCTGACCACGTTGGCCGCCTTTATCAATGCTGCCGCATTACTGCTGATCGTCGTATTCATCCTGTGGGAGGCCGTACGGCGTTTCTTCGAACCACAGCCAGTGATGGGTACCCCAATGCTGGTGATCGCCGTAGCGGGTCTGCTGGCTAACCTGTTCGCCTTCTGGCTGCTGCACCGTGGCAATGAAGAGAAAAATATCAACGTACGTGCCGCCGCCCTACATGTTCTTGGCGACCTACTCGGCTCAGTCGGTGCGATCGCAGCAGCCATCATCATTCTCACTACCGGCTGGACCCCCATCGATCCGATACTCTCGGTCCTGGTTTCCTGCCTGGTGTTGCGCAGCGCCTGGCGCCTGCTGAAGGAGAGTTTCCATGAACTGCTGGAGGGAACGCCACAGGAAGTAGATATCACTAAACTGCAAAAGGATCTGTGCCTGAATATTCCGGAAGTGCGTAACATCCATCATGTGCATGTCTGGCAGATTGGCGAACAAAGGCTGATGACGCTCCACGCCCAGGTGATCCCACCCCACGATCATGACGGGCTATTACGCCGCATCCAGGCCTATTTGCTGGAGCATTACCAGATTGGCCATGCGACGATCCAGATGGAGTACCAGCATTGTGATACCCCTGACTGCGGCATTGCGAGTGACCACTCACACTCCAATCATCTGGGGCATCATCATTAACATCCAGGGGCGCTTGTTACGCCCCTGGGTACTAAGGTGCTGAAGAAAGCGGTTGGGAGTGATTCTTCGAGGCACTGCGTATCCATAGCCAAGAGCCATTGAGAGCAATCAGCGTCAAGATGACGTATTCCAGCGCCATGGCATATACGCCCTGGTAAGCAAAGATCGCCACGCTGATCACATCAATCACTACCCATAGCAGCCAGTTTTCAACGTACTTGCGCGTCATCAGGATCATGGCGACGATAGACAGCACCATCATGGCGGAATCCCAGAACGGGAACGCGTCCGGTTGCAGTTCTGGCATCTGTACGTTAAGACCCAACCCCTGCATGACCGCCACCGCAATTTGTGTCAGGTAGGCAAATACCCGGTCGATATTAAACGTCATCAACGCGATACCAACCACGCACACCGCCCCCCATGCCAATGCTTTAGGCAGTGGCAACCAACGGATCTTCAATTCGGCCTGATTATCCTGCGTCTGGCGGCTCCAGGCATACCAGCCGTATATATTGGCCACGAAGAAAAACAGTTGCAGCAACAGGCTGGCGTAGAGTTGGATCTGAAAGAAGATCACCGCAAACAGCGTGACGTTGATCAGGCCAAACAGGTAGTTGATGATTTTCTCTTTGCTGGCATACCAGATACAGAGTAAACCAAACAGCGTGCCGATGGCCTCAATCCACGACAGGTCATAACCCCCTGCACCAATCGGAATGTGGACCAGAATGTTGCCGGTGCTGAAAAAGCTCATATGTCTTCCTTATAAAAACGTCAGCCTGGATTCAGGCGTTGCCTTTAACCTGCATTTTCAACTGCGCTGCAAAGTCCAGCATGCGGTTGAGCGGAATAAGCGCCTGATCACGCAGTGCGCCATCAACAAAAATCTCATGCTGTGAACCCCCTTGTTCCAGCCCTTCGGCAATAGCCTTCAGGCCGTTCATCGCCATCCATGGGCAGTGGGCGCAACTACGACAGGTGGCACCCTCACCGGCAGTAGGGGCTTCAAACAGTTCTTTATCCGGACAAGCTTGCTGCATCTTGTAGAAGATACCGCGATCGGTGGCCACGATCAGTTGCCGGTTAGGCAAGGTTACCGCCGCCTGGATCAGTTGGCTGGTCGAACCGACGGCATCAGCCAGATCGACGATCGCCTGCGGTGACTCTGGATGCACCAGTATCGCGGCCTCCGGATATAGGGCTTTCATACGTATCAGCGCCTGGGTTTTAAACTCGTCATGGACGATGCAGGCCCCTTGCCAGCACAGCACGTCTGCGCCGGTCTGTTTCTGCACATAGTTACCCAGATGGCGATCCGGCGCCCAGATGATTTTCTCCCCCAGGCTATCGAGATGTTCAATCAGCTCAACGGCAATGCTGGAAGTGACCACCCAATCGGCACGCGCTTTGACGGCTGCTGAGGTGTTGGCGTAAACCACCACTGTCCGATCAGGATGGCTGTCGCAGAATGCGGCAAACTCCGCCTCGGGACAACCGAGGTCCAGAGAGCACTCGGCATGCAGCGTTGGCATCAACACCTGTTTTTCTGGGCTAAGGATTTTGGCCGTCTCCCCCATAAAACGCACGCCAGCAACCAGCAGTGTCGACGCAGGATGTTGGCTACCGAAACGTGCCATCTCCAGTGAATCGGCGACGCAACCGCCCGTCTCTTCGGCCAGTGCCTGGATTTCCGGATCAGTGTAGTAATGAGCCACCAGGACCGCATCACGCTGCTTGAGCAAGGTTTTGATCTTCTGCCGATAAAAAGCCTTTTCTGCGACGTCTAACGGCACCGGTTTCGGCGGGAATGGGTATATCGCCGCATTGACATCAAACATTTCACTCATCACTGTTATCTCTATGCTAGGCTGTGGGTCTGCTTTTAGGCCGTATCCTGCCGCTTGCTCAACCACCTCGTTTTATATACTAAACAAAATACCTAATTTTTAGCTAAAAGTCGCTGAACATTTCTTGATATGGGCAGATTTGTTTAATGGGCTGAAATTTTGGTTGAAATGAAGGGGAGAGATTGGATACAAACTTATGAATTGGGTGAGATTGTAATCGATAAGTTCAAAGGCAAGGTTAGGGAGGACTATGAGCGAGACGCGATGGGTCTGGCAGGATGACCGGCTGCCGCCGTTGTCTCGCAAGCGAGACTCGAACCTGAACGCAGGATCTCACCCGCACGACTGGTGCAATATGGTGCGCTGGAGTTTGGAATTTAGTACTTTGGAATTTTTAAGATGGTGGGTCGTGCAGGATTCGAACCTGCGACCAATTGATTAAAAGTCAACTGCTCTACCAACTGAGCTAACGACCCACTGATGTGGTTTACTGCTTAACCGCGTTAGCAACGAGAGGGGGCTCGGCTGCAATTCTTTACCAATTCATCAAGAATTGGTGGGTCGTGCAGGATTCGAACCTGCGACCAATTGATTAAAAGTCAACTGCTCTACCAACTGAGCTAACGACCCACTGACGTGGTTTACTTCTTAATACGAGAGCAACGAGGAAGGACTCGACTGCACATAATGGTGGTTCTGGCAGGATTAACGGCTATTACCGTTGTCTTGCTTCGCTCGGCTCGAACCTTTAACGGTTCTCATCCTCACGATTCTAGCTTTACCAACCCATTAAGAATTGGTGGGTCGTGCAGGATTCGAACCTGCGACCAATTGATTAAAAGTCAACTGCTCTACCAACTGAGCTAACGACCCACTGTCGTGGTGGGTGATGACGGGCTCGAACCGCCGACCCCCTCCGTGTAAAGGAGATGCTCTACCAACTGAGCTAATCACCCACTGTCGTGGTTACTGCTCCACTCTTTACCAATTCACTATGAATTGGTGGGTCGTGCAGGATTAGCGGCCATGCCGTGGTCTCCCTACGGTCGGCTCGAACCTTTGACGGTTCTCATCCTTCACGATTCCAGCTTTACCAACCCATTAAGAATTGGTGGGTCGTGCAGGATTCGAACCTGCGACCAATTGATTAAAAGTCAACTGCTCTACCAACTGAGCTAACGACCCACTGTCGTGGTTTACTACTAATTTCCTAGCTGCTTTAACATCTTGCAAGTTGTCTTGGCAACGGCGGCATATATTACTAATTTATCTCAGCAGCGCAACCTAAATTTTGGCGCAATAGGTTCAACTGCTTGTTCTTCACGCGAATGAGCCCAGAATTCGGTCAAATCGACTAACTTCTGGGCTCAGTTTTTACTTACAAACTCGCTTCGCGTTTCTTGGCCTGCTTGGCCGCATCGCTGGTCGGGTACGATTTGATCACCTGCTGGTAAACGGCTTTGGCTTTATCAGCCTGCCCTTTTTCCTGCATGATCACCCCAACTTTATACATTGCGTCCGGCGCCTTGGGTGATTTTGGGTAACTCTTAACCACCACTGCATAATAGTATGCCGCGTCTTCCTTCTTACCCTTGTTGTAGTACAACTGGCCCAGCCAATAGTTGGCATTAGGCAGGTAAGTGGATTTCGGATACTGCTTTATGAAAGCCTGAAAAGCGGAGATCGCCTGGTCATACTGCTTTTTTTCCAGCGCCAGTGAAACAGCGGCGTTGTAGTCGCTGTTTTCATCGCCCGTACTAGCCGCAGCGGCTGTCGCACCCGCAGGAGCGCTGCCAGCGCCGTCAGAGGACGCCGCGGCGGCTGTACCACCTGCGGCCCCTGCTGCTGCACCAGCGGAATTCTGTGCGCCACCCTGGCTAAGGCTATCCATCTGTTGATAGATCTGTTTCTGGCGTTCAACCACCTGATTCAACTGATACTGACTTTCCTGGATCTGCCCACGGAGCGTATCGATATCGCGTTGGTTGTCAGAGAGTTGTTGCTGGAGTTGGTTCAAAAGCTGGCCCTGAGCATTACTGATACGCTCAAGTGATGTGACACGGTCTTCGACCGAGCCGGACCCGACATTACTGATTGGCGCTTGGGCAGTAGCGGCCCATGGGACCGCTACGCCAACCAGTAACGCCAGACTCAACAGGTGACGTCTGAAGTTACTGTTCATGCGATTCTCTTAGTAAACCAGAACGGCACGACGGTTTTTAGCATAGGCTGCTTCGTCGTGGCCCAGTACTGCTGGTTTTTCTTTACCGTAAGAAACGATAGAGATTTGGTCAGCAGAAACGCCTTTGCCTTGCAGGTACATTTTAACTGCGTTAGCACGACGCTCACCCAGAGCGATGTTGTATTCTGGCGTGCCACGCTCATCCGTATGACCTTCAACAGTCACTTTGTAGGATGGGTTGTTACGCAGGAAAGCAGCATGCGCATCCAGCATCTGAGCGAACTCAGAGCTGACGTCATATTTGTCCAGGCCGAAGTAAACAATGTTGTTACGTTGCAGTTCTTGCATCTGCAGACGTGCTTGTTCTTCAGAAGACAGGTTGCTGCTGCCGTTTTCTGTACCAGTGCCAGCGCCCATACCGGATTGATCGTTATTCGCGCTTTTGTTAGAACTACAAGCTGCTACAGCCAGAACTGGCAGTGCCAGCAGAAGCCCTTTCAGCACTTTGTTCAGTTGCATTTCTTTGATCCTTTTATAGTTTTTGCCATACATATTTTAAACATGCATCACAGATACGGCGACCAGGAAGGGGATTTTACCTGTCCATCAGTTGCCGGAAGACGCGCTTTGAAGCGCCCATCAGTCGATACCAACTGCAGCACGGAGCCCATACCTTGCGTGGAGCTATAGATCACCATGGTGCCGTTTGGTGCGATACTAGGCGATTCATCCAGGAACGTGTCCGTTAATACTTGAACGGCTCCCGATCCGAGATCTTGTTTGGCGATATGCTGAGCCCCATTATTGGAGCTTACCATCACCAGGAATTTACCATCAGAACTCACAGTGGCATTCTGATTCTGGGCACCTTCCCAGGTCAGACGTTGTGATGCACCACCATTGGCACTGATTTTATAAATCTGAGGACGCCCGCCCTGGTCAGAGGTAAAGGCCAGAGACTGGCTGTCCGGGAACCAGGAAGGTTCGGTATTATTGTTGCGACCATCGGTAATCTGAGAGATCTGGCCAGAAGCCAGATTCATCACATACAGGTTCATGCTACCGCTTTTAGACAAGGCGAAAGCCAAACGAGTACCGTCTGGAGAGAAGGAAGGCGCACCATTGTGACGTGGGAATGAAGCCACCTGACGGATTGCACCATCAGACAGATTCTGGATCACCAGCGCTGATTTACCGCTCTCAAAAGTCACGTAGGCCAGTTTGCTGCCATCCGGCGACCAGGCTGGTGACATCAGTGGCTCTGGTGAACGATGTACTGGAACCTGGTTATAGCCGTCGTAATCCGATACGCGCAGTTCGTACGGGAATTTCCCGCCGTTGGTCTGCACCACGTAAGCGATGCGGGTACGGAACGCGCCCTTGATGCCGGTCAGCTTCTCAAATACGCCATCACTGGCGGTATGAGCCGCATAACGCAGCCACTGTTTGGTCACTTTAAACTGGTTTTGGGCCAATATTGTGCCAGGAGAACCTGAAGTATCGACCAGTTGGTAGGAAACCAGATAGCTGCCGTCGGCACCAGGTTGAACCTGACCAACCACTACGGCGTCGATGCCCAGCGCAGTCCAGGCCGCCGGCGTCACTTCAGACGCGGTGGTTGGCTGCTGTGGCATACGTGCCACATCAATCGGGTTGAATTTGCCACTGTTACGGAGATCTGCGCCAACGATCTGGCCAACATCTTCCGGAGGCGTGCCTGGACCCGCCCATTTAAAAGGCACCACGCCAATCGGGCGAGCAGAGTCGACCCCTTGGGTGATTTCAATGCGAACTTCCGCGTGCAGCACGGATGCCCACAGAACAATAAGACCTAACGCTACTCGAAATGCCTGCTTCATCTCATCTCCCTTATCCAGACGGTATGCCTGCGATAATTTAGCAGAATTTTAACAAACCAACGCCAACAACACTACATATTCCCTGTTGGTTACCTTGGTACATCCATGCGTTTAACTTAGCTATAACAACAGTTATTGCGGCTTGAATTCAAGTATAGAACTCTTAAATTGCTGATAAACTGCATCACTTGGCGGTTTAGGAATACGCGCCTGTTTTGCAGCTGCAACAGCAGCCTGACACAAGGCAGGATCGCCCCCCACAGCTTCCACCTCATACATAAAGCCATCAGGTCTTAGCTTAATACGCAAATCACAGGTTTTGCCCACATACAAACCAGCATCATAGAACTTGCTCTTGATAGCGGCCTGAATCTGGCTCTTATAACCACTGATATCCGCTCCACTTGCCCCTGCAGTTTTGGCATTACCCTCACCTTGCGCCTTGGCTGCGTCACCTTTAGCCTTGGCACCGCCACCTTTCGGCGCGTTTTTACCATCGGCCAAGCTACCGAATAAGTCATCTACATCAGCAGACTGTTTGGCAGCTTCAGCAGCGGCCTTCTTCTTGGCATCTGCGGCTTTCTTGGCGGCAGCAGCCTTCTCAGCAGCGGCGGCTTTTTTCGCTTCTTCTGCGGCAGCTTTTTTCTCAGCGTCGGCAGCGGCTTTCTTCTCTGCAGCCTCAGCTGCTTTCTGTTCAGCGGCCGCGGCGGCTTCTTTCTTCGCCTCTTCCGCCTGCTTTTTAGCAGCGGCGGCAGCGGCAGCTTCTTTCTTGGCTTCCGCTTCAGCTTTCTTCTGCGCGTCTGCCTGCGCCTTGGCTATTTTATCCGCCTCGGCTTTAGCTTTCGCCGCAGCTTGCTCGGCTGCCTTCTGTTGTTCTTTGGCCTTCGCCGCAGCGGCTTCTGCTGCTTTTTGCTGCTCAGCGGCCTGCTGTTGCTGCTCAGCGGCTTTCTTCTGCTGTTCGGCCTGTGCCTTGGCGTCCTGCGCGGCTTTTTCCTGCGCGGCCAAACGCTCTTGTTCCAGTTCTTTCAGGCGCTGCTGTTCCGCCGCCTGCTTCTGCTGCAGCTCTTCAGCCTGCTGCTCCGCCTTCTTCTGGCGCTGCTTTTCTGCACGCTGTGCATCGCTGCTCTGTTGCTGCTGGCGGTTGTACTGCTCTACCACCGCCCCTGGATCGACCATCACGGCCCCGACCACGGAACCATCACCGCCGCCGCCTGCACTACTCATTTCAGTATTTTCGTACAGCGAACCCCAAATCAACAGGGCAATCAATAGAATGTGCAGAACCACCGAAACAATCACGGAACGGTTCAGCTTATCATTTTGCTCAGTTGCCTTTACCAAAATAGAATCCCAAAAACTGCTGCTTAAACGGGGTTCCTGCACCACAGTGCAGGAACCGGGTTGCCACTGACCTTACGGTTAGATTGGCTGGGTCATTAACCCTACGGAAGCGACACCCGCCTGATGCAGAATATTCAATGCCTTGATAATCTCATCGTACGGTACTTCCTTGGCCCCACCGATCAAAAACACCGTCTTCGGATTAGCTGCCAGACGCGACTTGGCTTCGGCCGCCACCTGCTCAGGCGGCAACAGCTCCATACGGTTGTGATCAACCACCAGGGTGTACTGACCTACGCCGGAAACTTCCAGGATCACCGGTGGATTATCGTCGCTGGACACCGTCTTGGAATCGGTGGCATCAGGCAAATCAACTTCAACGCTTTGGGTAATGATTGGCGCGGTTGCCATAAAGATCAGCAACAGCACCAACAAGACGTCCAGCAGCGGAACAATGTTGATTTCCGACTTCAGCTCACGCTTGTTACGACCACGAACTTTCGCCATGCTACCCTCCTACTTCCTATTTGCTGTCGCTGGAGAAGGCCTGACGATGCAGAATAGCGGTGAACTCTTCCATAAAGTTGTCGTAATTCTGCTCAAGCTTGTTAACGCGCTGGTTTAGGCGGTTATAGGCCATAACGGCAGGGATCGCGGCAAACAGACCGATGGCCGTGGCGATCAACGCTTCGGCGATACCCGGAGCTACCATCTGCAAGGTGGCTTGTTTTACCGCGCCCAGGGCGATAAAGGCGTGCATGATCCCCCAAACGGTACCAAACAGGCCGATATACGGGCTGATGGATCCCACGGTGCCGAGGAAAGGAATATGGTTTTCCAGCGTTTCCAGCTCACGATTCATCGAAATACGCATCGCACGCGTTGCCCCTTCGATCACCGACTCCGGCGCATGGCTGTTAGCGCGGTGCAAACGGGCAAACTCTTTGAAACCGGAATGGAAAATCTGCTCTGAGCCAGTCAGGCTATCGCGACGCGCCTGGCTTTCCTGATACAGACGGGAAAGCTCGATACCAGACCAGAATTTGTCTTCGAAGGCTTCGGCGTCGCGAGTGGCCGCATTGAGGATGCGGGTCCGCTGGATGATAATCGCCCAAGAAGCCACTGAAAAGCATATCAAAATCAGCATGATAAACTTGACCAGCAGGCTCGCCTTCAAGAATAGATCTAGGATGTTCATGTCAGTCACTGCTTAAACTCCGCGACAATAGACTTAGGAAGCGCTATCGGCTTCATTTGGTGTGGATCAATGCATGCAATCAATACATCGGCCTGACTCAAGAGAGTACCGTCAGAATTAACAATGCGTTGAGCAAACGTAAGAGAAGCCCCGCGTATTGAGGTGATTTTGCTCTGCACTTCCAGCAGATCGTCAAGACGAGCTGGTGACAGATAATCCACCGTCATACGCCGGACAGCGAAAGCGACATGTTCTTCACTGAGCAGCTGCTGTTGATGAAAGTTATGTTGACGCAGCATCTCGGTGCGCGCTCTTTCATAAAAAGCGACGTAACGGGCATGGTAGACCACACCACCGGCATCGGTGTCTTCAAAGTAAACACGAACCGGCCATCGAAACAACTTATTACTCACGAGACTTCCAAACCAAGGCAATTGAACGCTTGCTACTATACGCAAGACGGATCGGGTTGGGAATGGGTTACTGAATGGGAATGAAAATAATTATGGGCCTGAACGGCCCATAACAGGGGGGATGCGTAATAGATTATAAAGAAACGTAAAGTAATCCTGCGGCCAGGATCACAATTGCAGGTAATGGCGCGAAAAATGCACGCCAAAACGTGCTCTGATGCCGAAAGCCGACACCGTGAATGATGCCCGCACATACCGCCCAGATCAGCAAGATGCCCTGCCAGATCTCTAACGAGCTGGTACGTGCTGCAAAACGGCTAGGATCCCAGAAGATACATCCCGCCAAAATCACCGCCAACACCAATGAAAGGGCCCGAACCGGGCCCTTGTCGGTGATAGCGTACAGCTTATCCACCAGTGACGAACTCATCACTTACCGTCTTGCTGCGCTTTTGAATCTTCACTGTGCTCAAGCGCCAGCGCCGTGATGATACCGAAGGCACAGGCAAGAAGCGTTCCGAGGATCCAGGCAAAATACCACATGGTTTAGCTCCTTTTGCTTAGTACAGCGAATGCTTATTTTTTTCGATGAAGTTCTTATCCAGGCGACCAAACATTTTGTAGTACGCCCAAGCGGTGTACGCCAGAACGATTGGCACGAAGATAATGGCAACAACGGTCATCACCTGCAGCGTGAACAGGCTGGAAGTCGCATCCCACATGGTCAGGCTGACGTTAGGCACGGTGCTGGACGGCATAACGAACGGGAACATGGTTACCCCAGCCGTCAGGATCACACAGGCAATCGTCAGTGATGAACTCAGGAACGCCATCGCAGCTTTGTCCAAACGGGCAAACAGGATAGTGAACAGTGGCAGAACCACGCCCAACGCCGGCAGTGCCCACAGGATTGGATACTTGTTGAAGTTGATCAACCAGGCACCCGCCTGATGAGCGACTTCTTTACGCAGTGGGTTGGATTCCGCTGCCGTATCCAGTGCTGAGGTGATCACGAAACCGTCGATACCTTTCACCAGCCAGATACCCGCCAACAGGAAGCATACGCCCATCACCAGCGCAGAAATCTGCGCCGCAGCGCGTGAGCGCAGGTGAATCTCGGCAGTGGTACGCATCTGCAGGTAGGTTGCCCCCTGGGTCACCAGCATGGTCAGGCTGACAATACCGGCCAGCAAACCAAACGGGTTCAACAGTTGGAAGAAGTTGCCGGTATAGAACAGACGCAGATATTCATCGATATGGAACGGTACGCCCTGTAACAGGTTACCGAACGCCACGCCGAATACCACCGCAGGCACGAAGCTACCGACAAAGATGCCCCAGTCCCACATGTTACGCCAGGTGCTGTTTTCCAGCTTCGAGCGGTAGTCAAAACCGACCGGGCGGAAGAACAAGGCAGCCAGCACCAGGATCATGGCCACATAGAAACCAGAAAACGCGGCAGCGTAGACCATTGGCCAGGCGGCGAACAATGCGCCACCGGCGGTAATCAGCCATACCTGGTTACCGTCCCAGTGCGGGGCAATGGCGTTGATCATTACCCGGCGCTCGGTATCGGTTTTACCGATGATGCGCATCAGAATACCGACACCCATATCGAAACCATCGGTGACGGCGAAACCGATCAGCAGGACGCCAACCAGGAGCCACCAGATAAATCGCAGAACTTCGTAATCAAACATATCTTGGACTCCTGTTTAGCGCGCTTCCTGCACGGCGGCAGTCGGTTGTTCAAAGTGGTAGCGGCCAGTTTTCAGGCTGCTTGGACCCAGACGTGCAAACTTGAACATCAGGTACATTTCAGCCACCAGGAACAGGGTGTACAAGCCGCATATCAGCCCCATCGAGAACAGAATGTCGCCTGCGGTCAGCGAAGAGGTGGCGACTGCGGTTGGCAGTACCTCACCTATCGCCCACGGCTGACGGCCATACTCCGCCACGAACCAGCCCGCTTCAACGGCAATCCAAGGTAATGGCAGGCCGAACAGCGCAGCACGAAGCAGCCATTTCTTCTGACCGATACGACCACGTACTACGCTCAAGAATGACAGGCCGATAATAAACAGCATCAGCACACCACAGGCCACCATGATACGGAAGGCGAAGTACAGTGGAGCAACGCGCGGAATAGAATCTTTGGTTGCCTGCTGGATCTGCGCTTCCGTTGCGTCGGTGACGTTTTCGGTATAGCGCTTGAGCAGCATGCCGTAGCCAAGATCCTGTTTGGTATCGTTGAATGCGGTACGCACTGCAGGATCGGTATTACCGCCACGCAGCTCTTCCAGCAGTTGGTAAGCCTTCATACCGTTACGGATACGCACCTGGTGCTGTGCCATCAGATCGCGCAGGCCGATAACCGGGGTGTCGATAGAACGGGTAGCAATCAGGCCGAGCGCCCAAGGAATTTGAATCGCGAAGGAGTTCTCCATTTTCTCCTGGTTCGGAATACCGAACAGGGTAAATGCGGCCGGAGCCGGTTGAGTTTCCCATTCGGCTTCAATGGCAGCCAGTTTGGTTTTCTGCACGTCCCCCATTTCGTAACCGGATTCATCACCCAGCACGATAACGGAAAGGATTGCAGCCATACCGAAGCTGGCAGCAATGGCGAACGAACGCTTGGCAAAAGCAACGTCACGCCCTTTCAGCAGATAGTAAGAGCTGATACCCAGCACGAACATCGCGCCGGTGGTGTAGCCAGAAGCTACGGTGTGAACGAACTTCACCTGTGCAACCGGGTTGAAGACCAGCTCGGAGAAGCTGAGCATCTCCATACGCATGGTTTCAAAGTTGAAATCGGAAGCGATTGGGTTTTGCATCCAGCCGTTGGCGACCAGGATCCACAACGCAGACAGGTTTGAGCCGAGGGCAACAAACCAGGTGACCGTCATGTGCTGGATCTTGCTCAGGCGATCCCAGCCGAAGAAGAACAGCCCGACCAGCGTCGATTCCAGGAAGAACGCCATCAGACCTTCGATAGCCAGCGGGGCCCCGAAGATGTCACCGACGTAATGAGAGAAGTACGACCAGTTGGTCCCGAACTGGAACTCCATGGTCAACCCGGTGGCCACACCCAGAGCAAAGTTGATTGCAAATAACTTGCCCCAGAATTTGGTCATATCTTTATAAATTTGTTTGCCGGACAGCACATATACGGTTTCCATAATTGCCAGCAAAAACGCCATACCCAGCGTTAATGGGACAAATAGGAAGTGGTACATCGCCGTTAAAGCAAACTGTAAGCGCGACAGTTCGACAATATCAAACATCTTGACTCCTTGCTCCTCGCAGGAAGACTCCGACTTGCGGTTATCGGTATTACTCCCGAAAGAGTAGCCGGTAACGCCCCGCAGTGAATGCCCTTAAACACAACAAAATTTGATCCAGCCTCTCCGCTTTCAACCGTACGTTCAGAGCCAGACCACCAGGGGGCGGGAGCAAAACGCACCAATGAAAACCGACAGCGGGTAACAAATGCAACAAGATCAACCATCCATAATTACACAATGGCATGATACTCGCCAAAGCCCATACAATAAATAGGTATTTGCGTGACGCAGGTTGGACTTTTGGCTACAGGTCAAAAATCAGCCTAAATAGGTAGCTAGGCCTATATTGATCTAAAACAATTTAAGCCTATCTGCATATTATTGCTAGGCTCATTACACATTTTACTGTAATTTCCCAGCGCCTATGTTAAGCAATGGTTTAATTGTTTTTTATTGATATATTTGTGTTAAATAAATGTAATTTAAAATACCCCCAATTGTATTACTTCAGCATTACCATTCGATAGATATTAACTTTTTATTTTCAATGGCGATTGCAGTGAGTTAACTCACAAATCTGCTTTTTGCTAAGTAATCATAGACCATGTTGCGAGGTTGATCCCAGAACCTGCAAATACTGAGTGGTCAGCTCGCACCTCCTGCAACAATGCCTTGCAAAACCCCCTTCCCTCTCAGTGACATATAAAAAAAGGCCGCCCAAAGGCGGCCAAACATGTCGAGATATTATTATTTGCTATAGGGTACTAACGATTCAGGATCGCCTTCACTGCGTCACCGATATCAGCCAGGCTGCGTACGGTTTTCACCCCTGCCGCTTCCAGAGCCGCGAACTTCTCATCCGCAGTCCCTTTGCCGCCGGCAATGATGGCGCCAGCATGGCCCATACGCTTGCCTTTAGGTGCAGTGACACCGGCGATATAGCCCACCACCGGCTTGGTGACGTGCTCTTTGATATAGGCCGCCGCTTCTTCTTCCGCGCTGCCGCCAATCTCACCGATCATGACGATGGCTTCGGTCTGCGGATCTTCCTGGAACAACTTCAGGATATCGATAAAGTTGGAACCCGGGATCGGGTCACCACCGATACCGACGCAGGTAGACTGCCCCAGACCGGCGTCAGTGGTTTGTTTTACCGCTTCATAGGTCAGGGTACCTGAACGGGAAACGATGCCCACCTTGCCTGGCAGGTGGATATGGCCAGGCATGATACCGATCTTGCATTCGCCTGGAGTGATTACACCTGGGCAGTTCGGGCCGATCATGCGTACACCGGCTTCATCCAGCTTCACTTTCACGGTCAGCATATCCAGAGTTGGGATACCTTCGGTGATGGTGATGATCAGTTTGATGCCTGCATCGATGGCTTCCAGAATGGAGTCTTTGCAGAATGGCGCTGGCACGTAGATAACAGACGCGGTAGCGCCAGTTGCTTCAACCGCTTCACGCACGGTATTGAACACAGGCAGACCCAGGTGCTGAGTACCGCCTTTACCTGGAGTCACGCCACCAACCATTTTGGTGCCGTAAGCGATAGCTTGTTCGGAGTGGAAGGTCCCTTGGCTACCGGTGAAACCCTGGCAGATTACTTTGGTGTTCTTATCGATTAAAATGGACATTATTTACCCTCCACTGCCGCAACAACTTGCTGAGCCGCATCAGTCAGGCTGGTCGCAGCAATGATATTCAAACCGCTGTCCGCCAGTTTCTTGGCGCCCAGTTCGGCGTTGTTCCCTTCCAAGCGCACGACGACCGGGACGTTAACGCCCACTTCGGCTACCGCGCCAATGATACCGTCGGCGATCAGATCGCAACGCACGATGCCACCGAAGATGTTAACCAGTACCGCTTTCACCTTGTCGTCAGACAGGATGATTTTGAAGGCTTCGGTCACACGCTCTTTGGTTGCGCCACCGCCCACATCCAGGAAGTTGGCTGGTTCGCCACCGTGCAGTTTCACGATGTCCATGGTACCCATCGCCAGACCGGCACCGTTCACCATGCAACCGATGTTACCGTCGAGGGCAACATAGTTCAGTTCCCACTGGGCCGCACGGGATTCACGCTCATCTTCCTGAGAAGGGTCACGCATTTCACGCAGTTCGGACTGGCGGAACAGCGCGTTGCCATCGGCACCCAGCTTACCATCCAGGCAGATCAGATCGCCCTGCTTGGTCACGACCAGCGGGTTGATCTCAACCATCGCCAGATCGCGCGCCAGGAACAGCGTTGCCAGACCCATAAAAATTTTGGCAAACTGGCCGACTTGCTTGCCGGTCAGGCCCAGTTTGAATGCCAGCTCACGCCCCTGGTAAGGCTGTGGGCCTGCCAGTGGGTCGATGGTCATTTTGTGGATCAGTTCCGGGGTCTCTTCCGCAACTTTCTCAATTTCAACGCCGCCTTCGGTGGAAGCCATAAACACTACGCGACGGCTGGCACGGTCAACTACCGCCCCCAGATACAGCTCTTTATCGATGTCGGTGGCCGCTTCTACCAGGATCTGGTGAACCGGCTGGCCCAGCGCATCGGTCTGGTAGGTCACCAGGCGTTTACCCAGCCAGGCTTCGGCAAAAGCACGGATATCTTCTTTGCTGTTAACGACTTTAACGCCACCAGCTTTACCACGGCCGCCAGCATGAACCTGACATTTTACCACCCACGGGCCGGAGCCGATTTTAGATGCGGCTTCTTCTGCTTCACGCGGAGTGGTACAGGCGTAACCGGTTGGTGCTGGCATGCCATACCGAGCAAACAGCTGTTTTGCCTGATATTCGTGTAAATTCATGATGTTCTATCCATTCAGGTCAGAAAGTTTTAGCCGGGTCACTTTCGCGGTATTCCGCATGACTTATCGGCCACATAGCACAGGGTGTGGGCGCGGCAAAAACCGCGCCCATGCAGGGATTAAACGTCCAGCAGCAGACGAGCCGGATCTTCCAGCATGTCTTTCACCGTCACCAGATAACTCACCGACTCTTTGCCATCGATCAGACGATGATCGTAAGACAGAGCCAGATACATCATCGGCTGGATCACAACCTGACCATTGACCGCCATTGGGCGATCCTTGATGGCGTGCATACCCAGGATGGCGCTCTGCGGTGGGTTGATAATCGGGGTAGACATCAATGAACCGAAGACGCCGCCGTTGGTAATGGTGAAGTTACCGCCGGTCAGCTCTTCCACGGTCAATTTGCCGTCACGGCCTTTGATTGCCAGCTCTTTGATTTTCTTCTCGATGTCCGCCATGCTCATGGAGTCGACGTCACGCAGTACCGGGGTTACCAGGCCACGTGGAGTCGATACCGCAATGCTGATATCGAAGTAGTTGTGGTAAACCACGTCGCTACCGTCGATAGAGGCATTCACTTCCGGGAAGCGTTTCAGCGCTTCGACTACCGCTTTGATGTAGAAGGACATAAAGCCCAGACGTACACCGTGGCGTTTTTCGAAGGCTTCGCCGTACTGCTTGCGCAGATCCATGATCGGCTGCATGTTGATTTCGTTGAAGGTGGTCAGCATCGCGGTGCTGTTCTTCGCTTCCAACAGGCGCTCGGCCACGCGTTTGCGCAGGCGGGTCATAGGAACACGTTTTTCGCTACGGCCGCCCAAGGCTGGCTGAGGTGCCGCCGCTGGGGCTGCAGCAGCCGGTGCCGCTTTCTTGCTGGCAGCCAGGTGCGCTTCTACGTCTTCACGCGTGATACGTCCACCCACGCCGCTGCCTTTGATGGCGGCAGCATCGAGATCGTGCTCGGCAATCAGGCGGCGGATCGCCGGGCTGAGTGCGTCGTTGTTCTCTTCTTCCAGGCTGGCGGTTGCACGCTGTGCCGGAGTTGATTCAACGCTCTGAGCTTTCACTTCGGTCGGCTTGCCAGAGCTGTCACCCTGACGGATACGCCCGAGAAGCTGACGTGAAGTGACGGTTGCGCCTTCGTCTTCCAGGATCGCTTCCAGTACACCGGCTTCGCTGGCTGGCACTTCCAATACAACTTTGTCGGTTTCAATTTCAACCAGCACTTCGTCACGCTGAACGGTGTCACCCGGTTTTTTATGCCAGGTGGCGACGGTCGCATCGGCAACGGATTCAGGGAGGTCAGGAACCAGAATATCTACGCTACTCATTAGCTTTCCTTTAAATTTTTTCTTCAATATTCAGCGCGTCATTCACCAGAGCCTGTTGCTGCTTCTGGTGTACGGACATATAACCCACCGCCGGAGAGGCAGAGGCTGGACGTCCTGCGTAACGTAAAGAGGCCCCAAACGGGATCACTTCACGGAAATTGTGTTGGCTGCAATACCAGGCGCCCTGGTTCAACGGCTCTTCCTGACACCAGACGAAATCATGCACGTGGGCATACTGTTCCAATACCGCCTGCACGGCCTGATGCGGGAACGGATACAGCTGCTCGATACGTACGATGGCCACGTCTTTCTGGTCGTTCTTGCGGCGTTGCTCCAGCAGATCGTAATAAACCTTACCAGAACACAGCACCACGCGTTTCACCGCTTTGGCATCCAGCTCGTCAATTTCGCCGATGGCCGGTTGGAAGGTGCCGTTTGCCAGTTCTTCCAGGGAAGAGACTGCCAGCGGATGACGCAGCAAGGACTTCGGTGACATCACCACCAGCGGACGGCGCATACCGCGCAACGCCTGACGGCGCAGCATGTGGTAGACCTGTGCCGGAGTGGATGGGATGCACACCTGCATGTTCTGTTCTGCACACAGCTGCAGGTAACGTTCCAGACGCGCAGAGGAGTGCTCTGGGCCCTGGCCTTCGTAACCGTGCGGCAGCAGCATCACCAGGCCACACATACGGCCCCACTTCTGCTCACCGGAGCTGATGAACTGGTCGATCACTACCTGAGCACCGTTGGCAAAGTCACCAAACTGCGCTTCCCAGATGGTCAGGGTGCGCGGCTCTGCGGTGGCGTAGCCATATTCAAATGCCAGAACGGCTTCTTCAGACAGCACTGAGTCCCAGACTTTGAATTCGCCCTGACCGCTGTGGATATTAGCCAGCGGGACATAGACAGAACCATTTTTCTGGTTGTGCACCACCGCATGACGGTGGAAGAAGGTGCCACGGCCAGCATCTTCACCGGAAATACGGATCGGGATGCCTTCATCAGCCATTGTGGCGTAAGCCAGCGTTTCCGCTGCGCCCCAGTCGAACGGTTTGTTGCCTGCGGCCATCTCGGCACGATCGCCGTAGATTTTCGCGACGCGCGACTGCATTTCGATCGCTTCCGGTACGCTGCTGATGCGGCGAGCCAGTTCCTGCAGGCGCTTCATCTCAACCTTGCTTGGGTACTCTTCGTCCCACTCATGGTTCAGGTATGGCGACCAGGTAAAGGAGTGCAGGTTCATCGGACGCCACTCTTCAACCACGCAGTCACCGCGATCGAGAGCATCGCGATACAGGTTGACCATTTCCGTGGCATCTTCCAGGCTGGCAACCTTCTGTTCGGTCAGCACGTCAGCGTAGAGCTTGCGTGGCGTTGGGTGTTTCTTGATCTTCTGGTACATCACCGGCTGGGTAGCACTTGGCTCATCGGCCTCGTTATGCCCATGGCGACGGTAGCAGACCAGATCGATCATCACGTCACGTTTAAAGGTGTTACGGAAATCCAACGCCAGACGGGTGACAAAGGCCACCGCTTCCGGATCATCGGCATTCACGTGGAAGATAGGAGCCTGCACCATCTTGGCAATATCGGTACAGTATTGGGTGGAACGCGCGTCCAACGGGTTGGAAGTAGTGAAACCAACCTGGTTGTTGATGACGATACGCACCGTACCGCCAACTTCATAACCGCGAGCCTGCGACATGTTCAGGGTTTCCTGAACCACGCCCTGCCCGGTGATTGCCGCGTCACCATGAATGGTGATTGGCAGCACCATGTTGCTGCGCGCTTCGTCCAGACGGTCGCGGCGGGCACGTACAGACCCCATGACAACCGGGCTGACGATTTCCAGGTGCGACGGGTTAAACGCCAGCGCCAGGTGAACCATACCGCCTTCGGTTTCCACGTCGGAAGAGAAGCCCTGGTGATATTTCACGTCACCGGTGCCCAGGTGTTCTTTATGTTTGCCGGCAAACTCGTCGAACAGGTCAGCCGGTTTTTTACCCAGCACGTTGATCAACACGTTCAGACGGCCACGGTGGGCCATACCCAGCACCACTTCACGCGTGCCGTTTTTGCCCGCGTGACGCACCATTTCTTTCAGCATCGGCACCAACGCGTCGCCACCTTCCAGCGAGAAGCGTTTGGCCCCAGGGAATTTGGCACCCAGGTAACGCTCCAGCCCTTCGGCAGCCGTCAGTTCGCTCAGGAAACGGCGTTTCTCATCGGTGGTGAAGCTGGCACGCCCCGCGACCGATTCAATGCGCTGCTGGATCCAGCGTTTCTCTTCGGTGTTGGTGATGTGCATATACTCGGCACCGATCGAACCGCAGTAGGTCTGCTTCAGCGCCGCGTACAGATCGCTAAGCTTCATGGTTTCTTTGCCGATGGCAAAAGAACCCACGTTGAAGGTTTCCTGGAAGTCGGCTTCGGTCAGGTTGTGGTACGCCGGATCGAGATCGGGAACGCGCTCCTGTTTCCACAGATCTAACGGGTCGAGGTTGGCGTGCTGATGCCCACGGAAGCGGAAGGCGTTGATCAGCTGCAATACCTTGACCTGCTTGGCATCGGTTTCAGGATCGTTGATGGTGGTGTTATAACGAGCAGAATCTTTCGCCAGGCGGCGGAAGTAATCTCGCGTTTGGGAGTGGAGCTGATCGGGTTTGACACCCGCAGTTGGTAGTTGCTGGAAAATGGAACGCCAACTATCTTCAACGGAGCTCGGATCGGTTAAAAAGTCTTCATAGAGCTGCTCTATGTAGGACTGGTTCGCGCCCGCCAGATAGGAGGAATCCAGCCAGGCCTTCATTGCGCCGTTCTGCATTTTGATCCCTTAAGCTTTAAAGCTTCAGTTTTCGCCGTGGTTAACATAATTACCGTAATGGTACGCTTAACGGTTCACTAGACGTGCTTATACCTAAGTGCACGTTCTGTTTTGGACCTTGCGGCCCCTTACAAGGAACCTCTAAAAACCGGCGGGACAAACCTGATTGCCTTTAACCACAATCACGGGTCAGTTTTTAGAGATCCCCTCTTGGGATGTGCGCCGGTAAAGCCCCCGGCGCAGCATCTCGTTCTGTTTATGCGCCGCGTTGCAGCAGCATAGACTTGATATGACCAATTGCACGGGTCGGATTCAAGCCCTTAGGACATACACTGACACAATTCATAATGCTATGGCAGCGGAAAACACTGAAAGCGTCGTTCAGATCGTCCAATCGTGCTTCAGTTTCCGTATCACGGCTGTCGATCAGGAAGCGGTACGCCGCTAACAGACCGGCCGGGCCAACAAACTTGTCAGGATTCCACCAGAACGATGGGCAAGAGGTGGAGCAACAGGCACAGAGAATACATTCGTACAATCCATCCAGTTTTTCCCGCTGATCCGGCGTTTGCAGGTGCTCACGCGCCGGAGGATTCTTGCCATCATTAATCAGGAACGGCTTGATCTTTTCATACTGGGTATAGAACTGCCCCATATCCACCACCAGATCGCGCACCACCGGTAAACCCGGCAGCGGGCGGATCACAATCTTGTTGTTGCCTTTACGCAACGACGAGACCGGGGTGATACAGGCCAGACCGTTCTTACCGTTCATATTGATGCCGTCTGAACCGCACACGCCTTCACGGCAAGAGCGGCGGAAAGATAAGGTCGGGTCCTTTTCTTTCAGCTGGATCAACGCATCCAGCAGCATCATGTCACGGCCTTCTTCCGCTTCCAGGCTGTAGTCCTGCATATGCGGGGCGCTATCGACATCCGGATTGTAGCGATAGATAGAGAATTCAAGTTTCATCAATCGAGCTCCGCAATTAGTAAGAACGCACTTTCGGCGGGAATGCCGCGCGCAGCTTCGGTTGCATGTTCACTTCACGACGCGTCATGCTTTCCGATTGCGGCAGATACAGCGAATGGCACAGCCAGTTGGCATCGTCACGCTCCGGGAAGTCGAAGCGGCTATGCGCGCCACGGCTCTCGGTACGGAAGTTGGCCGACACGGCGGTGGAATACGCGGTCTCCATCAGGTTATCCAACTCCAGGCATTCGATGCGCTGGGTGTTGAATTCGCTGGAGGTATCATCCAGGCGTGCGTTCTTCAGTCGTTCACGGATCACTTTCAGCTCTTCCAAGCCTTTCGCCATCGCATCACCTTCGCGGAACACCGAGAAGTTATGCTGCATACAGGATTGCAGTGCCTTACGGATCTCCACCGGATCTTCACCAGAACGGGTGTTATTCCAACGGTTCAGACGATCCAGCGAAGCTTCGACGTCCGATTCACTGGCTTCGCGGCTTTCGCCCTGCTCTGCCAACGACTCTTGCAGGTGCATACCGGCAGAGCGACCAAATACCACCAGATCCAGCAACGAGTTGCCACCCAGACGGTTGGCGCCGTGTACCGATACGCAGGCAATTTCGCCTACCGCGAACAGACCCGGGATCACCACGTCTTCGCCTTTCTCGTTCACGGTCAGCGCCTGGCCGGTCACTTTGGTCGGAATACCGCCCATCATATAGTGGCAGGTAGGAATGACCGGGATCGGCTCTTTCACCGGATCGACGTGGGCGAAGGTACGGGACAGCTCAAGAATACCCGGCAGACGGGACTCCAGCACTTCTTTGCCCAGGTGATCCAGCTTCAGCTTGGCATGTGGGCCCCATGGACCGTCACAGCCGCGGCCTTCACGGATCTCAATCATGATCGAACGTGCCACAACGTCACGGCCCGCCAGATCTTTGGCATTTGGCGCATAACGTTCCATGAAACGTTCGCCATGTTTGTTCAGCAGGTAACCACCTTCACCGCGACAACCTTCGGTGACCAGTACGCCAGCCCCGGCAATACCGGTTGGGTGGAACTGCCACATTTCCATATCCTGCACCGGTACACCGGCACGCAGCGCCATACCGACACCGTCACCGGTATTGATGTGGGCGTTGGTGGTGGATTGGTAAATACGGCCTGCCCCACCGGTAGCCAGAATGGTTGCCTTGGCTTTGAAGTACACAACTTCACCGGTTTCAATACAGATAGCGGTGGTACCGACTACCGCACCATCCTGGTTTTTCACCAGATCCAGCGCATACCACTCGGAGAAGATGGTGGTGTGGTTTTTCAGGTTCTGCTGATAAAGGGTGTGCAACAACGCGTGACCGGTACGGTCTGCCGCAGCAGCGGTACGGGCCGCCTGCTCGCCACCAAAGTTCAGTGACTGGCCGCCAAACGGGCGTTGATAAATGCGGCCATCGTCCAGACGGGAGAACGGCAGGCCCATGTGTTCCAGTTCCAGAATCGCTTCCGGGCCGGTTTTACACATATATTCAATGGCGTCCTGGTCACCGATATAGTCGGAACCCTTCACCGTGTCGTACATATGCCATTCCCAGTTGTCTTCGTGGTTATTGCCCAAGGCTACGGTAATGCCGCCTTGTGCAGACACGGTATGGGAACGGGTCGGGAATACTTTGGAAAGCAGGGCACAGGTTGAGCCCGCCTGGGAAATCTGCAGCGCCGCGCGCATACCTGCGCCACCCGCACCGATAACAACTGCATCAAACTCTCTGATTGGCAGTTTCATTTATGCACCCCACACTACGATTGTTCCGTACAGTAAATAGACCAGCAACGTGACAACAATCGCCAGTTGCAGCACCAGGCGTAACGCCAGTGGCTTGATATAGTCCGTCAGCACCTGCCACATTCCCACCCAGGCATGAACCAGGATCGACAGCAATGTCAGCAAGGTGAATACTTTCGTAATGGAGGTGGCGAAGAAGCCGCGCCAGATTTCATAGGTGATGTCCGGAGCCGTAACCACGAAGCCCAGGATATAGAGAACATACAGGGTGATGACGATAGCGGAAGCACGCAGTAACAACCAGTCGTGTACGCCGTTACGTCCTAATGCAGAAACGTTGCTTACCATACGAGGACTCCAGCCAGAATTGACAGCACGACGGTCAGACCGAACGCCACCTGGGCAGAACGGGTACCTGCGGCTAAACTCTCTTCGATATAGCCAAAATCCATTAACAAGTGACGAATGCCACCGCAAATGTGATAGGCCAACGCGGTGAGGATCCCCCAGAAAATGAATTTCACGAAGAAGCTATTCATGATGGCGGCAGCGTGCAGGAAGCCCTCTTGAGAAGAGAGAGAGATACCCAGCAGCCAGAGGAGAATGCCCACGGCAACGAAAGTAATTACGCCAGAGACTCGGTGTAAGATGGACGCTATCGCAGTTACAGGAAACCGGATCGTTTGCAGATCCAGATTGACAGGTCTTTGTTTTTTCACGGTTTTGCCCACACAGCTCTTATTATTTTCCTTCCTCCGGACCTGGGTGGGGATCAGACAGCGTCCAAGAGTTTTCACTCTTACACCTCACGCGCTCAAACATCGACATCCTAGTGCTTAAACGGCGCGTAGTGATAACGCTGGGTGCTCCTACTTCAGGGTAATCCGGAGACCTGGCGGCAGTATAGGAGGTTCACATTCTTATTACAATTCCCATACAATCCCTTTGGTCACATTTCCCCAGAACAGTGATTTAGATCACGATTATTACATTTAGCACTAAATTAATTATCTGATTTGACAAGAGATCAACATTTCCATTACAAATAGGGCAGCAATCAACCCTATGATGCACTAGCGGTCACCGGATACACTTCCCCCTAAGCACAAGTTATGCAAGAGTGTAGCGATAGTGTATGTGGTTAACATTCCAAACAGATCGTAGGTAATGATTAAAAGAAAATAACGAATCCCGATGAATCGTTAACGGCTGCTAACCCGTCTTGTTCGCCTGGTGCAAACTCTGTCCCCTACCGGCGCAAATGCGCTGTCGCTCACAGAGTTAGCGTTCGCTCGACTTTAATGCGGGCAACCTGCGGAGATTTAAGGTATTTCAGTTGTTAGAGGTTTTTAAAATAAGGCGTTAAGGAGACTGTAAATGACTGATAAGAAAGCGACGCTAAGCATCAACAACGGCGAAGCTCCGATCGAACTGGGCGTACTCACCCCTTCACTGGGCCCTGATGTTATTGACGTACGCGCCCTGGGCTCCAAAGGTTATTTCACATTTGATCCCGGCTTTACTTCTACCGCTTCCTGTGAATCCAAAATCACGTTCATCGACGGCGACAAAGGTATCCTGCTGCATCGCGGCTTCCCGATTGAGCAGTTGGCAAAAGAGTCCTCCTACCTGGAGGTGTGCTACATCCTGCTGTACGGCGAAACCCCGAGCGCTGAAGAGTTCGAAACCTTCAAAACCACGGTAACCCGTCACACCATGATCCACGACCAGATCACCCATCTGTTCCGTGGTTTCCGCCGTGACTCGCACCCAATGGCGGTGCTGTGCGGGGTAACAGGTGCCCTGGCTGCGTTCTATCACGATGCGCTGGACGTCAACAATGAACGTCACCGTGAGATCACCGCGTTCCGCCTGCTGTCCAAAATGCCTACCGTGGCAGCGATGTGTTACAAGTATTCTCTCGGCCAGCCGTTTGTTTATCCACGCAACGACCTGTCCTATGCCGGTAACTTCCTGCGCATGATGTTTGCTACACCTTGCGAAGAGTACGTGGTGAACCCGGTGCTGGAACGCGCCATGGATCGTATTCTGATCCTGCATGCCGACCATGAGCAGAACGCGTCCACCTCCACCGTGCGTACCGCCGGTTCATCCGGTGCCAACCCGTTTGCCTGTATCGCGGCCGGTATCGCTTCCCTGTGGGGGCCAGCGCACGGCGGTGCCAACGAAGCAGCACTGAAGATGCTCGAAGAGATCAAAACCGTTGAGCACATCCCTGAGTTCATCAAGCGCGCTAAAGACAAGAATGACTCGTTCCGTCTGATGGGCTTTGGCCACCGCGTGTACAAAAACTACGATCCACGCGCCACCGTGATGCGTGAAACCTGTCACGAAGTATTGAAAGAACTGAACAAGAAAGACGACAACCTGCTGCAGGTCGCGATGGAGCTGGAACACATCGCGTTGAACGACCCGTACTTCATCGAGAAGAAACTGTACCCGAACGTCGATTTCTATTCAGGTATCATCCTGAAAGCGATGGGTATTCCTTCTTCCATGTTTACGGTGATCTTCGCGATTGCCCGTACCATTGGCTGGATTGCCCACTGGAACGAAATGCACGACGAAGGCATCAAGATCGCTCGCCCACGTCAGCTGTATACCGGCTATGCCGAGCGTGAGTTCAAGTCTCAGGTTAAGAAGTAAGCTTTAGCAGGGGCGTCATATTCGCCCCAACTCGGCTAATGACTCTATCGACTTAACGCTGCCCCACTGGCAGCGTTTTTTTATGGGTTACTTCTGGCAAACCGGGCACCAATAGAACGGTCGCGAAGATAGCGCCGTTTTCTCGATCATTGCCCCACAGCGAGGGCAAGGCTCACCACTGCGATGAAACACCTTGAAGCTGAACAGCGTGCCATGATGGCGATTTTCATCTACCTGACCACGGGTCTGGTATGAAATACGTGGAATATCCAACAGCGCCTGCGCCAACTGATGCAGCGCATCAGGGGTGAGATCCTGCGGTTTATGCTTGGGTGCCAGTTCTGCCTGCCACAAAATCTCGGCTCGCAGGTAATTGCCCAGACCTGCCAGAAAAGACTGATCCAGCAGCATCCCGCCTAACTGGCGCTTACAAAACGCCGGCGATAACAGCCGCTGTTCCACCTGCTGTACGGTCAAAGCCATATCCAGCACGTCAGGGCCAATACGCTTTAAGAACGGGTGTTGCTCAATCTCACCGCGCGGCGCAATGGTGATATCCGAAGCGCTGTACAACAAGATCGCCCACTCGGCAGTCTCCAGTCGTACGCGCAGATCGCGCTTGGTTTCTGGCGTTTCGCCCTCTCGCACCACCTTCCACACGCCGTAAAGCTGGTTGTGGCTGTACATGGTCAAACCGTTGGAAAAATCGGTTAACAAGGCTTTACCACGCGGTTCAATGGCAGTGATACGTTCACCGACCAGCTCGCCCTGATAGTGTTTCAGTTGCGGGAAAGCAAACCAGACTTCGGTCAGTGGCTGATCGATCATCACCGCCGCCAGCTTATCTGCCGCCCGGCGGATCTCCGGCCCTTCTGGCATGGACAACTCCTTGATTGAAAAGGGTCCGGCAAGCCGAACCCTAAGGTTAACATGGAGGTAGCATAAATCACCTCAATGCGTGGCGCCACCCACCACTTTCAAGTCATGCTCTACCTGCAAGGCAATCGAAATCGCCATTTCCAAAGCAAACAGCACCGTCTGAGCTGCCATACTCGGCGCACCAGGATGCTGTGCTGCCTGCTCAGGCAGGTAAGGGATATGGATAAAACCGCCCTTCACCACCTGCTGCCCGCTTAAGCGGTGTAACAGACCGTACATCACATGGTTACAGACATAGGTCCCGGCGGTTTGTGATACCGAGGCCGGAATGCCAGCCTCACGCATCGCATTTACCACCGCCTTGATCGGCAAGGTGCTGAAATAGGCCGCCGGGCCGTCAGCCACAATGGCCTGGTCGATCGGCTGCTGTCCCTGATTATCGGGAATACGCGCGTCATCGACGTTAATAGCGACGCGCTCCAGCGTGATGTCGGTGCGCCCCCCCGCCTGGCCGATCGCCAACACCATCGCTGGCTGAACTTCGTCAATGGCCGCGTTCAACACCGTCAACGCCTCACCGAAGACGCAAGGGAGCTGGCGTGCAATAATGTGCGCCCCGCCAAGCTCCAGATCGTTAAGCTGCTTCACTACCTCCCAGGATGGGTTGACACGCTCGCCGTCAAACGGCTCAAAGCCGGTAATCAATACTTTCTGCATGCGTTCTCCTAGAGGAACATCAGGAAATAAAGCAGGAATACGTTAACCAATAGCAACGTGACCCCGGTCGGTATCTGCGCCTTGATGACCGCATTCTTGTCCGGCAACTCCAGTAACGCCGCCGGTACAATATTAAAGTTAGCAGCCATTGGCGTCATCAACGTGCCGCAATAGCCGGAGAACATGCCGATAGCCGCCATCACCGCGGGGTTACCACCATGTTGCAGTACCAGGATCGGAATACCGATACCCGCAGTGACAATCGGGAAAGCCGCAAACGCGTTCCCCATGATCATGGTCAACACGGCCATGCCGATGGCATACACCGCTACGGCGATAAAGCGGTTATCTACCGCCAGGTATTCCTGCGTTAAGTGGGAGATAGCCGTACCAACGCCCGCAACGGTGAACAGCAGGCCAAGAGTAGCCAGGATCTGCGGCAGGATGAAGGCCCAGCCGATGGAATCCAACAGACGACGAGCTTCCTGCACTGGCTGCGACATTTTCTCACGGGTCATCTTCACCGCAATAACCAGGCCAAGCAAACAGCCGAGGGTCATGGAGAACAGCGTGATCAAGGTGGAGTGGTTACCGCTGCCAAACACCGCCTGTTGCAAGGCCGGGATATTATTGAACAGCAGCACACCGATCACCGTGACGACCGGGATCGCCAGCGCCGGGATAAACAGACGGTTGCCCAAGCGTTTAGCACTGGTTTCGCGCTCTTGCTGGCTGCGCTGATGATAGCTGCCAAGACGCACACCGCCAAAACCGGCGATCAGAGCCATCACCACCACCAGAACCCCCACGGTGATATGCAGTTGACGTTTGGCTTCGGCCCCTGAGCCAAACAGCCCATAGGTCCAATCCCCCACCAGGAAGATCAATCCATACAAGGCCCAGAACAGACCGGTAGAGATACGACGTGGGTTGGCCTTATCGCCAAACGACATCGCGGCGACGATCAGTAATACCGCGCCCGCCAGCCAATAGAGATATTGTTGTTGGAATATCATTGGCCTTCTCCCTTGGCCTGCAACGCAGCCTGGTTAAGTTTGCTCAGTTCAGCGTTGAGTTGCTTGTCCATGCGGTACAAACGGAACGAGTGGATCAGGAAGGCAAAGATCGCCGTTGGGATCCCCCACAGCGCAATGTGCAGCGGTTCGGTCTGAATGCCGCCGGATTCCAGCATAAAATTATGCATAAAGATGATCGCGCCAAAGGCGACAAAAATGTCTTCGCCAAAGAACAGCCCGACGTTATCGGTCGCGGCAGACATTGCCCGCAGACGATAGCGCACACGTTCCGGCAGTTCCCCATAGCGGTTTTCCGTCGCCCCCTCCGCCATCGGTGCCAACAGCGGACGTACCATCTGAGGTTGGCCGCCCAGGCTGGTCAGCCCCATTGCCGCCGTCACTTCACGCACAAACAGGTAAACGATCAGTAAACGCCCTGCGGTGGCGCTTTTGATTTTGGCAATCCACGCCTGCGCACGCTCTTTCAAGCCGTGGCGCTCTAACAGCCCGATAATCGGCAGCGGCAACAGCAGGATCAGCGGCAGGTTACGGGTATTGAGAAAGCCCTCGCCGAGCTTTTCCAAAATGACATCCAGCGGCATCAAAGCTGCCAGCCCGGTGATAATACCGGCGGCGATCACCACCAGCACCGGGTTAAAACGCAATACAAATCCAACCACGATGGCAGCGATGCCTATCAGTGGCCAGAGGTTTACCGCTTGTTCCATATTAACGTCCCTCTTGTCGCCCTCGGTCTTACGGGCAATGTTGTGTTTGCTGTAGTCATTATTTTTTTATGTGGCGCTGACGCCAATCTGCTGCTGAGCAAAGCTCTCTCTCAGCTTCCTGGCATAGGCCAGCGCATGTTCCCCGTCGCCGTGCAGGCAAACGGTTTCAGCCTTGACGGAGGCCCAGCCCCCCTCAATGGTTCGTACACGCTGGTGGCGAACCATTTCCAGCGTCTGTTGCAATGCCAGTTCATCACTGGCGATCAGTGCCCCAGGTTGCCCACGAGGTACCAATGTTCCATCGGCCTGATAGCCACGATCGGCAAACACTTCCTGCCGCGTCGCCAACCCCAGTTTTTCACCTGCGCGGATCAGCTCACTGCCAGCCAACCCCACCAAGCGTAACGAAGGATCTACCGCATACACTGCACGAGCGATGGTTTCGGCCAGTTCAGGCTCCACCGCCGCCTGGTTGTAGAGCATGCCGTGCGGTTTCACATGCACCATCACGCCGCCTTCAGCACGGGTAATGGCGGCCAGCGCACCCAACTGATACACCACTTGGGCATACACCGTTTCTACCGGTAACTGCATCCGGGTGCGGCCGAAGTTTTCCCGATCCGGGAAACTGGGATGGGCACCAATCGCCACACCGTATTGCAACGCCCAGCGCACCGATTGGCGCATGGTCTGGGCATCCCCGGCATGGAAGCCGCAGGCAATATTGGCCGAGCTGACCAACTGCAACAACGCTTCGTCATTGGCGCAACCTTCACCGAGATCGGCATTCAAATCGACGATCATTTAACCCCCCAGGCAATCTGTTGAATAAAGTGATCCTGCTCAGCCTTGGCGCGCTGCGCCTCTGCCAGGGTGCAGGGGATAAAGTGAAGCGCATCCCCCAGGCGGATCTGCGCCAAGTGGAACAGATCGGCCTCGATCACGCAGGCAATACGCGGGTATCCCCCGGTAGTCTGAGCATCGGCCATCAAGACGATAGGCTGACCGTTGTGTGGAACCTGGATGACGCCAGGTATCAGGCCATGGGAGAGCATTTCCCGTTCAGTGGTGCGCGTCAGGGCACTACCACCGTGCAGGCGATACCCCATGCGGTTACTCTGCGGACTGAGCTGCCAAGCAGTGCGCCAGAAATCGTCCTGCGCCTGTTGGCTGAACTCGTCATACTCCGGCCCGGTCAACACCCTTATCCGGTTGCTGAACAGCGGCTGTTTCACACCGATGACCGTAGTCGGCAGCGCCTGCGGCTTACCCGCTGGCAGCAGGTCGCCTTCCTTCAACTGACGACCTTCCAATCCACCAAAGCCCGCTTTCAGATCGGTGCTGCGTGAGCCCAGCATCTCCGGCACATTGATGCCACCAGACACCGCCAGATAGCTACGCATCCCGCGTTTAGGCATCTTCAGCGTCAGTTGCTGGCCTTTTTTTACCGGATAGCGCCAGCCCGTCCACAAAGATTTGCCGTCCAACTGAGCATCGCAGCCCGCACCGGTCAGCGCAATCCACCCATTATGGGTAAATTCGGCACTGAATTGCCCCAGCGTGATCTCTAACCCGGCCGCTTCAGCCGGGTTGCCCACCAGCAGGTTGGCTATTTTCAGCGCGGGGATATCCAGAGCGCCGCCCTGGCTGATGCCCAAACGCCGGAAGCCGTTACGCCCCAGGTCCTGGACGGTGGTGTAAATACCAGCTCGCAAGATCTTCAGCATACGCCCCCCTTTTGCGGTACAAAGCGCACGTTATCGCCCGGGCGCAGCAGCGTCGGCGGCATTTCATTAGGATTAAACAGCGCCAGTGGCGTGCGGCCAATCAGTTGCCAACCACCCGGCGTAACCAGCGGATAGATCCCCGTCTGGCCGCCACCGATCCCCACAGAACCCGCAGCAACAGACAGACGCGGTTCCGCTCGGCGAGGAGTGGCCAGACGCTCCGGCATCCCTCCCAGATAGGTAAAACCAGGTTGGAATCCCAGGAAATAAACCACATACGCGGTCGATGAATGGCATTCCACCACCTGTTGCGGCGTCATGCCGGTATGGCGCGCCACCTCATCCAGGTCTGGGCCATATTCACCCCCATAGATCACCGGGATATCGACATTACGGGACTCTGGCACCAGACTTTCGTTGCCTTCCCATCCTTGACGCAGCAGTTCCAGCATCGCCTCGGCATCGGCCTGCGGCGTATACAGCAACAGCGTCAGGTTATTCATTCCTGGCACCACTTCCCGCACGTCAGCGTGGTGATTTAACTTTTCTGCCAATGCCCAGATGCGCTGCTGACTTTGCAGCGTCACCGGGGGTGCCAATTCAAGCACTACAGCGCGTTCCCCTAGCAGGTAATATTGTGCTCGTTGCACCCCTATCTCCTTATACTCGTCGTGTTTCAAGCCGCAGCATGACTGACCGCTCACGAACGAATGAGCGGGTCACTGGGTAGCAACTTGAAGTTCACAGGGTATTTTATTATTTGAAAAGCGTATCAGTTATGCGGGACGTAACGTCGGCTGTCAAGAGAGCAACCTTCGGGAATATAAGGGATTAGCAGCGCTAAAGGGTTCGTTTTACCGAACCCATAGGCAAATCAGGCCGGATTGGGGATATCGATAAAGGTGACGTCAAAGCCGTGATGTTGCGCTAACCACTCGCCTAACGCCTTGATCCCACCGCGTTCCGTCGCGTGATGGCCGGCGGCAAAAAAGTGCACCCCCATCTCCCGCGCCGTATGAATCGTTTGCTCAGAAACCTCTCCGCTGATAAACGCATCAACGCCAAATCGCGCAGCGCTGTCGATAAATCCCTGGCCGCCACCGGTACACCAGGCCACCCGACGGATTGCCTGCGGAGCATTATCGCCACAGTGCAGTACCGCGCGGCCAAGACGGCTTTCGATACGCTGTTGCAGTTCACCTGCACTGAGCGGTTGCTCAAATTCTCCGTGCGGCACCAAAGGCTCGATCTCACCGAGCATGCGGATGCCCAACGCCTTTGCCAACTGCGCGTTATTACCCAGTTCCGGGTGTGCATCCAGCGGTAAGTGGTAGCCATACAGATTGATATCATTGCTCAGCAGAGTTTTCAGCCGGTTACGCTTCATGCCGCGCACCGCGGGTGCTTCGTTTTTCCAGAAGTAACCATGATGCACCACTATGGCATCCGCCTGATGTTCCACCGCCGCATCCAACAATGCCTGGCAGGCCGTCACTCCCGTCACAATGCGCTGCACATGCGCCCGCCCTTCCACCTGTAGGCCATTTGGCGCGTAGTCCTGGAAGGCCGCACAGTTGAGTTCGCTGTTGATCAGATGTTCCAGATCTAGGTTATGCATAGTCATCTCACTCTCATTCAAAATTGTTGCCGATCGCCCTGTTCCATCAGGATAAATTTCACCCCCAGATCGTTGCCCTGATCCAGCTGTTGCTTGATGGTAGCACGCACATCTTCTCCCTGTTTCAAGCTGGGCTTGATGTGGCTGATGATCACCGGCAGATCTTTTAACGATCCCTCTCCGCCGCTGTACTGCTGTAGATTTTTCAGCTCTTTCAGTAGCCAGGCCGGGGTCAGATGACCATACAGGTGCTTGTCATCCACCTCGTTCGGGTAAGAGGCTTCGATAATCATGCCCTTTAGCTTCTTCTGCTCAATCAGCGGCCCCAACTCGCGCCAGGCGCTATCCAAATTACGAGACTGCTCCAGCGCGTCCGGCCCGGTATCGCCAAAGTAGGCAAATGATCCTTCACGGTCGGCCACCAGCAACATCGATGAGGGATAGCGATCGTGGCTAAGGGGGTACATCACCCCGCTCAAACCGGTCAGGCCCAGGGTGACACGCTGCAGCGGGCGTACCGTTTGCAAACGGTAAGTGCCCAGCCGCGAGCCATTACCGGCATCGGTAAAGTTGGGCCAGGCTTTCCAGTTAAAATAGTGATTGCGTAGCGTCAATACGGTATCGGCCTGCGCATAAACGGTTTTCTTACTGTCTTCCGGTGAACCGAGGATCAGCCCAGCGACGTGATCCAGATGGCCGTGGCTAATGAAGTAACCGCCAATCAGTTGACGGAAGATATAGCCCTGTGGGGTGTAGGGAGCCGCCAGCTCGGGCGTGACCTGAGGAAAACTGCCCTTTTCCAGCCCTTTGGCAATCCCCGGCAGCAGCGTCCCGGCATCCAGTGCCAGATACTGCGTCTGGCTATCACTGCGGATCAGATAAGAAGTCAGATTGCCGTCGCTGACGCCACCGTCGACGCCCAGCGCCACTACGTCAAAACCGGCCACGGCCAACGCGGAATAGCCGCCCAGGCACAGGGCCAGTAGTTTCTTCATCATCAGGAAGCTCCTTGCTGTTACTTTAAAGTCCCCCTCGCTTGGCCGCTTCAAAAGCCGCCAACGTCTCCAGCCGAGCCTGCTGGTGTTGGACTATCGGCGGCGGATAATTCAGAACCTGCTGCTGCTTTTCCGCCCAGCGATGGGGTTGATGGAGCTCATTGTCCGGTACATCCGCCAGTTCAGGCAACCATTTACGGATAAAAGTGCCTTTTGGATCAAAACGTTCGCCCTGAGTGGTCGGGTTAAAGATGCGGAAATAAGGTGCGGCATCGGTGCCGGTAGAGGCGGCCCACTGCCAGCCACCGTTGTTGGCGGCCAGATCGCCATCCAGCAATTGGGACATGAAATACTGTTCACCTGCGCGCCAGTCGATCAGCAAATCCTTGACCAGGAAGCTGGCCACGATCATCCGCAGGCGATTATGCATCCAGCCGGTTTGATTGAGCTGACGCATGGCAGCATCGACAATCGGGTAACCGGTATTGCCCTGTTGCCAGGCCAGTAACGCCGCGTCGTTGCGTTGCCAGCATACCTTATCCGTCCAGGTGATAAAGGGACGGTGCTTGCATAACGCAGGATACGCCACCATCAGGTGACGATAAAATTCTCGCCAGATCAGCTCATTAAGCCAACAGAAAGCGCCACTTTGCGGATCTTCCAGCACATCAGGGCACTCGACGCGCAGACGGTTGACGCACTGGCGCGGGGAGATAACGCCAATAGCCAGATAGGGTGACAGATTGCTGGTGCCGGCAATGGCGGGCAAATCGCGCTGTGCGGCATAGTCTTGCACCTGCTCGCGGCAGAAAGCACGCAGCCTGTGCAATGCAGCCTCTTCGCCTGCGGGATAGCCCTCTCCCACTTCAGCCAAGGGATAATCGAACGCCGCCGCTGCGGTAAAACCAACGGCTTCCCCACGCGGGCGTGGGGCCGGCAGAGAGCTCACATCGGACTCGGTCAACCGCTGGAGAAAGGCTTTGCGAAAGGGCGTATAGACCTTGTACATCTCGCCGTTGCCGGTTTGCACGCTGCCGGGGGGCAACAGCAGGCTATCATCAAAGCTGTGGCAGCTCACCTGCCCGGCCAACGCCTGCTCAAGGCGGGCGTCACGTTGACGCTCATTGATTTCATACTGACGGTTGTAAAACAGGGCCGCGACCTGCTGGCGCTGGCAGAACTCCACCAGCCAGTTAACCGAACCGGCAAAATCGTCGCCCTGATGGCAAATCAGTTCAATGCCCCGAGCCGCCAGCGCCGCTTGTACCTGTAGCAGATTAGCGTGAATAAACGCCGCCTGGCGTGGTGCCATATTGTGCTGCCGCCATTGCGCGGGTGTAGCGATAAATACCGCCATTACCTTGGCTTGCGGATCGCTACAGGCGGCGGAGAGGGCTTTATTGTCCGTAATGCGCAGATCGTTACGCAACCAGACCAGATGCGTGGTCATAACACTCCTTGCGGGTTAATGGCCGTAGCGCAGGCGCAGCGCCTCCGGGTAGGGCTCAAAATAGCGCTGTTGCGCCAGATAGCTATCAGGATATTCGGCCATGTAATGTTTTAACAGCGTAATCGGTGCCAGCAGCGGTTGCATGCCCTGGCGATAGTGGTCGATAAGACTGGCCAATTCCTGGCGCTGAGAGCTGCTGAGCTGGCGGCGGAAGTAACCCTGAACATGCATCAAGACGTTGGTGTGGTTGCGCCGTGTCGCCTTGTGTTGCAATAGCCTCATCAGGCGCTGGCGATATTCCACCGCAAAAGCGTCCAGCGACTCCCAGCGTTCAATATCCGCGACGAAACGCCCCAGCTCCCGGTACTCCGGTTGTGAATGCGCCAACAGTGAAAGTTTATAACGGCTATGAAAAGCGATCAGCCCGCCACGAGTTAACCCCTGGCGCCACAGCATATTCAGTTCATAAAGGGCAAACACCCGTTCAACAAAGTTTTCCCGCAGCACGGGATCGGTCAGACGACCGTCTTCTTCTACCGGCAACCACGGCATTTGCTGGAGCAGTTCGGCGGCAAACAGCCCAACGCCACTTTTACGCGCCCCCTGGCCGTTCTCGTCCCAGAGCTTGACCCGCTCCATTCCGCAAGTAGGCGATTTTGCGCAGACTATGTAACCGCATAAATGTTGCAACTGGCTAACCCGCAGCTCAGAGAACTGTTGCATCCGTTCGGTAAGATCTACATTGGGGTCATTGCTGTGGAGCAGCCGCGTCTGCTGTTGGTTTTTAACCAAACGCAGTGCAGGCCGTGGCGTTGGCAAGCCAATCGCCATTTCGGGACAAATCGGCTCAAACGTGACATAGGGCGCCAATTGTTCCACGGCAAATTCGCAGCGTTTATGGCCGCCATCGAAACGCACCGCACTGCCCAACAGGCAAGCGCTGATTCCGATAGGGATCTTGTTGCTCATATCTTGTCTCCCACCAACGGGTTAATGCTAGAAGTGTAGAGGAGTTAATGCGTTACTGCGGCTTAAAACGCAAAAACCCCCGCCAAAGGGGCGAGGGTTCTTAGTATTGCAACGGGCCAGGATTAATAAAAATCGCAGGACGCCGTTTCTGCCTGTTGCAGCCAGACCGGTTTATTGCTGGTTTTTGACCAGACGCGGTGTAAATAGCTGTAAAAACGTGCGCGATCGGCACGGAACAGCATCACCGGCAAGGCAAGAACACCGACCAGAATCACTGCGCTACGGCGCAGGAGGACCCGATGCAACGGATAGGCTTGGTAGTTAGACATACGAACCTCCTTAAAAACATCCGCGCCAGGTTGTCAGGACCCGACGCAATGCAAAACGATAAATGATGGCCAATTGGAAACTGAACAAAATATTACCGCACAGGGTGTAATTTTACAACTCATCCGACCACCAAAATGCGCAAAAAGAGCACAAAAAAGGCCTCCACAACGTAATTTTGTTACATCAAGGTTAATAACTAACTTAACATTGGTTACATTGTGGTTTCTTGGCGTTGCCGGGGTCGTTAAACGGATTTTTATGCCAACACCCCATCCGCTCACGCCTTGCTGCGTATAAAACCGCCATTTTTTGCCGTTATTTCAATCATTTTTATACTTTTTTTACACCCGGCCACGCTATTTTTTCATCTTCTTTCTACTGCCCTCCCTACACTCAGGCTATCAAAAACAACACCTCTGGAGGTGTCCCGTGAGTTTCAGCGTTATTGGTGGTGCGCTGTTGGTTCTGCTGCTGTTGGGCTATCTGGTTTATGCCCTGTTTAATGCGGAGGACTTCTGATGGCAGCTTCAGCCTTCTTGTTGATCGCCAGCTTTGTGCTGGTGCTTCTGGTGCTGGCCCGTCCCCTGGGCAGCTTTATGGCTCGCCTGATCGAGGGAGAGCCGCTACCGGTGCTGCGCCATGTGGAAGCAGCCGTCTGGCGTTGCTGTGGTAATGACACCGCCGAGATGACCTGGTGGCAATACGCACTGGCGATCCTGTGGTTCAATATCCTCGGTTTGGTGCTGCTGTTGGTGCTGCTGATGGCACAGGGTTCTTTACCGCTCAACCCGCAAGGGTTCCCCGGTTTATCTTGGGATCTGGCGTTCAATACTGCCGTCAGCTTCGTCACCAATACCAACTGGCAGGCCTACAGCGGGGAAAACACCCTCAGCTATCTCAGCCAGATGGCCGGATTGACGGTACAGAACTTCCTGTCTGCCGCCACCGGTATCGCCGTTGCCTTTGCCCTGATCCGGGCCTTTGCACGCCGTTCCAGCGCCACCATCGGTAACGCCTGGATTGATATCCTGCGCATTACTCTCTATGTGCTGCTACCGCTGTCACTGCTGATCGCGCTGTTCTTCGTCAGCCAGGGAACATTGCAGAACTTCCTGCCTTACCTGCATGTGACCACGCTGGAAGGAGCACAGCAGACCTTGCCAATGGGGCCAGTGGCTTCTCAGGAAGCGATCAAGATGCTCGGCACCAACGGTGGCGGCTTCTTCGGTGCAAACTCGGCGCATCCGTTTGAAAACCCCACCGTATTGACCAACTTTGTGCAGATGCTGGCGATCTTCCTGATCCCTTGCGCCCTGTGCTTCGCCTTTGGTCAGGTGTCTGGTGAAAACCGTCAGGGTCACGCGCTGATCTGGGCCATGGCGCTGATCTTTATCGTTGCGGTGATCGTGGTGATGAACGCTGAACTGGCTGGCAACCCGCATCTGAGCGCGCTTGGCAGTAGCAGCAACATCAATATGGAAGGTAAAGAGTCCCGCTTTGGCATTCTCGCCAGCAGCATGTTCTCAGTGGTGACCACTGCGGCCTCCTGCGGTGCGGTCAACGCCATGCATGACTCCTTTACCGCGCTGGGTGGCATGGTGCCGATGTGGCTGATGCAGATTGGCGAGGTCGTGTTCGGCGGCGTCGGTTCCGGCCTGTACGGCATGCTGCTGTTCGTGCTGCTGACGGTGTTTATCGCCGGGCTGATGATTGGCCGCACGCCGGAATATCTCGGCAAGAAGATCGATGTTTATGACATGAAGATGACCGCGCTGGCAATCCTGGTGACGCCGACCTTGGTACTGCTGGGCACCGCGTTGGCAATTGCTACCGACGCTGGCCGTGCTGGCATCCTCAACCCAGGGGCGCATGGCTTCAGTGAAGTGCTGTATGCCTTCTCTTCGGCAGCCAACAACAACGGTAGCGCCTTTGCTGGCCTGAGCGTCAACACGCCGTTCTACAACCTGCTGCTGGCCTTGGCGATGTTTGTTGGCCGCTTCGGGGTGATCCTGCCGGTGCTGGCCATTGCGGGTTCGCTGTGTGTCAAAAAACGCCAACCGGCGGGTAACGGCACGCTGCCAACCTACGGGCCACTGTTTATCGGCCTGTTGGTTGGTACCATCCTGCTGGTCGGTGCCTTGACCTTTGTCCCAGCGCTGGCGCTAGGCCCGGTAGCCGAACATTTACAACTGTGGTTGGCCAATTAACAGTCATAACAGAGAGAAGAACAAGATGACTCGCAAACAACGCGCACTGTTTGAACCGGCACTGATGCGTACCGCGCTGATCGATGCGGTGAAAAAGCTGGACCCACGCGTTCAGTGGCGTAACCCGGTGATGTTCGTGGTGTACCTCGGCAGTATCCTGACTTCAGTCATTTGGCTGGCGGTGCTTTCAGGCAACGCCGAAGGTAGCGCGGCCTTTACCGGCAGCATCGCCATGTGGCTGTGGTTTACCGTGCTGTTCGCCAACTTCGCCGAGGCGCTGGCGGAAGGACGCAGCAAGGCTCAGGCAGAAAGCCTGAAAGGCACCAAGAAAACCAGTTGGGCGAAGAAACTCGCCACGCCTAAGCGTGATGGTGCCACCGAGAAAGTCTCGGCCGAGAGCCTGCGTAAAGGGGATATCGTGCTGGTAGAAGCTGGCGATACTATCCCTTGCGATGGCGAAGTGCTGGAAGGCGGCGCATCGGTCGATGAAAGCGCCATCACCGGAGAATCTGCACCGGTGATCCGTGAATCCGGTGGTGACTTCTCCTCCGTGACCGGCGGGACGCGTATTCTGTCCGACTGGCTGGTGGTGCAGTGTAGCGTTAACCCAGGGGAAACCTTCCTCGATCGTATGATCGCCATGGTCGAAGGTGCCAAACGCCGTAAAACCCCAAACGAAGTGGCGCTGACCATTTTGCTGGTGGCGTTGACTATCGTGTTCGTACTGGCGACCGCAACCCTGTTCCCTTACTCGCAATACAGCGTGGAAGCCGCAGGCAGCGGCAGCATAGTGTCGATCACCGTGTTGGTGGCCTTGCTGGTCTGTCTGATCCCGACCACCATCGGTGGGCTATTGTCCGCTATCGGCGTCGCCGGGATGAGCCGCATGCTGGGGGCCAACGTGATTGCCACCAGCGGGCGCGCCGTTGAGGCCGCCGGTGACGTTGACGTACTGCTGTTGGACAAGACCGGCACCATCACCCTCGGTAACCGTCAGGCATCCGAATTCCTGCCGGCACCTGGGGTAAAAGAGCAAGAGCTGGCCGATGCCGCCCAACTCTCTTCGCTAGCCGATGAAACGCCGGAAGGCCGCAGTATCGTGGTGCTGGCCAAGCAGCGCTTCAACCTGCGCGAACGTGATTTGCAGGCGTTGAATGCCACCTTCGTGCCTTTCTCTGCGCAAACCCGTATGAGCGGCGTCAACGTGCAGGACCGGATGATCCGTAAAGGGGCGGTGGACGCCATTCGCCGCCACGTCGAATCCAACAATGGCCACTTCCCACGTGCAGTAGATGAGTTGGTTGAAAGCGTCGCTCGTACCGGCGGTACGCCGTTGGTGGTCGCCGAAGGGCCACGCGTGCTGGGGGTCGTGGCGCTGAAAGACATCGTCAAAGGCGGGATTAAAGAACGCTTTGCCGAACTGCGCAAGATGGGTATCAAGACGGTGATGATCACCGGGGATAACCGCCTGACCGCCGCCGCCATCGCAGCTGAAGCCGGTGTGGATGACTTCCTTTCGGAAGCCACGCCAGAGGCCAAACTGGCGCTGATCCGTCAGTATCAGGCGGAAGGACGCCTGGTTGCGATGACCGGCGACGGCACCAACGACGCCCCTGCACTGGCGCAGGCCGACGTGGCGGTTGCCATGAACTCGGGGACGCAGGCGGCCAAGGAAGCGGGCAACATGGTCGATCTGGACTCCAACCCGACCAAGCTGATCGAAGTGGTGCATATCGGTAAGCAGATGCTGATGACGCGCGGTTCACTGACCACCTTCAGTATCGCCAACGATGTGGCGAAGTACTTTGCCATTATCCCGGCGGCCTTCGCGGCAACCTATCCGCAGTTGAATGCGCTGAACGTGATGCAGTTGCACTCCCCCGCCTCGGCGATTATGTCGGCGGTGATCTTCAACGCTCTGGTGATCGTCTTCCTTATCCCACTGGCGTTGAAAGGGGTGAGTTACAAAGCAATGAGCGCCGCTGCTCTGCTGCGCCGTAACCTGTGGCTGTATGGTGTGGGTGGCCTGCTGGTACCGTTCGTGGGTATCAAGCTGATCGACCTGCTGCTGACCGCGCTGAATATGGCCGGCTAAGATAACGAGGAATTTATGATGTCTTATTTACGTCCTTCTCTGGTTATGCTGATCCTGTTGACGGCGATCACCGGTATCGCTTACCCATTACTCACCACCGGGCTGTCACAGTTGCTGTTCAGCGGAGCGGCCAACGGCTCGTTGATCTATCAAGGGGATAAAGCGGTCGGCTCGGCGTTGATTGGCCAGAACTTCACCCAACCGGGTTATTTCTGGGGTCGTCCTTCTGCCACCAGCGATTCGGCCTATAATGCGATGGCATCCGGCGGCAGTAATCTGGCCGCCACCAACCCGGCGCTGGATAAAGCGATCGGTGAGCGGGCAACGCAGCTGCGCCAGGCTAACCCGGCGATGAGCGGGCCGATCCCGGTCGATCTGCTGACCGCTTCCGGCAGTGGCCTGGATCCGCAGATTTCGCTGGCTGCCGCCAAGTACCAGATAGCGCGTGTCGCCAACGCACGTCAGTTGCCACAGGAGCAGATTGCCAAACTGATTGATGAAAACACCGATCGTGCCACGCCCAATTTTATGGGGGAATCGGTGGTCAACGTGCTGAAGCTGAATATGGCGCTGGATGCGTTGAAATAACTGAAGACGTGATAAAAAGTAGCTAAATAAAGGGTTCGGCATTGCCGAACCCGCTTTGCATGGGTAAACAAGGAACTCTGATGGTGGATGACGAACTGCAACGCCCCGACCCAGACAGCCTGCTGGCGTTAGCCAATGAAAAGCCACGCGGCAAACTGAAAGTCTTCTTCGGGGCCTGCGCCGGGGTAGGTAAAACCTACGCCATGTTGCAGGAAGCTCAACGGCAACGGGCGCAGGGGCTAGACGTGCTGATTGGCGTGGTGGAAACCCACGGCCGCCAGGAAACGGCAGCGTTGCTGCAAGGACTGTCGATCCTGCCAGCAAAACGCATCCAACATCGTGGCCGCCAGGTGCAAGAGTTCGACCTCGATGCCGCTTTGGCACGCCATCCGGCCCTGATCCTGATGGATGAGCTGGCGCACAGTAACGCCCAAGGTTCACGCCATCCCAAACGTTGGCAGGATGTGGACGAACTGCTGGATGCCGGTATCGATGTGCTGACCACGGTTAACGTCCAGCATCTGGAAAGCCTGAACGACGTCGTCGGCGGCATCACCGGAGTACGGGTCAGGGAAACCGTGCCTGACCACGTGTTTGACGAAGCGACCGAAGTGGTGTTGGTGGACCTGCCCCCAGACGATCTACGTCAGCGGCTCAACGAAGGTAAGGTCTATATCCCAGGCCAGGCCGAACGCGCCATCGAGCATTTCTTCCGTAAAGGTAACCTGATCGCCCTACGTGAGCTGGCACTACGCCGCACCGCCGACCGCGTTGACGATCAAATGCGGGCCTTCCGCGATAACCAGGGGCGTGAAAAGGTCTGGCACACCCGGGACAGCATCCTGTTATGCGTCGGCCATAACAGCGGTAGCGAAAAGCTGGTGCGTATCGCTGCAAGGCTCGCGGCACGCCTCGGTTGCCACTGGCATGCCGTGTATGTCGAAACCCCGAAGCTGCACCGCCTGCCGGAGAACCAACGGCGAGCCATCCTGCGCGCGTTGCGGCTGGCGCAAGAATTAGGGGCTGAAACCGCCACCCTTTCCGATCCTTCTGAAGAACGCGCGGTACTGCGCTATGCCCGGGAACATAACCTGGGCAAAATCATTATTGGCCGCCGGGGTGAACAGCGCTGGAAGCTGCGCGGCAGCTTTGCCGATCGCCTTGGCCAGCTTGGGCCGGATCTCGATCTGGTGATTGTAGCGCTGGATAACGATACGCCGCAGCCGCAGATAAAAGAGCACGATAATCGCGCCTTTAGCGAAAAATGGCGTTTCCAACTGCGGGGCTGCGCCGTCGCCGTAGCTTTGTGCGCTATCATCACGCTGCTGTCGCAATGGCTACTGCCAGGCTTCGATTCTGCCAACCTGGTGATGGTTTATCTGCTGGGCGTAGCGATTGTTGCCCTGTTCTTTGGCCGCTGGCCTTCGGTGTTAGCCGCGGTCATCAACGTCGCCAGCTTCGATTTGTTCTTCGTGCAGCCCGAATGGTCGTTCGCCGTCAGTGATATGCAATATCTGCTGACCTTTGCCGTGATGCTGACCGTCGGTATCACCATTGGTAATCTGACCGCCGGGGTACGTTATCAGGCCCGGGTAGCACGCTATCGCGAACAACGGGCGCGCCATTTATATGAGATGTCTCGTGGGCTCAGCCAGGCGTTGAGCAGAGAAGATATTGCCAAAACCAGCCGTCATTTTATCTCCAGCAGCTTCCAGGCCAAAACCGTGCTGCTGCTGCCGCAGGAGGATGGCTCCCTGCAACAGATGGTGGGTGAAGAAGGCGGCTTGCTGTCGGTGGATGAAGCCATCGCCCGTTGGAGCTATGGCAAAGGTTTGCCCGCCGGGGCCGGTACCGACACCCTGCCCGGTGTGCCGTACCAACTGCTGCCGCTCAGCACCTCCAAACAGACCTTTGGCCTGCTGGCAATTGAGCCGAACAATGTGCGCCAGTTGATGGTGCCGGAGCAACAGCGGCTGTTACAGACCTTTGCGGTGCTGATCGCCAGCGCGCTGGAGCGCCTGCATCTGGCCCGCAGTGCCGAAGAGGCCAAGCTGGATGCCGAACGCGAACAGCTACGTAACTCGCTGCTGGCCGCCCTTTCTCACGATCTGCGGACTCCGCTTACCGTGCTGTTTGGTCAGGCAGAAATTCTGACGCTGGATCTGGCCACCGAAGGCTCCAGCCACGCCCCACAGGCCAGCCAAATCCGCCAGCAGGTGCTCAGTACCACCCGCCTGGTAAACAATCTGCTGGATATGGCACGCATTCAGTCCGGTGGTTTTAACCTGCGTAAAGAGTGGCAATCGCTAGAAGAGATCGTTGGGGCCTCGCTGCATATGCTGGAACCGCTGCTGGTATTGCACGAGATCAAAGTGGAATTGCCGCCAGAGATGGTGTTGATCAACTGTGATGGCAGCCTGTTAGAGCGGGTGTTCACCAACCTGGTGGAAAATGCCAATAAATATGCTGGTGCCGATGCTATCATCGGGATCCGCGCCCACGCAGTAAAGGACTGGCTGGAAGTGGAGGTTTGGGATAATGGCCCCGGTATCCCGGAGGAACAAACCCAACTGATATTTGACAAGTTCTCCCGCGGCAATAAAGAGTCGGCGATCCCCGGCGTCGGCTTGGGGTTAGCGATTTGTCGTGCCATTATTGAAGTACACGGCGGCCGCATCTGGGCGGAGAACCGCGCCGAAGGCGGGGCCAGTTTCCACTTTATGCTGCCGTTGGAAAAGCCACCCGAACTGGATGGAGCAGATTTTGACTTGTAACCAAAGAGTAGAGGCCCCGTGACCACATCGCCGACTAACATTCTGATTGTGGAAGACGAGAAAGAGATCCGTCGCTTCGTGCGCACCGCGCTGGAGAGCGAAGGGTTACGGGTATTTGAAAGTGAAACGCTGCAGCGTGGGCTGATAGAAGCCGGCACGCGCAAGCCGGATCTGGTCATTCTTGATTTGGGGTTACCCGATGGCGACGGGCTGGACTACATTCGCGATCTGCGCCAATGGAGCGCCGTGCCGGTGATTGTCCTTTCCGCTCGCCATGCCGAAGAGGACAAGATTGCCGCGCTGGATGCGGGGGCCGATGACTATCTGAGCAAGCCGTTCGGCATTGGTGAACTGCTGGCTCGGGTGCGGGTTGCGCTACGCCGCCACGCCAATAGCCAACAGGAAAGCCCGTTGGTCAGCTTCTCCGATATCACCGTCGATCTGATCAACCGCAGCGTCATGCGTAACGGTGAAGATCTGCATCTGACGCCCATCGAGTTCCGTTTACTGTCCGAGTTGCTGGCCAACTCCGGTAAGGTGATCACCCAACGGCAGCTACTCAGCCACGTCTGGGGACCCAATTACGTCGAACACAGCCACTATCTGCGCATCTATATGGGTCATCTGCGGCAAAAGCTGGAAAACGATCCGGCGCGGCCCAGGCATCTGCTTACTGAGACCGGCGTCGGCTATCGGTTTATGCCTTAATCTTGCGACGATGTTGGCCCCTTTTTCAGTCCGACCATAAACGCCTTAAACGAGTCACGCAGTGGCTCAAACAGCGGATGCTTACGGTTTTCTATCATCACTTCTGAGAACAACTTAAGCCCGACGGCAAAGGCCGCGCTGTTCTGTTCGCCAAAGTTCAGATCCTCTCGCCCTTGAATGCGCTCAACAATGGCCAGAATATCGTCGTGATTTTCTACCTCAAACACCAACTCCGGCTTGTCGACGGGTTCGCCTTTACGATCGGTCAGGGCTTCTACGGTAATGCGGAAACGGTGGCCAGGCATCAGTTATCCTCCTGTGGCTGTTTTGGCGATACCATTTCGGCTTCGATAGCTTCCACGGCGGTCAGTAGTGCCTGATTGATACGCCCGACCTGCTCCTGAGACAAATCCGCACGCATCATGTTGCCACGCAGCAGGTAGCGCAGGCGATTCATCACTTCGGAGATCCCTTCGGCCAGATTGCCCTCATGGCGATGGTCACGCCCAGCGCCAGCCAGGCGGGCAAAAATCACTTCGATGGCCGCCTGATGCTTTTGCAGCTCCTGCTTGCCGAGTTCGGTAATTTGGTAGCTCTTACGGCCATTGCCAGCCACCGCGGGTTCCAGGAAGTCTTGTTCTTCCAACAGCGTGAGGGTTGGGTAAATCACACCTGGGCTTGGCACATACAGGCCGGAAGAAGCTTCTTCGATAGCCTTGATCAGCTCGTAGCCGTGGCTAGGTTTACGCTCTACCAGCGCCAGCAGCACCAAACGCAGATCGCCGTGCTCAAACAGGCGATGACGCCCGCGCCCGCCCCGGCCCTGTTCTTCACCACCACGGCCGTGTTCCCCGCGGCCAGCAAAATGATGACGACCGCCACGGCGGTGGTGGCAATGCCCCTCTTCCCGCTGGTCGTGGTGACGTGCAAATCGATTAAACATCATGATTGTTACCTCTTGATTGATGATATGAGCATCGACGCATTTAGATATATCTAAACTACGTCGATGGCTCTAATCTAGATCGATATATCTAAATGCGCAAGAGGCAACCTGAAATTAGATATATCTAAATCACAGGCATAAAAAAAAGCGCTGTAAAAACAGCGCCTTTTCATTATCGAGGGAGAGATTACTTGGCTGAAGCTAACACTTCGCTGACGATCTCGACCGCTTCATGCTCGATCTTCTCGCGGTGCTCGGCACCCAGGAAGCTTTCACAGTAGATCTTGTAAGCCTCTTCGGTACCCGATGGGCGAGCGGCAAACCAGCCGTTGTCGGTCATCACTTTCAGGCCGCCGATGGAAGCGCCGTTACCCGGAGCTGCCGTCAGACGCGCAGTGATAGGATCGCCCGCCAGGGTGCTGGCCTTGACCATTTCCGGTGACAGCTTGGACAACGCCGCTTTCTGTGCGGAGGTTGCCGGAGCCTGGATACGGTTGTAGCTTGGCGCGCCGAAGCGTTTGGCCAGATCGTTATAGTGATGCTGCGGGTTTTCACCGGTGACCGCGGTGATCTCTGCCGCCAGCAGGCACATGATGATGCCGTCTTTATCGGTAGACCAAGGCGTACCATCGAAGCGCAGGAACGAAGCCCCGGCGCTCTCTTCGCCGCCGAAGCCGAAGCTACCGTCGAACAGGCCGTCAACAAACCATTTGAAACCGACCGGCACTTCCACCAGCTTGCGGCCCAGATCGGCCACTACGCGGTCAATCATCGCGCTGGAAACCAGCGTTTTACCCACGGCAACGTTGGCACCCCATTGCGGGCGATGCTGGAACAGGTAATTGATGGCAACGGCCAGGTAGTGGTTCGGGTTCATCAGGCCCGCAGGCGTGACGATACCGTGGCGGTCATAGTCCGGATCGTTGGCAAACGCCAGATCGAACTTGTCGCGCAGGGCCAGCAGGCCCGCCATTGCCGATTCGGACGAGCAGTCCATGCGGATGATGCCGTCATGGTCGAGGTGCATAAAGCGGAAGGTCTGATCGATGGAGTCATTCACCAACGTCAGATCCAGCTTATAGTGCTCGGCAATCCGCTGCCAGTAGGCAATGCCGGAACCGCCAAGCGGGTCTACGCCCAGTTTCAGGCCCGCACGCTGAATGGCTGGCATATCGACGATGTCCACCAGCCCTTCCACGTAAGGCTGCACCAAATCCTGCGCATGCAGATGGCCGCCAGTCCAGGCTTTATCCAGCGATTGACGCTGTACGCCCTGCAGCTTGAGGCTCAGCAGTTCGTTGGCACGCTTTTCAATCACGGAAGTCAGGTTGGTATCGGCTGGGCCACCGTTTGGCGGGTTATATTTGATGCCGCCGTCTTCAGGTGGGTTATGCGAAGGCGTAATCACGATGCCGTCTGCCTGCGCGCCCCCTTTGCGGTTGAAGCACAAGATAGCGTGTGACACGGCAGGGGTTGGCGTAAAGCCGTTATTTTCCTGCACCACCACGTCAACGCCGTTGGCGGTCAGCACTTCCAGCACGGAAATAAAGGCGGGTTCGGACAGCGCATGGGTGTCTTTACCCACGTAGCAAGGGCCAGTGGTGCCCTGTTGACGACGCACTTCGGCAATGGCCTGAGCAATCGCCAGGATATGTGCTTCGTTAAAGCTCTGACGAAGCGCGCTGCCACGATGCCCTGAGGTACCGAATTTCACCGCATGTGCAGCATTACCGGCCTCTGGTTGCAGCACATAATACTGCGACGTCAGCTGGGCTACGTTGATCAAATCACTTTGCTGAGCGGGTTGCCCGGCACGTGGGTCATTAGCCATCGACTACTCCCTAAAATGCCAGTACTGTGGCCGGGCAATGAGTCGCTTACGGCCACCGTGACGGGCTGTTCGCTAAATTAGACGGTGCCGCAAACTTTCTCGATCAGTTCCGCTGGGAACTGCATGGCCTGCATGATGTGTTCGATCATGCTGCGTTTGCGGCCGGTGTTGGTATTGGTGATCACCCAGTAAGGCGTACCTGGCACATGCTTGGGCTTGGTATGCGTTCCGTTGGCCAACAGCGTTTGCTGATCGCCAGCAAAATAGGTACGGGTACGGCCATGCAACGAATCCGTTGCCGCGGCAAAGCCCGCCGCATCGAGGGTGTACAAGGTGGAAAGTACCAGCATAAAACGATTTACAGCTTTGCTCTGTTCGGCATATTCGTCCGATAGCAGCAGCTCGCGCACCGCACGCACGCGATCGCGTGGGCGCTGTGCTGCAACGGCAGCCGCTGACGGCTCTGCCTGGCCACTGGCAACCACAGGAGCCGTGCGCACAGGCTGTCCTGCGGTAAACTTCAACATACGCCGTAAAATATCAGACGCACTTTCACCGATATGTTGCGTGTGGCTGGCAATATAACGGTAAAGTTCTTCGTCGACTTCAATAGTTTTCATCTTTATCCAGTACGTTTTTTCTACTTATGAACCTGAAGCCAATTGGTGCATTCAAGCCATGGGATTATAAGGTTAAAAGCGCGGGTGCGAACACTACAATGTTCTCCCAAACGGCAAAAGCAGACTTTAGCCAACCGCCTTGGCCGCCAAGCCCTCACCATACCATGAAATATCGGCAAAATTCTGCGGACCAACCAATAATCTCTCTAGCCATGTTAACCTAACTCATTATCTCAAGATCATGAACTTCACCATGAAATTACATTATCAATTATTGGCCGCAGAGGCTGCCACGCCAGCGAGCCTACCGATCGTGCTGATCCACGGCCTGTTTGGCAATCTGGATAACCTGGGCGTTCTGGCACGCGATCTGAACCAGCAGCATACGGTGATCAAGGTCGATCTGCGCAATCACGGGCTGTCACCGCGCGCGGCGGAGATGACCTACCCGGCGATGGCGCAGGATCTGTTGACGCTGTTAGACGACTTGCAAATCGAGCGAGCCATCGTAATCGGCCACTCAATGGGCGGCAAAGCAGCGATGGCGTTGACCGCGCTAGCCCCGGAGCGAATTGAACGGCTGGTGGCGATCGATATCGCCCCGGTGGATTACGACACTCGCCGCCATGACCAGATCTTTACCGCACTGCAAGCCGTCACCGATGCGGGTATCACCCAGCGTCAGCAGGCTGCGCAGCTCATGCGAGCCACGCTGGATGAAGAAGGCGTGATCCAGTTTCTGTTGAAATCTTTCCATGCTGGTAGTTGGCGGTTCAACCTGCCGGTGTTGATCGAGCAATATGAGAACATTATCGGCTGGCAAGAGGTTCCACCCTGGCCGCACCCGACGCTGTTTATCCGTGGTGGCCTCTCGCCTTACGTGCAGGATAGCTACCGCGATGACATCGCCCGCCAGTTCCCGCAGGCACGCGCCTATGTGGTTGCAGGCTCCGGTCACTGGGTCCATGCGGAGAAACCGGACGCCGTATTACGGGCAATCCACCGCTTTATTGACCAGCCCTGAGCTTAAATGGCGAAAAAACGCGCTAGAGAGAATAGCTTAGCGCGTTTGTCGCTAAGTTAGGCATTGTCGGCGCTCCATCTGCTGGGGTAATATGGCGCGCTATAATTTTGCCGCCCTGTCCAGGTGTGAAGCTGCACTTGGCTGGGGGTGAATTTGGGTTAGGGTTTATTGGCCCGAATTGTGTAAATCGAACCGTCTGGAAGCGTAAACCGCTTTTTGATGCAAACTCCCTTGCAGTAGCGCAACAATGGCAAAAGAACAAACGGATCGCACGACGCTGGATCTGTTCGCAGATGAACGCCGTCCAGGGCGCCCGAAAACCAACCCGCTTTCCCGTGATGAACAGCTTAGAATTAATAAGCGCAATCAGCTACGACGGGACAAAGTGCGTGGATTACGGCGTGTGGAGCTGAAAATCAACGCAGACGCGGTAGATGCTCTCAACAAACTGGCCGACCAGCGCAATATCAGCCGCAGCGAATTGATCGAACAAATGCTGTTGGCCCAACTGGCAGAAGAACAGCCAGAACACTGATCTCTGCTGCCGCACGCGCGGCACGGCGTTAAGGATGACGCCAGATCGGTTCCACCTCCGCAGAGGCATCGCATAAACGCGATAAAACCTCAGGGCAAATTTCTGGCATGATACGCATTTACGGCTGAGCAAGCCTGCCCTTGGCAGCGCCTCAGGCCGCGTTTACGCAACACATTCATTTGAATTAAAAGGTTATCTTTACTATGGCTCATGTAGGCATTTTCTTTGGCAGCGACACTGGCAATACCGAAAACATTGCCAAGATGATCCAAAAGACGCTTCAGCAAAAATTCGGCAACGACGTGGCAGAAATCCACGACATCGCCAAAAGCAGCAAAGAAGATCTGGCAGCGTTTGATATCCTGCTGCTCGGTATCCCAACCTGGTACTACGGCGAAGCCCAGTGCGACTGGGATGATTTCTTCCCGACGCTGGAAGACATCGACTTTAACGGCAAGCTGGTGGCGCTGTTTGGCTGTGGCGATCAGGAAGACTACGCGGAATATTTCTGCGATGCGATGGGCACCATCCGCGACATCATTGAACCACGCGGTGCGGCCATCGTCGGCCACTGGCCAACCAAAGGCTACCATTTTGAAGCCTCCAAGGGTCTGGCAGACGATGATCACTTTGTCGGGCTGGCCATTGACGAAGATCGTCAACCGGAGCTGACCAACGAACGTGTAGACGCCTGGGTCAAGCAAATCACTGAAGAGCTGAGCCTGGCCGAGATCGTCGGCTAATCCTCTGCCCCGGCGGATACGTAACACATGGTGGGGGCGCCGTATAGCGCGCCCTTCTGTTATCGGCATCACGGATTAGAGCAATAGAAGCTACAAGTTTGTAACTTCCTACCTCGCCACGGTAGACTGAGATATCGGTTTATCCCATCCATCAAAGCTTTGCATGATTACCCTGTAAACGTGCAAAGATATGTTTGTTAACAACCGGCGGTTTCTATTTGCGGCAACCGGTTCTATAATGAGACGCAATTAACGCTTTGTGCCAACCGATGCCATAGGCGAGAACGCCTCAACTTGATTAGCATAGTAACAGGACTGAATCCGCATGACTGATAACAACTCCGCATTGAAGAAGGCTGGCTTAAAAGTCACTCTTCCGCGACTCAAAATCCTGGAAGTATTACAGGATCCGGCATGCCATCACGTCAGTGCGGAAGATCTGTACAAAAAACTGATAGATATGGGCGAAGAAATTGGCCTGGCCACGGTATACCGCGTGCTGAACCAGTTTGACGACGCAGGTATTGTGACCCGCCACAATTTTGAAGGTGGCAAGTCGGTTTTCGAACTGACTCAGCAACACCATCACGATCACCTGATTTGCCTGGACTGCGGCAAAGTGATCGAGTTCAGCGACGAATCCATCGAAGTGCGTCAGCGCGATATCGCCAAGCAACACGGTATCAAGCTCACCAACCACAGCCTGTACCTGTACGGCCACTGTGAAACCGGTGACTGCCGCGAGAACGAAACGCTGCACAACAAGAACTGATTCTGGCCCGCCAGAACGTGAAAACCGCCTAAATGGCGGTTTTTTTATGCCCGGATGACAGGCAAAAAAATCCCCGGACAGGCCCGGGGAAAAATATCCACTCAATTATCACAATTGCAGTTTGCTCTCACCTTGCACTATCTCCGCCCCTCTACCGACACGTAGGTGGGCGGAGTTCTCACTTACGCTTTCACTGGCTCGGCACGGCTGAAGCGTTTGCCATCCGGGCTGATTGCACGGATTTGCACGTCACCCGCCACCGCTGGGCGCGCTTTATCGTCATAACGCTGCCACTGTTTGCCGCCGTCGGTGGAATATTCAATTCCCAGACCCGGCAGAGCAATATTCGCCTCCAACTTGCCCCCGATGATACGAGCACCTGGGACCGGCAGGCGATAGCTCACGCCCGCTTTATCCATCTTGGCCAGTTCACGCTGCCCGATCAGGTTGGCAAAGCGCAGCCAGTCCTGATCCAGAGTTTTGGTATCGACCTGATGGGTTTCGCCACCTTTATACTCACGGCCAGCTTTGTAATCCTGCTCCCAGCTGGCACGGTGCCATGCACGTTCTGCAAGCGACACGGCACGTGGGTAAATCATGTATTCCATCTGCTGGTCGGTACGCACCACTTCGCTCCACAGTTGGGCGGAAAGACCATATGCGCCCGGCCACGGTTTGTCGCTCTTGGCGGCGAAGTGGTTACCGTCACGGTCAACCGAGGTTTCGGCGTTCTGCGGCAGGTTGTTAGGCGCAAAGCTGAAGATCTTCTGCTCGTCGCTGAAACGGGTGCCCCAGTAATAACCGTGTTCGTCCGGGCTGACTTCATACGGGAAGTCCATGTAGACGTAGTCCGGGTTAGAGATCACCACGTCATAACCCTTGTTCGCCCAGTCGTTAGCCGAGTCGAAACCACCCCAGTACAGGGTATCCCAGAAGTTCACCGCCACATGCTTGGTCGCGAAGGCCTTCGAGTCTTTGGCATCTTTCAGGCCGTCCTGCCACGCCTGCATTCTGTCAATGCCGTGCGCTTTCACCAACTGGCTGACTTCCAGACCAAAGTAGCTTGGCAAGTGTTCCATATCTTCCACTTTGCCGTCTTTGATGATGGCCTGACAAACCTGCGACTTGGCCCACGGCTTGTCTTCTTTGCTCAGATCGAGGATGCCCTTGCCCGCTTCCGGGTTTTTCACGTCGGTATAGCCAGCGCCCAGACGGATATTCTTCGCTTCGTCCCCACCAAAGTGCCAGGTTTTTAGCGGTTGACCGGCCTCTTTGTGCATCTGGGCCACTTCACCAATCACTTTGTCTACGAAGTTCTTGGAGGAATCCAGGCATGGGTTCAGGTAGCTCTGGCGGTTGAAGTACTGCACCGAGGTGGTATTGGAGGTATCGGTCGGATCCACCAGGCGGAACTCGTTGGCCTCTTTCTCTTTCCCTTCGGCAAGCAGCTTCTTGTAGCGAGCTTCCATGGAGGTAATCGCCGCACGGGCGTGCGCCGGCATGTCGATCTCAGGGATCACTTCAATCTGGCGTGCCTGAGCATATTTAACGATGTCGATATAGTCCTGACGGGAGAAGAAGCCACCGTGCGGTGCCGGGCCAGAGCCATATTGTGGCATCAGGCAGGTGGTCTCGCTCAGGTCATGACAACGCTGGCCGCCCACTTCAGTCAACTCTGGCAGGCCAGGGATCTCAATGCGCCAACCTTCGTCATCCGTCAGGTGGAAGTGGAATTTGTTCAGCTTGTAGGCTGCCATCTGATCCAGCAGGCGCAATACGGCGTCTTTTTGGTGGAAGTTACGCGCCACGTCCAGGAAGATGCCGCGGTATTGGAAGCGCGGTGCATCTTTGGCATCCAGCGTCGCGATCTTCTTGCTGCCATCCGAAGGGATTAGCGACAGGATGGATTGCAGACCATAGAACACCCCAGTCTGATCGAAACCGACGATCTCGGCACCTTTCTCGCCGATCTTCAGTTGGTAGGCACCTGGAACGGCCTGATCGCCTTTGAATGCCGCTGGCTTAATATCCGTCTTGATCGGATAACCGCTCGCCTGGCTCTCAATGCCCAGCAGGGCAAAACGCTCGGCTGCCGCATCTGCCGCTGGTTTGGTCAAGGCGCTCAGTTCCAACGCCACGCCTTTGCTCAGGTCAATATCCTTCGAATGGACTTTAACTTCCATCGGGGTTGGGATGATTTGCCCACGCAGCGATGCCATCGGCAACACTTTCAGATCCTGGTTCTTGGTGAAGCGGCTTTCCGGCACCATCAGAATGTTGTTGTCATCCTTGGTACGCTTCCACTGGTCACCGGTGAACGGGGCAACAAACTGGTGAACATCTTCGGTATCGGTATTTGACAGGATCTTCGGCTGAGCATCGCCGGAAGTGGCATACCAGCGCGGCAGGAAGTCGGTGCGGAACAGTTGCCAGTATTCAGCGATAATCGGGATTTCCACCGCCTGATTGGCCGGGAAGCTGGTGAATTTGTCTGTCGGTTCCAGCTTATACAGATCGCCGGTAATGTGGGTGATTTTGAACTGGTCGTTATCAATCTTCAGCGTCTGGCGCGGGCTGTGGAAATAGATCGCCCAGTCTTTATCTTTGATTTCCTGATTGCCGTTGGTCAAGGTGATCAACACTTTGTGGCAGGACGCCCAGTCGGCCCCTAACTTGGCACAGTCCACGCCGTTCTCGGCAGCACGGTTGTCCAACATTTTCAAATTGACCTGCAACTGGCTGAGTTGATCAACCACCTGCTGGTTGGCCATGGCAGAACCTACGCTGCCCAATAGCCCAACGGTAGCCGTCAGGGCGGCGAGAGCACTCATCTTAAACTTGTTCATCTGCAACCTCTTGCGTAATCAGTTGTTGTTTGCGCGAATTTCTTTCCACAGCTTTCCGCATTTGGCGTCATACGCCTGGCCATTGCCGGTATGGGCGGCCTGGATGCAGCTTTGATAATCCAGCACTCGCACGGTTTCCTGCTCAGCAAACTGTTGGTGCTTTTTCTCTTGCTTCAACACGTTCAGCACCGCCTGGCAGGCCTGTAACTTCTCTGGGGAACCTTCCGCGGTATTGATACAGGCGCTGTAGGCCTGGCGCAGCTTGACATCTTCCGGTGGCGCGGCCGATTGCGAACAGGCGCTAAGCCCGGCAACCGCAGCGATAATCAGCATCAGTTTTTTCATGGTTAAAGTCCTGTGACCTTTCCCCGGCAGCCTGGCCACCGGGGAGCGCATTAGAAGATGGTGAACGGTGCGATAACGATGAATTTGACGTCTTTCTCGTCCTGGAAGATGTTGCCGTAACCGCCACCCCAGCTTGGAATATCGGAATGGTTGTCATACTGCGTGAAGTGCAGTTTGAACAGAGTGCCTTTGGCGCGCCCGTCCTGCATGGTGTACATCGCATCCAGGCTGTAAGCGCTCTCTCTCAGGCGCTGGCTCTGATCGTAAATCGGGTTGGTGCTTGGCTTGGCGTCCCAGGCATAAACGTAGGAAGCACCGACGGCCATGCCTGGCAGGTTCCAGTTGCTCAGGTCATACATCACGCCACCGAACACGGCTTTTTCGCCGTTGGCGTTAAAGTCGGAACGGTTATCCCACCAGATATCGAGGCGGCCATTTGAGGAAGCGTAGGTTGGGGTCATACGCTGCAGGAAGAAGCCTTGGTTACCTTCCGCCTTGACCATGGTACCTTCCAGACGCCAGTTGAACTGACCGGTGGTATAACCGAAGGTCAGCGCCTGCAACCACGCCAGGCCATCATAGATGCTGTTCGGATCGCGATTATCACCGATGCGGTCTTCTGCGCCGTAGAACTGGTAGCTGGTGGTCATTGGGTTGCCGGCCAGATCAAACTTGTAAGACGCCTTGGTGAAATACTGATTCACGTAGCCTTGCGCCTGGCCAAACGCGGCTTCCAGCACCAGATCGTTTTTGAAATCGTATTTGGCACCCAGCGAGTGCAGGTAGGAAACGTCGGTTTTGCGATCGTTCTGACGGAAGTCGTCCATCTCGATGTGCCAAGGCGCTTTGTACTTGTTGGTCCACATGTAGGAGAAACTCAGCGCACCTGAATCGCCATAGTCAAAGTTGGCACCGGCTTCAGCACCCTGGTAGGTACCCGGCATAAAGCTCCAGTGCGGGGCCAGCAACGTTTGCCCGCTTGGCTGGATATAGCCGGCACGCGCCCAGACCGGGCCGTACTTGAACTTACCGGCCGCTTTATACAGGCTGATACCGCTTTTATCGCCGGAGTAATCTTCGTCATAGGTACGGTTACGGCTGGAGAACGCGATTTCGTTCGGGTGGCCACTCTCGCTGGATTCGGCCATCTCGATGGCGGTGAACGCCGCCACATCGATACCAAACATGTCCGCCGCATAGCCGGAGGTGAAATCCAGGTTGGCGTTCCAGGTAGAGTGAGAGAGGTTGGTTTTAAAATCACCGGTTTCAACGTCTTTGCGATCGCGTTGACGTTGCCAGTAATAGACCCCACCGGTCAGCGTAGAATCGTCGATAAACCCTTCGGCTTGCGCTTCTGGGGCCATAACGAATCCGCTTCCTAATAGTGCACCCGCGACAGCGAGCGCCAGCGTTTTACGCTGAGCACCGTGCGTACCCATAAGAAAATTCCTCTTTGACTTTAAAGTGCGCCCGCCTGCGTTCACCACTGCCCTGCACGGTCGCTAATAAAAAACCCTAATCGGGTAAAATTGTGCCGGGTGATAAAATTCACCTCGGCCTTGATACTGTAGCTAGACTATTTTTCGCGACGCGAATTATCAAATGAAAAGTGAGATAGATTTGTCAAAGTATGACAAGGTGCACACATTGATGATAATTCGTTACAATAATGAGCAAGGTCACTATTTATAAATAATTTCGAATAAAATCAGATAATAAAAGCTTAAAAAAGCTAATCCCCTGTAGATTGAAAGGTTTCAGCAAGCGAAAAACGCCGATTTGCTCTAAAAATGAGAGCGCTCTACAAATGATATTAATTCGCATCGCGAATATATAAGTCGAGATGATGAAAAATGATACGCAGTGACAACCAAGTTATTTCTTAGAAAAAAACAAGCGTGATCACCGCTAACTACAGGATGGGTTTTAGGTGTAAGCGCAACCTGTGTGCTCGGGTTTAGGTGCAGAAATTTGTAGGGGACGAACATGTTCGTCCCCAGTGGGTCAGGCAATTAACCCTCCGTCGAGGATCAGGCTCTGTCCTGTCATATAACGGCTGTCATCACCGATCAGAAATACCGCCGCCCTGGCGACTTCGCTGGCCTTGCCCAAACGCCTCAGCGGGATTTGTTTGCGCAGCGCCTTCAGCGCCTCCGGAGGGATCGCGTCTGTCATTTCACTGTGAATGATCCCAGGCAGCAGGCAATTCACCCGGATGTTAAAACGCGCCACCTCCAACGCCAGCGACTTGGCCAGGCCTATCATCGCCGATTTGCTGGCAGCGTAAGCCGTTTGCCCCACATTGCCCTTGATCCCCGTTACCGAAGACATCAGTACGATGGCACCTTCCCCCTGCGCCATCATGGCTGGCAGCAGGTGGCGGTTCCAGTAGAATACGGCATTGAGGTTAGTGTCGATCACCTGCCGCCAGCGCTCGCTCGTTTGTTGGATATGCAAACTGTCTTGGGCGATCCCCGCATTATGGATCACCGCCAAAGGCGCACCGAGTCGGGCCAGCAACTCTGGTGCCGCGAGGTTCACGGCTTGCTCATCACTGCCATCACAAACAACGCTTTCCACCCAGCCAGGCAAACCGGCGCAGGCCTCAATCACCTCGGCTGCGGGCGATTGATCGCTACGACAGGTCAACACCACGTTCCACCGTTTGGCCAACTCTTCCACCAGCGCGCGGCCAATCCCCCGGCTACCGCCGGTCACTAATACCCATTGTCTGGTCATAGGCTTATTTTTGCTGTTCGGCCAGAGATTGGCACAGTTCACCCAGCGTCATATTGGGTTTATCGATAAACATTTCGGCACTCAACGTGGCGCCAAATTCACGCTTGGCCAAAACCATCAGTTCGACATAATCCAGGCTGTCGAGTTTTAACTGATGCAAGGGCATCTCTGGCGAGAGGTCGTCCATCTCGAGATCTTTGGCGTCACAGATCATTTCGCTGACGGTGAGGTAAATTTGTTGGTACTTTTCCATGGTATATCCTTATGTTATTCACTGACCAACGGCCAGGTTTTCAAGGTGACTGCCGTTGTTATCAGCGGCTGCGACAACGTGTTAGCCTGGATCTCCACCCGTAATACCAGGCCGCTGTGTTTATCCCCCATGATCAACATTGGCGAAATCTGGTAGTACAGCCGCTCTGCAAGGTGAAAATGGGGATCGGGGGTAAAAAGTTGGGCACTGAAGTGGGTTTCATGGTGTGTCTGCACCACCGGGATCTGCGCGAACACGTCGATCAGCGTCTCGGCAGCCAATTCGGGAAACGCTGCGCTCAGCGTCGCCAGCGTTGCCGGGGATTGCACCAACAGCTGAAATAACAGCGCATCAAGGAATCCCCAAGTCTGAGTGATATCAGAGACCTCTCCTGGAAACCGGCGGGCCAGTGTCATCACTTCAGCCGCCGTCAGCGAGTGTTCCTTCACGCCAGCACTTGATGGCAAAAGTGGGGACGAAGTCAACGTACTGCTAAAACAGCGTTCTTGCGTGGTACTGTCCAGCAGTGCACCGGTCACCGAGCTTCCCTTGCTGGCAATTTGCAACTGATATGACGTCTGGCACAGCACTGGCTGGCGCAAACGTGCGCGGAAGGTACAGCCATCCTGATCCGGCGCTGTAGCCAACAGGGCTGTGCTCAGGTGGCGTTTCATATCCAGCATCGCACGCATCCCATGCACGCTCAGTTGCGCCACACCGATCTTGCGCGCCTGTTGCAGGTCAAAATGGATCGGATTGTAATCGCCAGAAAATGCTGCCCAGGCTTCGGCATCTTGCACGGTGTAAGTGAGCTCCATACTCATGCCTGCCCGATCACCAAAGCCGCATTGGCTCCGCCAAAACCAAAGCTCAGATTCAGCGTATTTTGTAACGCTGCAGAGCGATGCCCCTCACCGATGTAATCCAGATCGCATTGTGGATCGGCATTCTTCAGGTGGCAGGTCGCGGGCATCATCTGATGTTGCATGGCTTGCAGGCAAATAATGGATTCAAAACTGCCCGCCGCCGCAATAAGATGCCCGGAATAGGATTTGGTGCTGGAAAGCGGTGTGCTAAAAGCGGCTTCACCGAAGGCCAGTTTGATGGCCTGTGTTTCGTTCAGATCGTTGAGCGGCGTCGAGGTGCCATGCGCATTGATGTAGTCGATATCAGCCGCCGCCAATCCCGCCTGATCCAATGCTCGCGCGATAGTCTTGACCCGCGCAAGCTTGTCTTCGGCCGGGGCAGTAAAATCGACGGCATCGGAATAATTACCATAGCCTTTGATCTCGCCAAGGATAGTTGCCCCGCGAGCCAGCGCGGCTTCCCGTTCTTCCAGGCACAAAACGGCCGCCCCTTCTGACAGCACAAAGCCGTTGCGATCCAGGCTGAACGGGCAGCAGGCCTTGCGGATATCTTCCTGCTCGCTCGCCAACGCTCGAAGGATATCGATGTTCCACACTGCGGCATCGGTACGCAGCGACTCCCCGGCCCCGGCAAGCATCATGGAGGCGCGACCACTGCGGATCACCTCAAAAGCATCACCGATGGCGATCGTCCCGGTCGCACAGGCCGCAATCGGGCTGTTTTGATAACCGCGCAGGCCCCAGAACAGGCTGCACGCCGCCGTAGCCGCATTCGGCATCGACAGGAAACAGCCAAACGGTGACCCCAGCCCCGTGCGCAGATAACCTTCATAATTCATATGGGTTTCATCCTGCCCTGCCCAGCCACTGCCCATAATCGTGCCGCACTCCAGCAGATCGTAATAGGCCGCCGGGCTGTCGCCCTGAAACGCCATGCCCATCGCCTCACGGGCCGCGGCCAACACCAGCCGGGCAAAACGCGGCAGGCGACGACGGATCGCCGCAGGAACCCCTTTCAAGCTTGGCTCCTCGTCGATCAACCCCAGAAAACGCGACTGGATCCCCACGCTGGATTTATCGTAATAACGGTAACCTAGCTGATAATCCATGATCGCCGCCCAGCTTTGCGCTGCATTCATTCCCAGCGGCGTCACCGCCCCGTAACCGGTGACCACTACTCGGCGCGGCATTAAACCTTTATTCATGATTTCCCCCTTTCCCTGTCATTTTCTTTTGCCACACCGCCGCCCAGTGCCTGCCAGAGTTTCATGGTGGCATTGAGGTAGCTGTACTGCAGATCCGCCAGATTATTTTCAATGGTCAGCAGGGCATCTTCTGCATCCAGCAGAGTCTGGAAAGAAACGGCTCCCGCCTGGTATTGGCTAGTCGCCAGCGCTAAACGCTGCTGGCCTAGCTGCAGATTCTGCTGCTGGTTTTTCCTTTGCTGCTGATAGCCAAGCCGCTGCGTCATGGCGTTATCCACATCGGACAAGGCACTGTAGACCGTGCGACGAAACACAATCGCCGCTTGCTTGACATCCAGATCCGACTTTTCGATAGTGAGTTGTACGGTGTTCCATTCCACAAACGGTAAGGCAGCGTTAGCGCCCAATGTTCTGGCCGGGTTGCTGAACCACTGCTGGAAAACATTACTGGCAGCCCCGAGTGATGCACTCAACGAAAGCGTCGGATAAAAACTCAGGCGAGCCACATCCGAACCTGCCAACGCCGCGCGCAGCTGGCTTTCCGCCGCTTTCACATCCGGGCGGCGGGCGATAACCTCAACCGGCAGCATCTTGGCTATCGGTACATCCTGGTGGGTGTCCAGAGAAGATCGCTCTACCTGACGATCGGTGGGCGAGCGGTTGAACAGGATGGCCAACGCGTTGCGGGCCTCCTCGCGCTGTTGTTGCAACAGACGCAGCCGGTTTTCACGCTCAATCACCGATTGCTGCGCCTGCAATACATCAAGTTGCCCAGCCGCGCCTGCTGCGAAGCGGGACTGCACCATATCGAGCGTCTGCTTACTGATTTCCAGCCCGGTCTGCTGCTGCGTGATCTGCTGATTGAGGCTGGCGATCTGCCAGTAATAGCGCGCGGTATCACCGATCAATATCAACGCGGTGTTTTGCCGATCCTGCTCCGAGGCCTCAACCTGCCACTGAGCCTGCTCTCTGGCCCGCGCCAGCTTGCCCCACAAATCCAATTCATAGCTCAGATCCAGCGAGGTGCGGTAAGACTCCGTCGGGGTGGTATTGCTGCGCAGATTTTTTTCATTGCTTGCACCGCCGCCAACCGCCACGTCCGGTGTCAGGTTGGTATCCGTTAACCCCGCAGCTAGCCGCGCCTGCTGTAGCTGTAATCCGGCAATCGCCAGATCGTTGTTACTGGTCAGCACCCGACCAATCAGGCTCGACAGTTGCGGATCGTCAAAGCTGTCCCACCAGCGTTGGCCGTGCTGTAAATAACCTGCCCCGCTCTCCTGCTGCCGCCATTCGGAGGGCACAGAAAGCATGGGCTGCTGATAGTCGCTTTTGACTAATGAGCCACATCCCGTGAGCAATAAAGGGAATAACAGTGTCCAGGAAAGTTTACCCATCATCATTCGCGTGCCAGCGCCTCCGTAGGGTGAAGGCGCGCTGCATTACGCGCAGGGAAAAAGCCAAACCCCAGGCCGATCAGCGCCGAGAACCCGCAAGCCAGCACCATAGGTGGCCAGGTAAAGATCATGGAAAACTCCTGCGTTACCCAGGAGAAAATCACCCCGGCCAGCCCGGCACCAATAATGCCAATCAGCCCACCCAGCGAGCAGATCACCATCGCTTCGATCAGGAACTGGCGCATAATATCCGCAGGACGCGCCCCAACCGACAGGCGGATGCCGATCTCATGGGTTCGTTCTGTCACGGATACCAGCATGATATTCATCACGCCAACGCCCCCCACCAGCAGGGAAATTCCGGCGATGGCGGTGATTAGCAGCGTCATGGAGTCCGACGCCTTACGGATGGCCTGCGTCATCTGGTCATTGGTCTGGGTGAAAAAGTCACGCTGGCCATGCGCCTGCTCCAGTAATGCTTCTACACGGCCTTGCACATCACGCAATGAAATACCGTCGTTGACCCGCAAGGTTATCGATTCGATCGGCATATTGCCGGACATTCGTTCCAGCAACGCGGTGTAAGGCATCCACGCCCCAAGCATCATGCCGCTGAACTTGCCACCTTTACGCTCGGCAATACCGATCACCCGGTAAGGCGTACCCGCCAACTGGATGATCTCCCCCTCGGGCAGCTCATCTGGCTCAAACAGCGTGGTACGCAGTTCTGGATCGATGATCACCACCGGTTCACGCTCGTCCAGATCACGCCCGGTAAAGCCGTTGCCGGAGAGGAAATGCAGGCCCTGCACGCGAAAATACGCGTTGCTGATGCCGGAAATCGACACCATGGCCTGCTTGCCTCCACGTACCGCTTTTACCGTATTGCTGACCACCGGCGATACGCTATCGACATAAGGTTGCTCCGCCAGCAGTTCGACATCGGACACCGTGAGCGCCCGCGCAAAATCGGGACGGAGATTATCCCAGCCTAGTCCCGGCCGTATCTCCAGCGTGCTGGTGCCCAGCTGGCTGATTTCATTAAGAATACTTTGCCTAGCCCCTTCCCCGACCGCCATGGATGACACCACCGAAGAGATACCGATGATGATACCCAGCATCGACAAAAAGGCCCGGGCGCGGTGCCCTAACAAGGCACGCCAGGCCATCTTGACGGCCTCTTTCACGCTTTGCCAAAACCTTGTACGGCCAGTAGCCACAGCAACTGGCAGCGCTGGCGGGGTCTCCAACGGCGCGACGGCATAGTTGGCCTGGTCGGAAATAATCTCACCGTCGCTGATTTCAATGATGCGCTGTGCCTGATTGGCGATATCACGATCGTGGGTCACGATAATCAAAGTGTGTCCTGCCTGGTGCAGTGCGTGCAGGATCCCCATTAGCTCCTGGCCACTGGCACGATCGAGCGCTCCCGTCGGTTCATCAGCCAGAATGATTTCCGCCCCGTTCATCAGTGCCCGGGCGATACTGACCCGCTGTTGCTGCCCACCGGAAAGCTGGGCTGGTTTGTAATGGATACGCTGCTGCAACCCAAGCCGGGTCAGTAAATACTCGGCCCGTTGCTGACGCTCAGCCGTCGGCATCGCCGTATACAGAGCCGGAATGGCGACGTTTTCAGCGGCGCTGAGGTACGGCATCAAATGATAGCGCTGGAAAATAAACCCAATGTACTGGCTGCGTAATTGAGCCAACTGTTCGCTACTGGCCTCTGGGGTGGAAATTCCCTTGATGGACATCTCCCCCTGCGTCGGCTTATCCAGGCAGCCAATAATATTCATCAGCGTGGATTTCCCCGATCCGGAAGCGCCAATGATCGCCACCATTTCTCCCCGCTGAATAGTGAGTGAGATAGATTTCAACACCGCCACCGTCTGCAATCCGGACACAAAATGGCGAGATACGCCACTCAGGGCGATTAAAGGCTCACAATGTTCAGCCATGATGATCGCTTCCCGGCACCGAGGAGCTCAGCACCACGCGATCTCCCTCGTTGAGCCCTTCTTTAACTTCGGCAAACTGCCGGTCATTAAGCCCAATACGGACCCAACGTAGCTCAAGCTGCTTGCCATTCATCACCTGCACCTGATAGTGGTCCGCATCCCGCTGTGCTCCAAAGGCGGCAACCGGCACACGCAGGATATTCCTGGCCTGTTCGGTGATGATAAACACCTGGGCAGTCATTGAGGTTCGTAGCAAACGCTGGGCGTTGGCGATCACAAACACGCCGTTGTAATACACCGCAGAGGCTTGTTGGCTGGAGGAAGTCGCAAGGTTGTCGTCCAGCAAGGCCTCCCCAGGCGCATCCTGGATCGAGCCCATCACACTCTCATAGCGCTTTTTCGGATCGGCAACCACGTAAAACCACAGTGGCTGCCCAACGCGAACCTTGAGGATGTCCGTTTCTGAAATGCGGGTATGCACTGACATGGTATCGACATCCGCCAATACCAAAATGGTGGGTACGGTTTGAGAAGAGACAATGGTTTGCCCTTCTTTGGTGACAATCCCCAACACTTCACCATCTATCGGCGCGACAATGCGGGTAAAGCCCAGGTTGGCGCGGGCCGTTTCCAGCTCCATCTGTGCCTGAACGATTTGGGCATCATTCACCTTTAGCTGGGCGACCTGCGTCTGGAGCTGGGCCTGGGCTTTCTGCAACTCACTTTTTATGCCGGAACCTTCGCGATCCATTCTGCGCTGCCGGGTCAGTTCCTGCTGATACTGTTTGAGCATCGCCTGAGTGACCTGTTTCTGCGCCTGAGCGCTTTGTAATGCCGCCTCCGATTTCCGCAGCGCATTCTGCTGCAACGTGGGATCAATTTCTGCCAACAGTTGCCCGCGAGTGACGCGATCCCCCTGTTTCACATACAGCTTTTGCAGTTGTCCGTTGACCTGCGCCCCGACGCTGACTTGCAGCAACGGTTTAAGTACCCCGGTAGCCAGCACCGTTTTCTCAATATCACCGCGGGTAATTTCGACAGTATTGAGGGCACCATCCGATGTTGGCGTCATGGCATACCAGACAACCGCACCGCTCATTGCGGCCAATGCCAGTACAGCCATCAGCACCTTCTTCCCTGTCATGTTAATCTTCATGAGTATGCTGCCGCTGTCAGGTCTGGTTGCGGTGCGAACAGGGTATCAACCTGCTTCATACCCCCATTGTCCATGCGATAAACCCGATCAAACATCGACAGCACGCTTTCGCTGTGTGTCACGGTGATCAGCGTTTTGTGCTGTTCACGGCAATGGGCCAGCAAGGTCGTCATCACCTGATGCGCCGTATTTTCATCCAGGTTGGCCGTGGGTTCATCCAGCACCAGCACCGGGCAGTTGCTGTACATTGCCCGTGCCAATAACAGGCGTTGGCGCTGCCCCAGGGACAATCCGGCATGGCTTTCACGGATCAGGGCATTAAGGCCACCCGGCAGTTTTTCTACGACCGAGTGCAGATTCAGCCCCTCAAGGGAACGCTTAATCCGCTGGTGTCGATGCTCATCCACGTTCTCATCAAACAGCGTGATGTTCTCTAGCACCGAGGCATTGAACAGAATATCTTCCTGACTTTGCAGGAAGAACAAGGTGTGTATCTGCCGATAATCGACCGGCTGACCATCGACCACCACCTCACCTTGCTGTGGAGCCATCAGGCCGGTCATCACTTTCAGCAGCGTGCTTTTGCCCGTCCCCGACTCGCCGACAATGGCAATCCGTTGGCCGGGTTGCAGCGATATCGACAAATCATGCAGCACCGGCAGTTGGGCATCATAGGCAAAGACAATATGGCGAAAACTCAACCGAGAGCTGAACTGCGGGAGCGTCTTAGGCGCCGCTTCATGTTCAGAACTGGAAGGAAACAGATCCCGCGCACGGGTATCGATGACGTGCAGCTGGTTCTTCTGCAAAATGGCGTAGAATATTTTGGTGATATACGAGGTGAAAATCTCCCGCACAAAACTGTAGGCGAAAAACTCCCCCAGCGTCAGGACACCCTTTTTCAACAATGGCAACGCCAGCAGCATGAAAAACACCATCTCCAGGCTGCCGATCAGCTGATACAGGCTGCTTTTGACCTGCTCATAGATCCTCTGCTGCTGTTGGCAGGTAAACAGAGACAGCGCGTAGCGGGCAAACACGCTTTTGCGCTGGCTATCCAGCCCTGCGGATTTGATGGTGGAAAAACCCTGGATGCTTTCCAGAATAAAGTCGCTTTGCTCCGCCGTTTTTACCTGCAACTGCTGGGTATAATAGCGATCGCGGTAGATGGCCCAGATGCTGATCAATCCCATTAGCGTAACGCCAACGCCAGAGACCATCGCCAGCAGCGGGCTCATGTAACACATGACGCCTAACGCGATAGCGCCGATAATCCAATCGGTACGCAGGCCGTTATCCAGCTCGATCTTGATGCCGGATGCCAGCTGCCAGTTGGAAAAGCGGCTGAACACGTCGCCCGGTGCACGTTTGGCAAAGAAGTTGAGAGAATTACCGAGCAACCGCGAGAAACCGGCTACGCTGTTGACCACCACAAAGCGTTTGATAAACCGCTCCGTAACCCAACGCACGGCGAAAGCCAGCAGGGTAGAAACAAAAAACGCCAGCAGGAAATAAAAATACGGGAAGTCGGCGTCACCCGCCGAGGAGTAAACCTGATTGATGGCGCTGCCCACCATCGTCGGCATGATGAACAGGGTTAAGGAAATCAGAAAGGCCAACACCATCAGCCGATAGATACCCGGCATCCTGGCGGTCTCTTTCAGGCTCATACACTCCAAAGCTTTGAAACCCGTACTGCGCTTTTTATCTGCCTGTGCCTTTGGGTCGAGTTGTCTTTCACTATCCAGCACCAGCGCGTAGCCGCTGATTTCCAGTTTTAATGCATCGATGGGCAACAGCTGCTGGCCTATTGCCGGGTTCATCACGCAGACATAGTTGCCTTGGCGGTACGCCAACAGCACATAGTGGCTGGCACCATAGTGTAAAATGGCAGGCAGGGGCAGTTCCGCCAGCTCACCATGGTCGAAAATAACCGGGTAAGCGGGTATGGCCAGCTCAGAGAGAATGGTACATAACGTGGTCAACGAGGTGCCATGCTGCGACGCAGGATAGCGTTCACGCAAGTTCTCCAGAGGGGCATCGATGCCCTGCGTCTGCGCCAGCATGGCGATACAGGCCAACCCACACTCATTGGTTTCACCTTGAAAAACCTGCGTCGGGATTATCTTTTCCATGATCTGACTTCTTCAATTTCCAGATTATTCATTGATAAAAAATAACGAATGCGAGTGCCATAACAGCCAGTCTTCAGGATGCCGGGCTATCGACGTTTCAATGATTTCCGGCAGCCTGGCTTTCAGGCTGCGAGCCTGCACCGGCGGTTCAATATGGATTTTTAGTTCCCGGTCGTAGTACAGGTAATAAAAAACCACCTGCGCCGATAGCGCCCGGGCAATGCGTATCACTCCGCTGTGCAGATTGGCAGGGCGATCAAAAAGCCGACAAGGTAGTTTTGCCGTTGCTGCCGTATTGGCATTGACGGTGTAATCGGGGGTGATATCAGGGAAGATCATGATGTTCCGCCGATGATCCGCTGCCTCCATGATCGCCGCCATCAGGTTGCCGGCAATTTCCCGGCTATCGTCATGGATCGAACAATAAGCAAGGTTGACCTTCCCTAGCTGGCGAACTTTTTCCTGATAGATTTCCACACTGCTGGAAACGATCACCGTTGCCTGACCAGGGAAAGCCGCTCCCCCAACCATCCCGGCCAACACATCGGAAACCATATGCAACGGAGCTAGCACCACCGGCGAACCGGCCTGATGCAAAGGCTCAACCACGGCATTCAACTGCGCTTTACAACGTTCCATCTGAGCCTGTATCTGTGGGCTTTGCCCATAGGTAGCGGCCAGATCCAATAGCCGCCGACGATAGCTCACCCCGGCAAAATCCAATTTACGGCCATCGCCAAGCAAGCACTGCTTATTGGCGGCGGCCACAAAAGCACGCCTACGCTCCCCCCGGTCGCCCAACCGCAACCCTCTGCCCCACGCCGCCAGCACAAGAAACCAACGATAATCACCGTGCTGCAATAACCAACAGGCGACGCTTCTCTGAGCTTTGCGCAAGGGCGCCAGACTACGCATCAGCGTTGCCAGGCTATTTCGCCATGCCAGATAGGCCCACACAGCAAAGAAACGCATTAGGGCTCCAGCGGTTTGTCATGCTGCAACAACGACAGCAAGTGGTCAGCAAACTCGGGGAACTCACGATCCTGCAATACCAGCCATTTTCTGTTGACGATAAAGCTCGGCGTTGCGTCTATGTTGTAATAGCGGGAGACCTCGGTCATATAGTTCAACAAGGCTTGCACCTGCGGGGTCTGGCTAACACGAGCGTACTCCGCGAGATCGATATTTTGTTCCTGAAGCCAGATATCACGATTTTTAGGGTTACTCAGATCGATCTTGTCCCGGATAATCGCGTCATAGGCGCTCTGACGGTGCTGCGGTTCAATGCCCATCACCGTTAACGTCGCAAACAATGAGGAAAAACTGGCCAAACCATTCATCTGCTCGTTATTGATATGCAAACGGACCAACTTGCTCCCGGCAGGCATCCGCGCTTCCAGCTTATCCAGGTTTGCTTCATTCAGGGCGCAGTAGTGGCAGCCATAAGAGAAGAGTTCGATAAGGGTATTGCCTTCTTCGATCGGACTATTGTTAACATTATTATTATCGAAAGCGATCAGGCTTTGCTGTTCATCATTAGTGTTCAATACAAAATAGTGAAAATAGGCTGTCGTCATGAGTGATGAAACAATAATAACCACTAACGTATACAGGGTAATAAACAGAGGGGTTCTGAACATAAAAACTCGTCCTAAAAAGGCCTGGCAATTAGCTTTATTGTTGCGAAACAGGCTGACACGAAAAAATCGCATCAGCACTGAAATAAACGCTGAATAATGTTCCATGTTTACCTGCCCTTACTGGACACAGGCTTGAGCGTAACTCGGACTCAATAACCCTCTATTCAAGGGTAGTAAGGGCGGTGGCAGCAGGATACCGTTACTCAGTATTACTGCTCAATAATACCGCAATTGGCCAGCGCAGTAGGTTTGGAGTCCTGGCTGATGACTTTACCGGTTTTGTCGGTACAGGTGGTTACCATATTGCACTTGAAACCAGAGGCGACATATTTGGTAGTACAGGTTTTACAGGTACCGCCGACGATTGAGTTGGCTTGAGAAACAGTAAGCTTTTTCACAACATAATCCTTATATAGTGAGTATAAATCAGCCTTGGCATTATCTATCCCAATAGAAAAAAAGCCATGCTTAGTATAAAGGCACAATAAAATATGCCTTTATTAAAGCATGCTGATTATTATTTACCACCCTGTATTTCGGGCAAGAATAGCCGATCAACTAACGCAGATCAATAAATTTATGGCTAATACACAGAGCGCCAAAATATAAGTATAAGTGGTCGCAACCATTCGTTATTTCGATATTTAGTAATAGGAATAAGCCAAGGTGAGCTACTCAAAATTTACGCAAAATAAAATGCGGGCCAGATAAATTCCGTGAGTTTATTACCCTAACTTTATTATGGGCATATAGTGACAGTTAACAGAACGCAGGCCAAATGACCAAAATCAGGAACAGGCAGCGGGAAGGGCAACAACTTGAGGGTAGCATTCAAAGCAAAACAGAAGATGTCTCTTGACCAGAAGATCCGATCAAGAGACAAACAGGCGAGAAAACGCGTTAGGCTTGGCTAAGCTTAGGCGCCAATCTTGGCCCAGGTATCACGCAGGCCTACGGTGCGGTTAAACACCAAGCGCTCGGCCGTAGAATAGCGGCTATCTGCGCAGAAATAGCCTTCACGCTCGAACTGGTAGGCTTTTTCCGGCTGGGCAGCTACCAGGCTTGGCTCAACAAAGCCTTGCTTGATAATCAGCGATTCCGGGTTGATGGTGGCGAGGAAGTCCTCTGCCGCCGCCGGGTTAGCCACGCTGAACAGACGATCGTACAGGCGAATTTCTGCCGGTAAGGCGTGTGCCGCAGACACCCAGTGGATCACGCCTTTCACCTTGCGGCCATCGGCAGGATCTTTGCTCAGTGTATCTGGATCGTAGGTGCAGAAAATGGTGGTGATTTCACCCTCTGCATCCTTCTCTACGCGCTCAGCCTTGATCACATACGCATTACGCAGGCGCACTTCTTTGCCCAGCACCAGGCGTTTGTACTGCTTGTTGGCTTCTTCACGGAAGTCTGCACGATCGATATACACTTCGCGGCTGAACGGCACTTCACGGCTGCCCATTTCCGGCTGGTTCGGATGGTTAGGCATGGTCACCATTTCCACGTCTTGCGACATGTTCTCGATGATCACCTTCACCGGATCCAGCACGGCCATGGCGCGCGGTGCGTGCTCATTCAGATCGTCACGAATACAGGACTCCAGCGCCATCATCTCGACGTTATTGTCCTGTTTGGTGACGCCGATACGCTGGCAGAACTCGCGAATGGAGGCAGCCGTGTAGCCACGACGACGCAGGCCAGACACGGTTGGCATACGTGGGTCATCCCAGCCTTCAACGATCTTCTCGGTCACCAGCTGGCTCAGCTTGCGCTTGGACATGATGGCGTATTCGAGATTCAGGCGTGAGAACTCATACTGACGCGGATGGCAAGGGATGGTGATGTTATCCAGCACCCAGTCATACAGACGGCGGTTATCCTGGAACTCCAGGGTACACAGCGAATGGGTGATCCCTTCCAGCGCATCGGAAATGCAGTGGGTGAAATCGTACATCGGGTAGATGCACCATTTGTTGCCGGTCTGATGGTGTTCCGCAAACTTGATGCGGTAGATCACCGGATCGCGCATCACGATAAACGGCGAGGCCATATCGATCTTGGCGCGCAGGCAAGCAGTGCCTTCGGCAAACTCGCCGTTACGCATCTTCTCAAACAGCGCCAGGTTCTCTTCAACCGTGCGGGTACGGTACGGGCTGTCTTTGCCCGGAGCCGTCAACGAGCCACGATATTCACGGATCTGCTCGGGAGAAAGCTCGTCAACATAGGCCAAGCCTTTGTTGATCAGCTCAACCGCATACTGGTGCAGTTGATCGAAATAGTCCGAGGAATAACGAACGTCGCCGCTCCAGGTAAAGCCTAACCACTCCACATCGTGCTTGATGGAGTCGACAAATTCGATGTCTTCTTTTACCGGGTTGGTGTCATCGAAGCGCAGGTTACATTGGCCCTGATAATCCTTGGCGATACCAAAGTTCAGGCAAATGGACTTGGCATGGCCGATATGCAGATAGCCATTAGGCTCCGGTGGGAAACGTGTATGAACCGACGTATGCTTCCCTGATGCCAGATCTTCATCAATGATCTGACGGATAAAATTGGTTGGGCGGGCTTCTGCCTCACTCATGTCACTATTCCTCAAATGCAAAGCGCTACACATATAACCTTCTATGTTCCAATAAGCCGCGTCCAGAAACAACCGTTATTCGTCAAGTTCCCATGGTGCAAAAACAAAAAAAGCGGGAAAAGATCGCTCTTTTCCCGCTGATACTGCTCACCGCCCGTTTAACGCCCGGGCGAAGCCAGGGTTAAACCCAACTTATTTCTGGATCTCGAACAGCTTGGTCTGGCCAGCAACCACATTGCCGGTTGCCAGTGCCGTCAGGCCAGCATAGTCATCAGCATTGCTGACCACTACCGGGCTGATCATCGAGCGCGCATTGGCGTTCAGGTATTCCAGATCCATTTCCAGGATTGGCTGACCTGCTTTCACCTCAGCCCCCTCTTCCACCAGGCGTTTGAAGCCCTGACCGTTCAGCGCCACGGTGTCGATACCCATGTGCACGACGATCTCCGCGCCCTTGTCTGTTTCCAGGCAGAAAGCGTGGTTGGTGTTGAAGATCTTCACCACGGTGCCATCAGCTGGAGCCACGACGGTTTTATCGGTTGGGCGAATAGCCACACCGTCACCGACCGCTTTGCTGGCGAAGGCTTCGTCCGGCACCTGATCCAGAGCCACCACTTCACCGGTTACCGGCGCCACCAGCGCTTCCAACACGGTTTTAGCGGCGTTAGGTACGGCCTGCGGTTTAACTTCTGCCGCAGCGGCTGCGGCGGCTGGAGCAGAGGCTGCCGCTACCGGGCCTGCTGCAATCACTTTGGTCATCGCACTGGCAATCAGTTCGGCACGAGTCCCGACAATCACCTGCACGCTTTGCTTGTTCAGACGGATCACGCCAGAAGCACCCAGGCGTTTAGCCAGAGCATCGTTCACCAACGCAGAATCTTTAACGTTCAGACGCAGACGGGTGATACAGGCATCGATCCCGGTCAGGTTGTCAGAACCCCCGATGGCGCTCACATAGCGACGAGCCAGGGTAGTGGTTTCATCTTCGTTCTTACCCGCAGCGGTATCCACGTCATAACCGTCGGTTTCGTCACCGGCAACCGCCAGTTCACGGCCTGGGGTCATCAGGTTGAATTTTTTGATGGTGAAGCGGAAGACCACGTAGTAGATAGCGAAGAACACCAGGCCTTGCGGGATCAGCATGTACCAGTGGGTCGCCAGTGGGTTACGCGTTGACAACGCCATATCCACCAGACCGGCACTGAAACCAAAACCGGCAATCCACTGCATGCTGGCTGCGATGTATACGGAGATACCGGTCAGAATGGCGTGGATCACATACAGCACAGGAGCAACGAACATGAAGGAGAATTCCAGCGGCTCGGTGATCCCGGTGAAGAAGGCAGCGAACGCCCCCGCCATCATGATACCCAGCACTTTCGCTTTGTTCTCAGGACGCGCACAGTGGTAGATGGCCAGTGCTGCACCCGGCAGACCGAACATCATGATTGGGAAGAAACCTGCCTGGTAACGACCGGTGATACCGACCGTGGCTTTACCCGCTTCAATAGACTGCGAGCCACCCAGGAAGTTAGGAATATCGTTAATACCGGCAACGTCAAACCAGAATACCGAGTTCAGCGCATGGTGCAGACCGACCGGAATCAACAGACGGTTGAAGAAGGCGTAGATACCGGCACCGGCAGAGCCGAGCTTTTGGATCTGCTCACCGAAGCTGACCAGACCGTTGAACACCACCGGCCAGATGTACATCAGGATGAAGGCAACCAGGATCATCAGGAAAGAGATCAGGATTGGCACCAGACGGCGGCCGCTGAAGAACGACAGCGCTTTCGGCAGTTCAACACCGCTGAAACGGTTGTAGACTTCGGCAGAAATGATACCCACCAGGATACCCACGAACTGGTTCTCAATTTTGCCAAAGGCGGCAGGAACCTGATCGAGAGGGATCTTCTGAATCATTGACACGGCGGCAGGTGAACACAGCGTGGTCACTACCAGGAAACCGACAAAACCGGTCAGTGCAGCGGCACCGTCTTTGTCTTTGGACATACCGTAAGCCACACCAATGGCGAACAGGACCGACATATGATCGATAATGGCCGAACCGGATTTGATGAACAAGGCTGCCAGAGCATTGTCCCCACCCCAGCTAACCGGGTCAATCCAGTAGCCGACACCCATCAGGATGGCCGCGGCAGGCAGTGTGGCTACCGGAACCATCAAGGCCCGACCCACCTTTTGTAAATAACTAAGAATGTTCACCTTTTCCCCCTATTCGTCCGATGCCGGACCCTATTGGCAGTTTATTGAGATAACTCACTACCTTTTTAGAAATAACGCTTGGCACGTATCACTCATGCGGAGTGTAAAAAAATTATTTCGTATCGCAAATTAAAACCTCCTTTTTTGTGACAAATGTCACCAAAAAGTAGTGTTAAACTGCCACATTGCTAGCCATCGCACAAAACTTATTTTATCATTCAAAAAATCAACGGACAGTAATCCCGAATACCCGCTTCACAAAGCTGAGTTACGCTTTAAGCTACGGTTTGTTGCCCGTACCAGTATAGACACAGTTTATTCTACCTAGAGGTGTACGATGAGACTTATCCCACTACAAGACACTACTCAAGTCGGCAAATGGGCCGCACGCCATATCGTTCAGCGTATCAACGCCTTCAAACCGACCGCAGATCGCCCGTTCGTCCTTGGCCTGCCAACCGGTGGCACCCCGCTGGAAGCCTACAAACACCTGATCGCGATGCACAAAGCCGGTGAAGTCAGCTTCAAGCACGTCGTGACCTTCAACATGGATGAATATGTTGGCCTGCCGCAGGAACACCCGGAAAGCTACCACACCTTCATGTACCGTAACTTCTTCGACCACGTTGATATCCCACGTGAAAATATCAACCTGCTGAACGGCAACGCACCAGACGTTGACGAAGAGTGCCGTCAGTACGAAGCCAAGATGAAATCCTATGGCAAAGTTAACCTGTTCATGGGCGGCGTGGGCTTCGATGGCCACATTGCGTTCAACGAACCAGCGTCTTCCCTGGCTTCACGCACCCGTATCAAAACGCTGACCGAAGAAACCCGTATCGCCAACTCCCGCTTCTTCGATGGTGACGTGAGCCAGGTGCCAAAATATGCCCTGACCGTTGGCGTAGGTACCTTGCTGGATGCGGAAGAAGTGATGATCCTGGTCACCGGCCGTGGCAAGGCACAGGCGCTGGAAGCCGCAGTGGAAGGCAGCATCAACCACCTGTGGACCATTAGCTGCCTGCAGCTGCATGCCAAAGCCGTGGTGGTTTGTGACGAACCGTCCACCATGGAACTGAAGGTGAAAACCGTTAAGTATTTCCGCGAGTTGGAAGCGGAAAGCGTTAATAGTCTTTAATTTTTTGCAGGGGGCTACATGTTCGCTTTAACCCAATGCCGGATTTTTACCGGCCATGACGTGCTTGATGACCATGCGGTAGTGATTGCTGATGGCCTGATTGAACGAGTCTGCCCACTGGCCGAACTGCCAGCAGGCATCGAAACGCGCGATCTGGGTGGCGCCATCTTAGCCCCCGGTTTTATCGACGTGCAGCTTAACGGCTGCGGCGGCGTGCAATTTAACGACTCACTGGAAGCTATCTCGGAAACCACGCTGGAAATCATGCAGCGCGCCAACGAGAAATCCGGCTGTACCAGCTATCTGCCAACGCTGATCACCTGCAGCGACGATTATATGAAGCACAGCATCAACGTGATGCGCGCTTATCTGAAGAACCATCCCAATCAGGCCCTTGGCCTGCATCTGGAAGGGCCGTACCTGAGCCTGGAGAAGAAAGGCACCCACAACCCGGCGTTTATCCGCAAGCCTACCAGCGAGATGATCGACTACCTGTGTGCCAACGCCGACGTGATCAGCAAAGTGACCCTGGCCCCAGAAATGGTGGAACCCCACTTTATCAAACAGCTGAGCGACGCCGGTATCGTGGTGTCCGCTGGCCACTCCAACGCCACCTACGATCAGGCACGCGTGGGTTTCGCCGCAGGCATTACCTTCGCCACCCATCTGTACAATGCCATGCCGTACATCAGCGGCCGCGAACCGGGCCTGATGGGCGCGATCTTCGACACGCCAGAAGTGTACACCGGCATCATTGCCGATGGGCACCACGTGGCCTGGGCGAGTATCCGTAACGCCAAGCGGGTAAAAGGTGATAAATTGGTGCTGGTCACCGATGCTACTGCACCAGCAGGCGCGGATATCGATCAGTTTATTTTCGCGGGTAAAACCATTTATTATCGTGACGGCCTGTGCGTTGACGAAAACGGCACTCTGAGCGGCTCCGCACTGACCATGATCGAAGCGGTGCAGAACAGCGTAGAGCATGTCGGTATCGCACTGGACGAAGCGCTGCGTATGGCAACGCTCTACCCGGCTCGCGCTATCGGTGTCGAACAACGTTTAGGCACCATCGAAGCCGGCAAGGTCGCCAACCTGACCGCCTTTACCCGTGATTACCAAATCACCAAGACCCTCGTTAACGGCAACGAGGTTTAATCCATGAACAGCGAGTAGAATTATTGATGAGCACTGGCGGACAAGCACAAATAGGGAATGTTGACTTAGTTAAGCAACTCAACGGCGCAGCAGTGTATCGCCTGATCGACCAGCAAGGCCCGATCTCGCGCATTCAGATTGCCGAACTCAGTCAGCTTGCCCCCGCCAGCGTCACTAAAATTACTCGCCAACTGTTGGAGCGCGGGCTGATCAAAGAGGTCGATCAGCAAGCCTCCACCGGTGGCCGCCGTGCCATTTCCATTGTCAGTGAAACCCGCAATTTCCACACCGTTGCCGTCCGCCTGGGCCGCCATGATGCCACTATCACCCTGTACGATATGGGCGGTAAGTCGCTCGGAGAGGAGCACTATCCTCTGCCGGAACGCACCCAGGAGACACTGGAAAACGCACTGCTCAACGCCATTGCGCAGTTTATCGAAAGCTACCAGCGCAAATTGCGCGAACTGATCGCCATTGCCGTGATCCTGCCTGGCCTGGTCGATCCGGCTTTAGGCGTAGTGCGCTATATGCCGCACATCAGCGTCGATAACTGGGCGTTGGTCGATCATCTTCAGCAACGCTTCAATGTCACCAGTTTTGTCGGCCACGATATCCGCAGCCTGGCCTTGGCGGAGCACTACTTCGGGGCTACCCGGGATTGTGAAGACTCCATTCTGGTGCGCCTGCACCGGGGCACAGGCGCCGGGATCATCGTCAACGGCAAAATCTTCCTCGGCAATAACGGCAACGTGGGAGAGATTGGTCATATTCAAATCGATCCCCTCGGCGAGCGCTGCCACTGCGGTAACTTCGGCTGCCTGGAAACCGTGGCAGCCAACGCTGCTATCGAACAACGCGTACGCCACCTGCTGAGTCAGGGCTACCCAAGCAAAATGACGCTGGACGACTGTAGCATTGCCGCCATCTGCAAAGCCGCCAATCGCGGAGATTTGCTGGCCAGCGAAGTGATCGAACACGTTGGCCGCTATCTGGGCAAGGCGGTAGCCATCGCCATCAACCTGTTCAACCCGCAAAAAGTGGTGATCGCCGGTGAAATCACCGAAGCGGACAAAGTGCTGTTACCCGCCATCCAAAGCTGCATCAACACTCAGGTGCTGAAGGATTTCCGCAGAAACCTGCCGGTGGTCACTTCCGAACTCAATCATCGTTCAGCGATCGGTGCTTTTGCCCTGGCGAAACGGGCAATGCTCAACGGTGTACTTCTCCAACGGCTGTTAGAAAGTTAAACTGCCTGTTTGGCAGGGATGCACTTCTGGCTTTTTTGCCCTGCCGTTTATCATGAGACCAGCAACAATGACTATCAAAAACGTGATATGTGACATCGACGGCGTGCTGCTGCATGACAATACCCCGATCCCTGGAGCCGATCTGTTCCTGGCTCGTATTCAGGAGCAGGGAATGCCGCTGGTGGTGCTAACCAACTACCCTTCGCAAACCGCCCAGGACCTGGCCAACCGCTTTGCCGCCGCTGGCCTGGACGTGCCAGAAAGCGCGTTTTATACCTCAGCGATGGCGACGGCCGATTTCCTGCGTCGCCAGGAAGGTAAAAAAGCCTATGTGGTGGGCGAAGGTGCACTGATCCACGAACTCTACAAAGCCGGCTTTACCATCACCGATATCAACCCGGATTTCGTGATCGTGGGTGAGACCCGTTCCTACAACTGGGACATGATGCATAAAGCGGCCTTCTTCGTGAACAACGGGGCGCGGTTTATTGCCACCAACCCGGATACCCATGGCCATGGTTTCACACCAGCCTGTGGGGCTCTGTGTGCGCCGATCGAGAAGATCACCGGCCGTAAGCCGTTTTATGTCGGCAAGCCTAGCCCGTGGATTATCCGCGCCGCACTGAACAAGATGCAGGGACATTCGGAAGAGACGGTCATTATCGGGGACAACCTGCGTACCGATATCCTGGCTGGCTTCCAGGCCGGGTTGGAAACCGTACTGGTGCTGTCTGGCGTCTCAAACCTGAACGATGTTGAATCTATGCCGTTCCGCCCGAGCCATATCTTCCCTTCCGTGGCGGATATCACTATTTTTTAAGCCGCAAGCAATGGCCCCTCACCCTAGCCCTCTCCCGCAGGGAGAGGGGACCGATCGAGTTCGTTGATCGCTTGCCCTAATACCTTACCTTTCTTGTTCTTACCCCCTACTTTCCGAAGTCGCACAAGCTAATCAAGATCTCTGGACAGCTCCCTCTCCCAGTGGGGTCCGATCGAGTTCGTTGATCGCTTGACGTAATACCTTACCTTTCTTGTTCTTACACCCTACTTTCCGAAGTCGCACAAGCTAATCAAGATCTCCGGACAACTCCCTCTCCCTGTGGGAGAGGGTTGGGGTGAGGGAAAACATCGATCATCAAAACGCCAGAAAATTTATCTCACCCTCGCCTCATTCGGTAATAAATTAGATATTCGACAATTTTTACCGCATAAAAATGAACATCCGCTAATTTTAACACTCCCCCCAATGACTATTTTTCAGCGTAACGTTAAATCGCTTGCATACACCTCAACTTTTGACGCATTTTCATTATCAGAAGGCAGCAAAGCCGCACCATTGACTTTACATGCAGGCGCGCTGTACATCACATCACCGCCATAAAATGTCGTTAGGAGAGTTTGTATGTGTTCTATTTTCGGTGTGCTCGATCTGAAGTCCGATCCGGTTGAATTGCGTAAAAGAGCGTTGGAACTGTCGCGCCTGATGCGCCATCGCGGCCCAGACTGGTCCGGCGTTTACGCCAGCGATAAAGCCATTCTGGTTCACGAGCGCCTGTCGATTGTTGACGTGAATAACGGTGCCCAACCGCTGTACAACGCTGCGCACACCCACGTATTGGCGGTTAACGGTGAAATTTATAACCATCAGGCCCTGCGTCAGCAGTTGGGTGAGCATTATCAATTCCAGACCGGCTCTGACTGCGAAGTGATCCTGGCGCTGTATCAGGAAAAAGGCCCGAACTTCCTGGACGATCTGCAAGGTATGTTCGCCTTTGCCCTATACGATACTGAAAAAGACGCTTACCTGATTGGCCGCGACCACCTCGGCATCATCCCGCTGTATATGGGCCACGATGAGCACGGCAACCTGTATGTCGCTTCTGAGATGAAGGCGCTGGTGCCGGTCTGCCGCAGCATTAAAGAGTTCCCGGCGGGCAGCTACCTGTGGAGCCAGGACGGTGAAATCCGCGAATACTACCAGCGTGACTGGTTCGACTATGACAACGTCAAAGACAACGTCACCGATGCCAACGCCCTGCGCAACGCGCTGGAAGAGTCGGTCAAAAGCCACCTGATGTCGGACGTGCCTTACGGCGTGTTGCTCTCGGGCGGGCTGGATTCCTCGGTGATCTCTGCCATCACCAAAAAATATGCCGCACGCCGGGTAGAAGATGATGAGCGCAGTGAAGCCTGGTGGCCACAGCTGCACTCCTTCGCCGTCGGGCTGGAAGGTTCCCCGGATCTGCGTGCGGCTCAAGAGGTTGCTAACCACCTTGGCACCGTCCACCATGAAATCCACTTCACGGTACAGGAAGGCCTGGATGCCATCCGCGATGTGATCTACCACATCGAAACTTACGACGTCACCACCATCCGTGCCTCCACGCCGATGTATCTGATGTCACGCAAGATTAAAGCGATGGGCATCAAGATGGTGCTGTCCGGCGAAGGGGCGGATGAAGTGTTCGGCGGCTACCTGTACTTCCATAAGGCGCCAAATGCCAAAGAATTCCACGAGGAAACCGTGCGTAAACTGCTGGCGTTGCATATGTACGACTGCGCTCGTGCCAACAAAGCGATGTCTGCCTGGGGGGTAGAAGCCCGCGTGCCGTTCCTGGATAAAAACTTCCTGGACGTGGCGATGCGCATCAACCCGCAGGATAAAATGTGTGGCAACGGCAAGATGGAGAAGCACATTATTCGCCAATGCTTCGAGTCTTATCTGCCCGCTAGCGTGGCTTGGCGCCAGAAAGAACAGTTCTCCGACGGTGTCGGTTACAGCTGGATCGATACGCTAAAAGAAGTCGCTGCCAAGCAGGTTAGCGATCAACAGCTTGAAACCGCACGTTTCCGCTTCCCGTACAACACGCCAAACAGCAAAGAAGGCTACCTGTACCGCGAGATTTTCGAAGAGCTGTTCCCACTGCCGAGCGCGGCGGAATGTGTCCCTGGCGGCCCTTCCGTAGCCTGCTCATCGGCAAAAGCCATTGAATGGGACGAATCCTTCAAAAAAATGGATGACCCATCAGGCCGTGCCGTAGGCGTACACCAGTCAGCCTATAAGTAAACCGTCACCGTTTTACCTTCGGCGGGCCTGATGGCCCGCTTTTTTGTGGATGTTTTCAACCGCTAACCCTCCGAACTGCCGTTTTTATCACCATACTGTTCACAACCCAGACAAACAAGCCGCCCAGTCGCTTTTTCGGGAAAAAACTAGTTGACGCAAATCGGCCATATACGCATAATGCGCCCCGCAACGCCGATGAAGGTTGAGCGAAAAAGATGGCTACGTAGCTCAGTTGGTTAGAGCACATCACTCATAATGATGGGGTCACAGGTTCGAATCCCGTCGTAGCCACCAATCTTTTTTGCGGGAGTGGCGAAATTGGTAGACGCACTAGATTTAGGTTCTAGCGCCGCAAGGTGTGCGAGTTCAAGTCTCGCCTCCCGCACCATTTTCTTTCATCAGTCGCGCATACAGCAGGTGGGGTATCGCCAAGCGGTAAGGCACTGGTTTTTGATACCAGCATTCCCTGGTTCGAATCCAGGTACCCCAGCCATCTTTTCAGATGGAACGCTGTAAAAAAGTTGATTATGCTATTGGGGTATCGCCAAGCGGTAAGGCACTGGTTTTTGATACCAGCATTCCCTGGTTCGAATCCAGGTACCCCAGCCATCTTTTCAGGATGGGGCGCAGTAAAAAAGTTAATTGTGTTATTGGGGTATCGCCAAGCGGTAAGGCACTGGTTTTTGATACCAGCATTCCCTGGTTCGAATCCAGGTACCCCAGCCATACAACACCGTTAACCAGCAACATAAAATGGCTACGTAGCTCAGCTGGTTAGAGCACATCACTCATAATGATGGGGTCACAGGTTCAAATCCCGTCGTAGCCACCATGCTTTACAATTGGGGTGTCGCCAAGCGGTAAGGCTCTGGTTTCTGATACCAGCATACCCAGGTTCGAATCCTGGCACCCCAGCCAAATTTAGAAAAGCTCGCTTCGGCGGGCTTTTTGCTTTTCTGAGTTTGGATAAAATGGGCGCAGCATGCGGCGCCCCATGTCATCACAGACCTAATGCATACTTCAGCGCACGCTCTTTCAGCTTGCCCGCCCTTTCCGCTACCATCAGTGCCAGATTGCGCGCCACGCCCAGCGGAGCCAGGTTATTGCTGAAGGCGGTATAGAACAGATCCATGCCGCTTTGCATCAGCAGGTTATCGGTGCGACGACGGCGCTGATAGCGCATCAGCACCTCTTCACTCGCCCAATCCTCTCCCTGCTCACGGGCGTCGCTCACGATCTCCAGTAATGCATCCACATCACGATAGCCAAGGTTCACCCCCTGCCCGGCCAGCGGATTGATGGTATGTGCAGCATCGCCGAGCAACACCAGCCCTGATTGCACATAGCGTTGTGCGTGGCGGCGCACCAGTGGGAAAGATCCGGCGGCATGAGCCTTCACCGTGCCCAAGCGGGATGGGAAAGCCACCGCTATCTCTTGTTCGAGCTGTGCCATAGGTAACGCCTGCAACTGGCGAATACGCTGCGGGCTGTCATACCACACCAGCGTTGCCCACTGGTCATACAGCGGCAGGAACGCGCGTGGGCCAGAGGGGAGGAATTGCTGCCAGGTCACATCCTGCTGCGGTTGATCGGTTTCCACGGTGATCAACATGCAAGACTGGCGATATTGCCAACCGCTGGTGCCAATCGCCGCCAACTTGCGTACCTGTGAGTGAGCACCGTCGGCACCCACCACCAAACGCGCCTGTATGGTCTCTGACGAGCTTAACGTCACCTGCCATTGGTTATCCGCTCGATGCATCGCCTGCAGCCTGGTGGGGCAGTACAGCGTTAAATTCTCGCATTGTGACAACTGCTGCCATAGGGCGAGCTGCAATATACGGTTCTCGACCATAAAACCCAGCTCTGGCAGCCCAAGCGTTGCGGCATCAAACGCCACCCGTGAAGACTCCCATTCCCAGGTTTCCAGCCTGCGGTAGGGTGCCGATCTCATCTGCAACACCGCAGGCCAGGCATCAAGCTGCTTCAACAAGCCAACGGAGGTGCAGCCAATAGCAGAGATCCGCAGGTCCGGCGGGCTTTGGGGATCGAACGTATCGGGAGCCTCGTGCTCTAACAAAGCGACCGACAATCCGGCGCGAGCCAGCCCCAGCGCGGCAGCAGCTCCCACCATCCCGCCGCCAACCACCACGGCATCAAAGCGTTTTTGAGAAGTGTTCATTTTGGCTATACTTTTGGTTAATTAGGCATCTTGGCTCAGTGTACCGGATTTTTAATCCGGCTTCAGGTCGCATGCTACTGCCACTTCGCTGGTCACCAGCGCGCCAAATGATTACAATGGCCTTCCTGCATGGCGCGTAACGCAATTTTCTCTCCGCACTGAGTAATGGCAAGTCAATGAAGAAAAAACTACATATCAAAACCTGGGGCTGCCAGATGAATGAGTACGACTCATCGAAAATGGCAGATTTGCTGGGAAGCACACACGGCTTCGAGTGGACTGAAAACGCTGAAGAAGCGGATGTGTTGCTGCTCAATACCTGCTCGATCCGCGAGAAGGCGCAGGAAAAGGTTTTCGCGTTGTTGGGCCGTTGGAAGCAACTGAAAAAGAACAACCCCGATCTGATTATTGGCGTCGGCGGCTGCGTTGCTTCACAGGAAGGGGAACATCTGCGCCAGCGCGCACCCTGCGTTGACATCGTTTTTGGCCCGCAGACCTTGCACCGCCTGCCGGAGATGATCAACCACGTGCGCGGTTCGCATAGCCCGATCGTGGACATCAGCTTCCCGGAAATCGAAAAGTTCGACCGCCTGCCTGAACCCCGTGCCGATGGGCCAACCGCCTTCGTCTCGATCATGGAAGGCTGCAACAAATACTGCACGTTCTGCGTGGTGCCTTACACCCGCGGTGAAGAAGTCAGCCGCCCAAGCGATGATGTCCTGTTTGAAGTCGCTCAGTTGGCTGCCCAGGGCGTACGTGAAGTGAACCTGCTGGGCCAGAACGTCAACGCCTATCGTGGCGCAACCTTTGATGGTGGCATCTGCTCATTTGCCGAACTGTTGCGCCTGGTGGCCTCCATCGACGGGATCGATCGCATCCGCTTTACCACCAGCCACCCGATTGAGTTCAGCGATGACATTATCGCGGTGTATGAAGATACGCCCGAGCTGGTCAGCTTCCTGCATCTGCCGGTACAAAGCGGTTCAGACCGCATTCTGACCATGATGAAACGCGCCCACACGGCGCTGGAATACAAAGCGATTATCCGTAAGCTGCGTCAGGCACGGCCCAATATCCAGTTCAGCTCTGATTTCATTATCGGTTTCCCAGGGGAAACCCAGGCCGATTTTGAACAGACCATGAACCTGATTGCCCAGGTGAATTTCGACACCAGCTTCAGCTTTATCTACTCTTCGCGCCCCGGCACTCCTGCGGCAGACATGGTTGACGACGTCAGCGAAGAAGAGAAAAAACAGCGTCTGTATCTGCTGCAAGAACGGATCAACCAGCAGGTGATGCAGTTCAGCCGCCGTATGCTTGGCACCGTGCAGCGTATTCTGGTCGAGGGCACCTCACGCAAGAGCTTGATGGAACTCTCTGGCCGTACCGAATGCAACCGGACGGTCAACTTTGAGGGCACCCCAGATTTGATCGGCCAGTTCGTCGACGTCGAAATTACTGAAGTGTTAACCAATTCTCTGCGCGGTACCCTGATCCGCACCGAACAGCAGATGGAACTGCGCGTGCACCAATCCCCTCAAGCGGTGATTGCACGTACCCGTAAGGAAGATGAGCTGGGCGTCGGTAGCTACCAACCCTGATCGCCCCGCCACCTTGGCATTTTCCTTTTTCTCTGCCGGGCAGTCATTGTCCGGTAATTTTGTTTTTTATTTTGATTATGAGGCGACACAATAATGCAACTCCCACACTGCCCGAAGTGCAATTCCGAATACACCTACCAGGATAACGCCCTGTTCATCTGCCCTGAGTGCGCCCATGAGTGGAGCGACAGCGCGGCCGTTGAAGATGCCGATACCCTGATTGTCAAAGATGCCAACGGTAACCTGCTGGCGGATGGCGATGCGGTGACCGTGGTCAAGGATCTGAAGGTCAAAGGCAGCTCTTCCATGTTGAAGATCGGCACCAAGGTGAAGAATATCCGCCTGGTCGAAGGCGATCACAACATCGATTGCAAAATCGACGGCTTTGGCCCGATGAAGCTGAAATCCGAATTTGTGAAGAAGAGCTGATTTCCGCTGTTAACCTGCTGTTGGGCCAAACTATTTGGCCCAATTCTGCCCCCTCCCCCCTTGAATTCCCTCCGCTGCGCACAGATAGATCAGAGGTAAACTTGCGCCAGTGCGGTACACCATGAATAATTCAGGGTAGAGCTGTTCGGGGGTTGCCCTGAATGCCCGCGCTGAAATCGCGTTACGTGACATCAACCAGGCCCTGTTGAGCCTTGAGGAATCGTTTGAACGTCGCAACACAAGAAATCCTGTTGGAGCCCGCAGACAACCAACGCCTGTTGAGCCTGTGCGGCCCGTTTGATGACAACATCAAACAACTCGAACGTCGGCTGGGGATTGAAATCAACCGCCGTGACAACCGTTTCAAGCTGGTCGGTAAAAACCTGTGCGTGGTTGCCGCCGCCGATATTTTGCGCCATCTGTATGTGGATACCGCGCCGATCCGTGGCGTGACCCCAGATATCGATCCGGAACAGATCCACCTGGCCATCAAAGAGAGCCGGGTGCTGGAGCAGGTGGCAGACAGCGTGCCGGATTACGGCAAATCGGTCACCATCAAGACCAAGCGCGGCATGGTGAAGCCCCGCACGCCTAACCAGGCGCAATATATCGCCAATATTTTCGCCCATGACATCACCTTTGGCGTTGGCCCGGCGGGTACCGGTAAAACCTATCTGGCGGTTGCGGCTGCGGTAGATGCTCTGGAGCGCCAGGAAATCCGGCGTATCCTGCTGACCCGCCCGGCGGTTGAAGCGGGTGAGAAGCTGGGCTTCCTGCCGGGAGATCTGAGCCAGAAAGTCGACCCGTATCTGCGCCCGCTGTATGACGCCCTGTTTGAAATGCTGGGCTTTGAACGCGTGGAAAAGCTGATCGAGCGTAACGTGATAGAAGTTGCGCCGCTGGCCTACATGCGTGGCCGTACGCTGAATGATGCCTTTATCATTCTCGATGAAAGCCAGAACACCACCATCGAACAGATGAAGATGTTCCTGACGCGTATCGGTTTCAACTCGAAAGCGGTGATCACCGGCGACGTGACCCAGATCGACCTGCCACGCAATCAGAAATCCGGCCTGCGCCATGCGGTGGAAGTGCTGTCTGAGGTGGAAGAGATCAGCTTTAACTTCTTCCACAGCGAAGACGTGGTGCGCCATCCGGTAGTCGCCCGTGTGGTGGTCGCCTATGAAGCCTGGGAAGCCGCCGAACAAAAACGCAAAGATGCCATCGCTGAACAACGTAGACGTGAGGCACCGGTTGCCTCCGAACAGGAAACACCATGAGCCAGGTTATTCTGGATTTACAAATTGCCTGCGCCAGCAGTGAAGGATTACCGGATGAAGCCACCTTCCAGCGCTGGCTGGAAGGGGTATTGCCACAGTTTCAGGAAGAGGCCGAAGTCACCATCCGCTTAGTGGATGAGGCGGAAAGCAATGAGCTGAATCTGACTTATCGTGGTAAAGACAAGCCCACCAACGTGTTATCATTCCCGTTCGAGGCACCGCCGGAAGTCGAACTGCCGCTGTTGGGTGATTTGATTATTTGCCGTCAAGTGGTTGAACAGGAAGCGGTTGAACAACAGAAAGCGCTGGAAGCACACTGGGCGCATATGGTTGTTCACGGTAGCCTTCATCTGCTAGGGTATGACCACATCGAAGACGATGAAGCCGAAGAAATGGAATCTTTGGAAACCGAGATAATGCAGGAGATGGGTTACCCAGACCCTTACCTCGCGGAAAAAGATCCTACCTGATGTTAGCTGAGCACCCCGCAGCCCCGATTGGGGCTGTCGCTAATTTTGATAACTCAATAGAGTGATATTAACTAAAACGCCATGAGCGACGACCATTCACAAAGCAATGACAGCCCCAGTCCCAAGAAGGGGTTCTTTACTCTTATCCTTAACCAGCTGTTCCACGGTGAACCTAAAAACCGTGGCGATCTGGTAGAGCTGATCCGTGATTCCGAGCAAAACGACCTGATCGATCCCGATACTCGTGACATGCTGGAAGGCGTGATGGATATCGCCGAGCAGCGCGTGCGCGACATCATGATCCCGCGCTCCCAGATGGTGACGCTCAAGCGTAACCAAACGCTGGAAGAGTGCCTGGACGTGATTATCGAATCCGCCCACTCGCGCTTCCCGGTGATCAGCGAAGATAAAGATCACATCGAAGGCATTCTGATGGCCAAGGACCTGCTGCCGTTTATGCGCGCAGACTCCGAGCCGTTCAGCATCGACAAGGTGCTGCGTACCGCCGTGGTGGTACCGGAAAGCAAGCGGGTTGACCGGATGCTGAAGGAGTTCCGCTCCCAGCGTTATCACATGGCGATTGTCATTGATGAATTCGGCGGCGTCTCTGGTCTGGTGACCATCGAAGACATTCTGGAGCTGATTGTCGGGGAAATTGAGGACGAATATGACGATGAGGAAGATCGTGACGTTCGCCAACTGAGCCGCCACATGTTCACCGTGCGGGCGCTGGCGCCGATCGAAGACTTCAACGACACCTTCGGCACCCATTTCAGCGACGATGAAGTGGACACCATTGGCGGCCTGGTGATGCAAGCCTTCGGCCACCTGCCAGCGCGCGGGGAAACCATTGAAATCGAAGGTTACCTATTTAAAGTTGCGATGGCCGACAGTCGACGTATCATCCAGGTTCATGTCAAAATTCCGGACGACGCCCCGCAACCGAAACTGGAAGAATAACTTATCCATGGCTAAAGCCTCATTACTTGATCGCCAGCGGGTTCGCGCCCTGCTGGCGCTTTTGACCGGTGCCTGTGGCACGCTGGCCTTCTCCCCTTACGATATCTGGCCTGCGGCTATTGTTTCGCTGTTCGGCCTGCTGGCCGTGACCCTCAACCGCACCACCAAACAATCCGCCCTGCTCGGTTTCTGCTGGGGCATGGGGCTGTTCGGTAGCGGCGTGAACTGGGTTTACGTCAGCATTGCCGATTTCGGCGGCATGCCGTTTGCCATCAATATTTTCCTGGTCGTGCTGCTGGCCGCCTATCTTTCGCTGTATACCGGGTTATTCGCCGGCTTACTGACGCGGATCTGGCCACGTACTACCTGGTGGCGGCTGGCCATTGCCGCCCCGGCGCTATGGCAACTGACCGAGTTCCTGCGCGGTTGGGTGCTGACCGGTTTCCCCTGGTTGCAATTCGGTTATACCCAGATCGATGGCCCGCTGAAAGGCATTGCGCCATTGCTCGGCGTGGATGCAATCACGCTGCTCCTGATGTCCCTCAGCGGCCTGCTGGTATTTGCCCTCAATCAGCGGCGCATCACCCCGGCGATCATTGCTATCGCCATGCTGTTGCTGCCGTGGCCGCTGCGCCAGATCCACTGGTTTACGCCGCAGCCGGATAAAGCGGTGAACGTCGCCATGGTGCAGGGCAATATCGAGCAGTCGATGAAGTGGGATCCGAAGGCGTTGCTCAGTACGCTGCAAGCCTATCTGGATGAGAGCCGCCCGTTGATGGGCAAAGTGCCGATCATCATCTGGCCTGAGTCCGCCATTCCCGATATTGAGAGCAATCAGAACGGTTTCCTGACCATGATGGACGATCTGATGCGCGCCAAGAACAGCAGCCTGATCACCGGTATTGTGGACGCTCGCGCGACTCAGCAAGGTACGCAGTTCTTCAACAGCGTGATCGTGCTTGGTGAGGAACAGCCTTACAGCTACCCGGCAGCCAATCGCTATGACAAACATCACCTGGTGCCTTTTGGTGAGTTTGTGCCGTTGGAAACGCTGCTGCGCCCGTTGGCTCCGTTATTCGACCTGCCGATGTCCTCGTTCAGCCGTGGTAATTATGTGCAGCCACAGCTCAGCGTACGCGGTTATAACCTGACGGCAGCCATCTGCTATGAAATCGTGCTGGGCCAGCAGGTGCGCGATAACTTCCGTCCGGATACCAACTTCCTGCTGACCGTGTCCAACGATGCCTGGTTCGGCCATTCCATCGGCCCATGGCAGCACTTCCAGATGGCGCGTATGCGTTCATTGGAGCTGGGCAGGCCGTTGCTACGTAGCACCAATAACGGCATCACCGCCGTCGTTGGCCCAACCGGCGAAGTGTTGGCATCCATCCCACAGTTCACCCGCAAAGTGCTGGAAGTGAAGGTGACACCAACTACCGGCATCACGCCGTATGCCCGCTTTGGCTCTGCGCCAGTGTGGATTATCACCGTGCTGCTGGGTGGCATCGCGCTGCTCATTAGCTGGCGGCGTAGATAAGTTCTCTTTGGGCACGGTGCCTTGCCGTGCCCTCTTCATTTCTTGTTGCCCCTTCCCTTTTATGTTTCTGGCACGCTCCTTGCTTTAATTACCCTGTAGAACGTTGCTGATTTACTTTAACTGACATCTTGTCGCATCCGTGCACAACTCCAGCGCAAGTCTCGCACCCCAGTGGTGCATCAGGGGTTTATTGCATTCATTTGGTGCGCGTGATGTCGCAAAAAATGAAACAACTTAGTTTCATCTTGTTCACAATCGGTTATTTTCTATCGTAAATCGGCATTAGGACTATCTTTATAGCTCAGCCGTATTAACCCGCCCTCCCTGAGTGCGGGCAATCACAACAGCACAGGAGTTGGACCATGCAAATGCGCAAATTGGCGTTATCGTTACTGCTGATCGGGATGGCGAGTAGCGTAGCCCATGCGGAAGAACTGACAGGTACGCTGAAGAAAATCAAAGATAACGGCGTGATTGTTGTTGGCCACCGTGAATCCTCAGTTCCGTTCTCCTACTACGATAATCAGCAGAAAGTTGTGGGTTACTCCCAGGACTATTCCAACCAAATCGTTGATGCCATCAAGAAGAAATTGAACGAGCCTAATCTGCAGGTGAAAATGCTGCCGATCACCTCGCAAAACCGCATTCCACTGTTGCAAAACGGCACCTTCGATTTTGAGTGTGGCTCCACCACCAACAACCTCGAGCGCCAGAAACAGGCAGCATTCTCTGATACCATCTTCGTCGTCGGTACCCGTCTGCTGGTCAAGAAAGGCTCCGACATCAAAGACTTTAAAGATCTGGCCGGTAAAGCCGTGGTCGTCACTTCAGGCACCACTTCCGAAGTGTTGCTCAACAAGCTGAACGACAAAGATCAGATGAAAATGCGCATCATCAGCGCCAAAGACCACGGCGATTCCTTCCGTACCCTGGAAAGTGGCCGTGCGGTGGCGTTTATGATGGATGATGCCCTGCTGGCAGGCGAACGCGCCAAGGCCAAGCAGCCGGATCAGTGGGAAATCATTGCCACTCCTCAGTCCAAAGAAGCCTATGGCTGCATGATGCGTAAAGACGATCCAGAGTTCAAAAAACTGGTGGATGAAACTATCGCTCAAGCTCAAACCTCTGGCCAGGCTGCCAAATGGTTTGAGGTCTGGTTCAAACAGCCAATCCCACCCAAAAACCTCAACATGAACTTCGACCTGTCCGACGACATGAAGCAGTTATTTAAAGAGCCGAACGACAAAGCGCTGAACTAATCTAAAAAGATCAAGCCAGCCAAGCTGGCTGTTGTAGATGACCGTAACAGGACAGACAGGTATGCGGGGGGCCGTTCCCCTCCCGCATTCTTTCCTAAACACGACTCAGGGCACACCAAAAAGCCAGCCTGACTGGCGTGCGCCACGACTGAACGGTCATCAAGTTGTAAGGTGTTCTGCACCTGTTTAACGGAGTTCGTTATGTCAATAGATTGGAACTGGGGTATCTTCCTGCAGCAGGCCCCGTTTGGGAATACCACCTACCTGGGCTGGATCTGGTCCGGCTTTCAGGTTACGGTCGCCCTCTCCGTCTGTGCATGGATTATTGCCTTCTTTGTCGGTTCACTGTTCGGTATTTTGCGTACCGTACCCAACCGTTTTCTCTCCTCACTAGGTACCTGTTACGTCGAGCTGTTCCGTAACGTGCCACTAATCGTCCAATTCTTTACCTGGTATCTAGTGATGCCGGAGCTGCTGCCAGCCGACATCGGCATGTGGTTCAAGAGCGAGCTTGATCCCAACGTGCAATTCTTTGTTTCTTCCATGCTGTGCCTTGGGTTGTTTACCGCCGCACGCGTTTGTGAACAGGTACGTGCTGCAATCCAATCCCTGCCACGCGGCCAACAGGCGGCCGGGTTGGCAATGGGCCTGACGCTGCCACAAACCTATCGCTACGTGCTGCTGCCCAACGCCTATCGTGTGATCGTGCCGCCGATGACCTCGGAAATGCTCAACCTGGTAAAAAACTCCGCCATCGCCTCAACCATCGGGCTGGTGGATATGGCCGCTCAGGCCGGGAAGCTGCTGGATTACTCCGCACACGCCTATGAATCCTTTACTGCCATCACCCTCGCCTATGTCGCTATCAACGCCGTCATCATGCTGTTTATGCGTATTGTCGAGAAGAAAGTGCAGTTACCTGGCCATATGGGGAGTAAATAATGTACCAATTTGATTGGGGATCGATTGTCCCAAGCTTCCCGTATCTGCTGCAAGGGCTGGTCGTCACGCTGAAAATCACCGTGACGGCTATTGTGTTCGGTATCCTCTGGGGCACCGTGCTGGCGGTGATGCGCCTGTCGCCGATCAAGCCGATCAGCTGGTTTGCGGCGCTGTACGTCAACCTGTTCCGTTCCGTACCGCTGGTGATGGTGCTGCTATGGTTCTATCTAGTGGTTCCAAGCTTATTACAACAAGTTCTTGGGCTCTCACCGAAAACCGATATTCGCCTTATCTCGGCTATGGTAGCCTTTTCGCTGTTTGAAGCCGCGTACTACTCGGAAATTATCCGGGCAGGCATTGAAAGCGTCTCGCGCGGTCAGTCCTCTGCCTCGCTGGCGTTGGGTATGACCCAGTGGCAATCGATGCGGCTGGTGATCTTGCCGCAAGCGTTCCGCGCCATGGTGCCGCTGCTGCTGACCCAGGGGATCGTGCTGTTCCAGGATACCTCGCTGGTGTACGTACTTAGCCTGGCCGATTTCTTCCGCACCGCTTCAACCATTGGTGAGCGTGACGGTACGCAGGTGGAAATGATCCTGTTCGCCGGTTTGGTCTATTTTGTTATCAGTCTCGCCGCCTCGGCGCTGGTAAGCTATTTGAAGAAAAGGACTGTTTGATGATATCCCTGAAAAATGTTTCTAAGTGGTACGGTCACTTTCAGGTTCTGACCGACTGCACCACCGAAGTCAAAAAAGGCGAAGTGGTGGTGGTCTGCGGTCCTTCCGGTTCAGGAAAATCGACCCTGATTAAAACCGTCAACGGGCTCGAGCCGATCCAGAAAGGCGATATCGAGGTTAACGGTATTCAGGTCAACAACAAGAGCACCAACTTGGCGCAACTACGCTCCAAAGTGGGGATGGTGTTCCAGCATTTTGAACTGTTCCCTCACCTGTCGATCATTGAAAACCTGACGCTGGCGCAGGTAAAAGTCCTCAAGCGCGACAAGGCTGCCTCACGCGATAAAGCCCTGAAACTGCTGGAGCGCGTGGGCCTGTCGGCACATGCCGAAAAGTTCCCTGGGCAGCTCTCTGGTGGCCAGCAGCAGCGCGTGGCGATTGCTCGTGCGCTGTGTATGGATCCGATCGCCATGCTGTTTGATGAGCCCACCTCGGCGCTCGATCCGGAAATGATCAACGAAGTGCTGGACGTGATGGTCAAGCTGGCGCAGGAAGGGATGACCATGATGGTGGTGACCCACGAAATGGGCTTTGCCCGTAAGGTGGCCCACCGGGTGATCTTTATGGATGAAGGGAAGATCGTGGAAGACACCAATAAAGATGACTTCTTCAACAACCCACAGTCAGAACGTGCCAAAGACTTCCTGGCCAAAATCCTGCATTGATGTACCAGATGCGCCCTGACCCCGGGGCGCATCAATAGTGCTTGTTTCTTTCGCACTTTCCCCCGATCCTCAAAGCATAATGATAACGCTGAAGGAGAAAGTGATGTCCCGCCCTATTATTATCGATTGTGATCCAGGTCTTGATGACGCTATTGCCCTTGCCATGGCGCTACGCGCCCCTACGTTAGATGTTAAAGCCGTCACCACTTCCGCCGGTAACCAGACACCGCAAAAAACCCTGCATAACGCACTCGGCCTGCTGACGCTAATGCAACGGCAAGATGTCCTGGTCGCTGGCGGTGCCGCCAAGCCGCTGATGCGCGATCTGGTCATTGCCGATTACGTGCACGGTGATACCGGTATGGGCAACACCCATCTGCCAGCACCGGATTTCCAACCAGCAAAACAAACCGCGGTTGAACTGATTGCCGAGCTACTGCGTACCAGTCCAGAGCCGATTACGCTGGTGGTAACAGGTCCAATGACCAATATTGCCTTACTGCTGTCACAGCACTCAGCGCTGAAGAGCAAAATTGAACGCATCGTGTTTATGGGCGGTGGGATGAATGCAGGCAACACCACGCCGGTGGCCGAATTCAATATCTACGTCGATCCGGAAGCGGCCGAAATCGTGCTGCAATCCGGCGTACCGCTGACCATGGCCGGGTTGAACGTCACCCATCAGGCATTGGTGTTACCGCAGGATATCGAACGCATCCGCAGCATTAATAATCCGGTAGCGGCAGCGGTAGCCAGCATGCTCGATTTCTACCTGCCGTTGTATCTTAGCCACCCGCGCGGCCTGCCGGGAGCCGCCATGCATGACCCTTGCACCATCGCCTGGCTGCTGGCCCCGGAGCTGTTTGAAAGCCGTGAGCTGTGGGTGGGTGTGGAGACCCAGGGCCAATACACCGTGGGCATGACGGTAGTGGATGAGTTTGGCCAAAACGGTAAACCGGCCAACGTCGAGGTGTTGACCCATATCAACCGCCAGGGCTTTATCGATCTGATGGTCGAGTGCGTTTCACGTTATTAAATTACCCCTCACCCTAACCCTCTCCCACAGGGAGAGGGAACCGATCGAGCGGGCCTGAAAATACGGTGACGCACCTTGGATGAGAGGACTTGTTGATTTTTCTGCGTAATTCCTTTACTCCCTACTTCCCGAAGCAGCACGAACCAACCAAGCGCTCCAGACAGCTCCCCCCCAGCACCTGAACACAACTCCGAACCCGCTTTTTACCGCTACGCCGAAGCCTCTGATAGGTGGGGATTATGCAGGTTAGCCGACCGTTGAGCGCAAGGATGCGCGATTGCGAGCCCCCATGGACGGGTTTACGGCGTGTCGGCGTTCTGCATAATCCACAGCAGTAGTACCGTCACAATCAGCGACTCACCGTGGGCATCACACCGACGTCAAGGGGCTAACCCATATCAACCGGCAGGGCCTTATCTCGACATAGAACCATAACCCCGGACTGGTTTACTTTTATCCGATAAAACAAGACAATGCCGCCACAATGATACAAGGAGAGACGAATGAAAGGATATTTTCGCAAGTTACTGACCGGCTTGCTAGCCGTCGTTATTGTGGCCGCTGCACTGTTTTTTTGGGTCCGGTATGAGCTTAAGCAGGATGCCACACTAGCTTTTAACCAAAACAGTATCGTCAAAGAACATCTAGGTGAAGTGACCATAGAAGAACTCAGCATGAGTCAGTTTGCACCGATGAGTAACTGCCAGGATGATTGCGAACACTATCTGGTAAAGTTGAAAGGTGAAAAAGCTAGCGCTACTGCCGTTATGGACTTTGCAAAAGGGGATACTGAACTCTCCTATGCGATATTGTGTCTGGCTGACAACACTAATATCGCTCTGACAGAAGATGCAGTGGCTTTGGTACAAAACGATACCAAAGAAACCCCCTGCCAGTGATGCTTTCTCAATAAGCGGTAAATTCCCCTCATGCAATATGAGGGGAAATCGCATTAAGGCTCAAACGGCCGGCGTTGGAACTGATCGTGTCCGCATTTAGGGCACAGCGGCAGCACTTCCGGCGTATAGAAAGCCAGATGGTGATGGCATTTCTCACACACCAGATTGCCCAGCCCGACCACCTCACCGCTGTGGTAGACGCCATGATGGCTGACATCTTTAAACACCTCACGCCACTCAAGCTGGGTTTTATCGGTGATATCCGCCAGTTCCTGCCACAGGCTTTCCTTAATTACGCGCATAAACACGCTGTCGGTGAATTCCTCCCGGCTCTCCTCATAACTGCGGGCGAACTCTTCCAGATCGCGGCGCACCGCCCGGGTCAACTGCTCCACTTCCGTACGGCTGAGTTCCTCCACCTCGTTCAAACGTTTCTCGGCGCTGGCGACCAATTGGTCAATGTCACGCTCACCGTTCTTTAAACGTTCCGTCAGCGACGTCACCAACTCGCGGTAATACTGAGCAACCTTGTTCATAGCTTCTCCTCGATGAACTACTGCGACAGGACTTCTCCCCTAAAACTACTCGTTATTATTTTAGTCGTAAATCACTGATGTGGCTTGGCTAGGTGAGGTTTTGGCAGATTGTGAGTCACATCATGGCACAGATATTTTTTTAATACGTCGAGTCGGACCGCTTGGTGTTGTTGCTGGCAGGTCTTATCAGCTATGCTATGCAGATCTAAAGATACTCACAGAATGCTACGGATGTAGCTGTTACACACCTACAGGACCATCGGCCGCCATGCAAGAGCAATACCGCCCCGAAGAGATAGAATCGAACGTACAGCTTCACTGGCAAGAGAAGCAAACTTTCAAGGTTACCGAAGACGCCAGCAAGGAAAAGTATTACTGCCTATCCATGCTGCCATACCCTTCTGGTCGTCTGCACATGGGTCATGTTCGGAACTACACCATTGGCGACGTGATCTCCCGCTACCAGCGTATGCTGGGCAAAAACGTGCTGCAGCCAATTGGCTGGGATGCGTTTGGCCTGCCAGCCGAAGGCGCGGCGGTAAAAAACAAAACCGCACCGGCCCCTTGGACCTACGACAACATCGAATATATGAAGAACCAGTTGAAACTGCTGGGCTTCGGCTATGACTGGGACCGCGAGATCGCCACCTGCGATCCTGACTACTACCGTTGGGAACAGTGGTTCTTCACCAAGCTGTACGAAAAAGGCATGGTCTACAAGAAGACCTCGGCGGTGAACTGGTGCCCACACGATCTGACCGTGCTGGCCAACGAACAGGTTATCGACGGCTGCTGCTGGCGCTGTGATACCAAGGTTGAGCGTAAAGAGATCCCACAGTGGTTTATTAAAATCACCGATTACGCCGATCAACTGCTCAACGATCTGGACACGCTGGAAAGCTGGCCAGAGCAGGTGAAAACCATGCAGCGCAACTGGATTGGCCGTTCCGAAGGGGTAGAAATCACCTTCGACGTTGCCGACAGCGCTGAGAAAGTCACCGTTTACACCACTCGCCCAGACACCTTTATGGGTGCTACCTATGTCGCCGTTGCCGCAGGTCACCCGCTGGCACAGCAGGGCGCGGTCAATAACCCGGCGCTGACAGACTTCATCGACGAATGCCGCAACACCAAGGTTGCCGAAGCCGAAATGGCCACCATGGAGAAGAAAGGCATGGCCACCGGTCTGTTTGCCATTCATCCGTTGAGCGGAGAGAAGTTGCCAATCTGGGTCGCCAACTTCGTTCTGATGGAATACGGCACCGGCGCGGTAATGGCCGTCCCTGGCCACGATCAGCGTGACTGGGAATTCGCCACCAAATACGATCTGCAGATCAAACCGGTCATTTTGAACCTGGACGGCAGCAAGCCAGACGTCAGCGCCGAAGCGATGACCGAAAAAGGCACGCTGTTCAACTCCGGCGAATTCGACGGCCTGGATCACCTGGCAGGCTTTAACGCCATCGCCGACAAGCTGGTGGCCAAAGGCGTCGGCCAGCGCAAGGTGAACTACCGTCTGCGCGACTGGGGCGTTTCCCGTCAGCGCTACTGGGGTGCTCCAATCCCAATGGTCACCCTGGAAGACGGCACCGTCATGCCAACACCAGAAGACCAACTGCCGGTGATCCTGCCGGAAGATGTGGTGATGGACGGCATTACCAGCCCAATCAAAGCCGATCCCGAGTGGGCAAAAACCACCGTTAACGGCCAGCCGGCGCTGCGTGAAACCGACACCTTCGACACCTTTATGGAGTCTTCCTGGTACTACGCTCGCTACACCTGCCCGCAGTACGATAAAGGCATGCTGGATCCGGCTGCAGCCAACTACTGGCTGCCGGTCGATCAATATGTTGGCGGGATCGAACACGCCATCATGCACCTGATGTATTTCCGCTTCTTCCACAAGCTGATGCGCGACGCTGGCCTGGTCGATTCAGACGAGCCTGCCAAACGCCTGCTGTGCCAGGGCATGGTGTTGGCCGATGCCTTCTACTACACCGGCACCAGCGGCGAACGCGTCTGGGTATCCCCGGTTGATGCCACCGTCGAACGTGACGAGAAAGGTCGTATTGTCAAAGCAACCGATCCTGAAGGCCGTGAACTGGTCTATGCTGGCATGAGCAAAATGTCGAAGTCGAAGAACAACGGCATCGACCCTCAGGTGATGGTAGAGAAATACGGCGCGGATACCGTGCGTCTGTTTATGATGTTTGCTTCTCCGGCAGAAATGACGCTGGAATGGCAAGAATCTGGCGTTGAAGGGGCAAACCGCTTCCTCAAGCGCGTCTGGAAACTGGCCTACGACCACGTTGAGCAAGGGGCGGTTCAGCCACTGAACGTCAGCGAGCTCAATGAAGATCAGAAAGCCCTGCGCCGCGACGTGCATAAAACCATCGCCAAAGTGACCGACGATATCGGCCGCCGCCAGACCTTCAACACCGCCATCGCCGCCGTGATGGAGCTGATGAACAAGCTGGGCCGTGCGCCGCAGGAAAGTGAACAGGATCGCGCGCTGCTGCAAGAGGCTTTGCTGGCCGTGGTACGTATGCTGTATCCGTTCACACCACACGTCTGTTTCACCCTTTGGCAGGCATTGAACGCCGAAGGCGACGTAGACACTGCGCCATGGCCGGTGGCTGACGAAGCTGCCATGGTGGAAGACTCCAAACTGGTGGTAGTACAGGTTAACGGCAAGGTACGGGCAAAAGTCACTGTGCCAGCCGATGCCACCGAAGAACAAGTGCGTGAGCGCGCCGCCCAGGAGCATCTGGTGGCCAAATATCTGGAAGGGGTCACGGTACGTAAAGTGATCTATGTTCCAGGCAAATTGCTTAACCTGGTTGTGGGTTAACACAAGGAGGCTTTGTGCGACTTCGTATTCTGACGTTGTTGCTGGGGTTGGCGGTGCTTGTCACCGCCGGCTGCGGTTTTCATCTGCGTGGCACCGCGCAGGTGCCCACAGAATTGCATACGCTGATCCTGGACAGCTACGATCCCTTTGGCCCACTGACCCGTGCCGTGCGCGAGCAATTGCGTCTAAGCGGGGCTACCGTGGTCAAATACGATCCGGCCCACAAGGAAGTCCCGTCACTGCGCATCGTCAATTCGACGCAAAGCCAGGATACGGTTTCGATCTTCCAGGATGGTAAAACCGCGGAGTATCAATTGGTGATGACGGTGCAGGCTCAGGTGCTGATCCCAGGCCATGACATTTACCCAATCAACGTCAAAGTGTTCCGTTCATTCTTTGATAACCCGTTGACTGCGTTGGCCAAAGACTCCGAACAGGACATCATTATGCAGGAAATGCGTGAGCAGGCTGCCCAGCAAATTCTGCGTAAAATGCTGGCGGTGCACGCGGCGGTGCTGGAAACGCAAGAAAAAGCCGCTATCGCCGGTGAAAAAGCGGCCAGTACCGCAGCACAATGATCCGTCTTTATCCTGAACAACTTGCCGCGCAGCTCCGAGAGGGGCTGCGCGCTTGTTATTTATTGAGCGGAAACGAACCCTTGTTGCTGCAGGAAAGCCAGGATCTGATCCGTCAGGCCGCCCAACAGCAACAGTTCACCGAGCATTACAGCATTTCCCTGGATGTCCATACGGACTGGGATGCCATCTTCAGCATCTGTCAGGCTATGAGCCTGTTTGCCAGCCGGCAAACCCTGTTGCTGATTTTCCCCGAGAACGGCCCAACGGCCCCGATCGGTGAGCAACTGGTCAAGCTGGCCGCTTTGCTGCATGACGATATCCTGTTGGTACTGCGCGGCCCGCGCCTGACCAAAGCCCAGGAGAACAGCGCCTGGTTCAAGGCACTCAGTGCCAATGGCGTTATGGTCAGTTGCCAAACGCCGGAACAGGCACAGCTGCCGCGCTGGGTCGCCCAGCGAGCCAAATCCATGCAGTTGGATCTCGATGACGCAGCCAATCAACTACTGTGTTACTGCTATGAAGGCAACCTGCTGGCACTTTCGCAGGCGTTGGAACGGCTATCGCTGCTGCACCCCGATGGTAAACTGACGCTGCCCCGCGTAGAGCAGGCGGTAAACGATGCTGCCCACTTCAGCCCGTTCCACTGGCTGGATGCCCTACTGGCAGGCAAGAGCAAACGTGCCTGGCATATCCTGCGGCAACTCCAGCAAGAGGATGTCGAACCGGTGATCTTGCTGCGTACCCTGCAACGGGAACTGCTGATGTTGCTGAACCTGCAACGCCGCATGGCGCACACCCCGCTACGTACGCTATTCGATCAGCTCAAGGTCTGGCAAAACCGCCGCAGCCTGATCACTCAGGCTCTGCAGCGCCTTTCGGGTCAACAATTGCGGCAGGCAGTGCATCTGTTGGCGCAAATTGAGCTCACCCTCAAGAAAGACTACGGCCAGTCGGTTTGGCCAGAGCTGGAAACCCTGTCGATGCTGCTTTGCGGCAAACCTCTGGCCACGAGTGTCACCGATGCCTACTAGCCCGCAACATCCACATACCCTGCACGCCTTTTTCGGTGGCACCTTTGACCCAATCCACTACGGCCATCTGCGCCCGGTGGCAGCCTTGGCTGAAGAAGTCGGCCTTGATAAGGTCACGTTGTTGCCCAACCATGTGCCTCCCCATCGGCCACAGCCGGAAGCTAACGCGCAGCAGCGGCTAACCATGGTAGAGCTGGCGATTGCCGGTAACCCGTTGTTTACCGTGGACGATCGTGAATTGCACCGCACCACCGCGTCCTACACCATCGAGACTTTCGAAACGATTCGTAAAGAACGTGGCGCCGCAGCGCCTCTGGCGTTTATTATTGGCCAGGATTCGCTGCTGAGCCTATACAAATGGCATCGCTGGCAAGACCTGTTGCACTTCTGCCACCTGTTGGTGCTGGCGCGCCCGGGTTACAACCAGCAAATGGATACGCCAGAGCTGCAACGCTGGTTGGAACAGCACCAGATCGCCGATGCCACCCTGCTCAGCCGCCAGCCGCACGGGTTTATCTACCTGGCTGATACCCCTTTACTGGAGATATCCGCCACCGAGATACGCCAGCGCCGTCACCAAGGCATCAGCTGTGACGATTTGCTGCCGCGCCCGGTGCAGCGTTATATCGAGTTACAGGGTTTATATCGATAGGCCGCATGCTATACTGCGCCGCTATTTTTCAGGTATCCGCTGAAAACCCCAAGGATCTTGGCTCGCTGGGCAAAACCAGCAGGCTTTCAGCGGCATCCTGCCGAAACCATCACGATTCAGGCCAGTGACTTTGGGCAGTTGCCCTCAGCTTCCTGATGAACAGAACAACCCGAGGGGGAACCTTTGCAAGGTAAAGCGCTCCAAGATTTCGTTATCGATAAAATTGATGACATGAAAGGCCAAGACATTGTCGCTCTGGATGTTCAGGGCAAATCCAGCATCACCGACTGCATGATCATCTGTACCGGCACCTCAAGCCGTCATGTGATGTCGATTGCCGAACACGTCGTGCAAGAAGCCCGCGACGCCGGTATGGAACTGTATGGCATGAAAGGCCAGGCCGTTTCCGACTGGGTAGTGGTCGATCTGGGCGAAGTGATTGTGCACGTGATGCAAGAAGAAAGTCGCCAATTGTACGAACTGGAAAAGCTCTGGGGTTAAGCGGTGAAACTGCAATTGGTTGCAGTCGGCACCAAAATGCCCGACTGGGTGCAGACCGGCTTTATGGATTACCTGCATCGCTTTCCGAAAGATATGCCGTTTGAACTGACCGAGATCCCGGCGGGCAAACGCGGCAAGAATGCGGATATCAAACGTATTCTGGAAAAGGAAGGCGAGCAGATGCTGGCAGCGGTGGGCAAAGGTAACCGCATCGTTACGTTGGATATCCCTGGCACCCCGTGGGAAACGCCCCAGTTGGCACAACAGCTCGAGCGCTGGAAACAGGATGGCCGCAACGTCAGCCTGTTGATTGGCGGCCCTGAGGGGCTGGCTCCGGCCTGTAAAGCCGCCGCTGAGCAAAGCTGGTCGCTTTCCCCGTTAACGTTACCGCATCCTTTAGTGCGTGTTTTGGTGGCAGAGAGCCTCTACCGCGCCTGGAGTATTACTACAAATCATCCTTACCACCGGGAGTAACCGGTGGTGACAGTAACAGAGTGAAAAAAAGCAGCGGGATGAAAATAGAACGTAACCCTTTTCGCGACTATACGGCCGAGTCCGCCCTGTTTGTACGCCGCGCCGTGGTGGCGTTTTTTATCATTCTGGTGCTGACAGGCATCCTGATTGCCAATCTGTATAATCTGCAAATCGTGCGTTTTGAAGATTACCGCACCCGCTCTAATGAAAACCGCATCAAGCTGCTGCCTATCGCCCCCAGCCGCGGCATAATTTACGATCGCAACGGTACGCCGCTGGCGCTTAACCGTACCATTTACCAATTGGAACTGATGCCCGAGAAAGTGGACGATCTAAAAGCCACGCTCGAGGCCTTGCGCCCGGTGGTCGATCTCACCGACGACGATATCGCCAACTTTGAAAAGGAGCGCAAGCGATCGCGCCGTTTCGTCTCGATCCCGGTGAAAACCCCACTGACCGAAGTGCAGGTGGCCCGTTTTGCGGTCAATCAGTTCCGCTTCCCCGGCGCGGAAGTCAAAGGCTATCAACGCCGCTATTATCCTTATGGGTCTGCCCTCACTCACGTGATCGGTTACGTGTCGAAAATAAACGACCGCGACCTCGAGCGCCTGGACAAAGACGGCCAGCTACGTAACTATGCCGCCACCCATGATATCGGCAAGCTGGGTATCGAACGCTATTATGAAGATGTCCTGCATGGCAAAACCGGCTATGAAGAGGTTGAAGTCAACAACCGTGGCCGGGTGATCCGCCAATTGCATGAGCAACCCCCTTCCGCCGGTAAAGACGTTTATCTGACGCTGGATCTCAACCTGCAACGCTATATCGAGCAGTTGCTGGTGGGCAGCCGTGCCGCCGTGGTGGTCAGCGATCCGCGCACCGGGGGAATTTTGGCGATGGTTTCCAACCCTAGCTACGATCCCAACCTGTTTGTTGATGGCATCTCCAACAAGGATTATCAGGGGCTGCTCAACGATCCGAACCGCCCGCTGATCAACCGTGCCACCCAAGGGGTGTACCCTCCGGCCTCCACGGTTAAACCCTATATTGCCGTTTCCGCTCTCAGTGCCGGGGTGATCACCAAAAATACCGTCGTGTTCGATCCGGGCTGGTGGCAATTGCCAGGGTCAGAGAAACGCTTCCGCGACTGGAAAAAATGGGGGCATGGCCGCCTCAACGTCACCAAAGCGCTGGAGGAGTCTGCAGATACCTATTTCTATCAGGTAGCGTACGACATGGGGATCGATCGCCTGTCCACCTGGCTGACCAAATTCGGCTACGGCGAATATACCGGTATCGATCTTTCCGAAGAGCGTTCCGGCCTGATGCCAACGCGCGACTGGAAATTCAAACGTTACAAAAAACCGTGGTATCAGGGCGACACCATTCCGGTGGGCATCGGCCAGGGCTACTGGACCGCTACGCCGATCCAGATGTCCAAGGCGCTGAACACCCTGATTAACGACGGCAACGTCAAAGATCCGCATCTGCTGCAAAGTACCAAGATCAACGGCGTATTGGTGCCGTTCAAGCAAAAAGAGAGCAAGCAGATCGGCGATATCCATTCAGGCTTCTGGGAAATAGCCAAAGACGGCATGTACGGCGTTGCCAACCGGCCTAACGGCACGGCGCGCAAGTTCTTTGACAAGACACCGTATAAAGCCGCGGCAAAATCGGGTACCGCGCAGGTATTCGGCTATGAAACCTATAACGCCCACAAACTCGCTGAACACCTGCGGGACCATAAATTGATGACAGCCTTTGCGCCCTACGATAACCCAACGGTTTCGGTGGCCATCATTTTGGAAAACGGCGGTTCAGGCCCGGCGGTAGGCACCATTACCCGCCAAATCCTCGACCACATCCTGTTGGGCGACAACAATACGCAATTACCGGATGCAGTACCGCTGCCGCCAGGTATAGAAGGTGATTAAGGTAGAACATGACTGAAAGCCAACAAAAGGGCTCTATCTGGACCAAAATCCATATCGACCCGACATTTCTGCTGTTTATTCTGGCCCTGCTGATCTACAGCGCCGTGGTGATGTGGAGCGCCAGCGGCCAGGATATGGGCATGATGGAACGCAAAATCGGCCAGATCCTGATGGGGCTGATCGTGATGGGCGTGATGGCGCAAATCCCGCCGCGGGTTTATGAAAGCTGGGCACCCTACCTGTATATTTTCTGCGTGATATTGCTGATCCTGGTGGATGCCTTTGGCCAAATCAGTAAAGGGGCGCAGCGCTGGCTGGATCTGGGCTTTGTGCGCTTCCAACCTTCGGAAATCGCCAAGATCGCCGTGCCGCTGATGGTGGCTCGCTTTATGAACCGTGACGTGTGCCCGCCTTCGCTGAAGAATACCGGCATCGCGCTGGTGCTGATCTTCCTGCCCACCTTGCTGGTTGCCGCCCAGCCCGATCTGGGCACCTCGATCCTGATCGCCGCCTCAGGCCTGTTTGTGCTGTTCCTGTCGGGGATGAGCTGGAAGCTGATCGCCGTGGCTGCCGTAGCACTGGCCGCCTTTATCCCGGTGTTGTGGTTCTTCCTGATGCACGGCTATCAGCGTGACCGCGTGATGATGCTGCTCGATCCGGAAAGCGATCCGTTAGGGGCTGGCTACCATATTATTCAGTCGAAAATCGCCATCGGCTCTGGCGGCCTATCGGGTAAAGGTTGGCTGCACGGCACTCAGTCTCAACTCGAATTCCTGCCGGAACGCCACACCGACTTTATCTTCGCAGTGTTGGCGGAAGAACTTGGCCTGATCGGCGTACTGGTGCTGCTGTTGCTATATCTGCTGGTGATTATCCGCGGGCTGATGATCGCCGCCCGGGCACAGACCACCTTTGGCCGCGTCATGGTCGGTGGGCTGATGCTGATCCTGTTCGTCTATGTGTTTGTTAACATTGGTATGGTCAGTGGCATTTTACCGGTAGTTGGCGTACCTTTGCCTTTGGTCAGTTACGGGGGGTCGGCGCTGATCGTACTCATGGCTGGGTTCGGCATCGTGATGTCGATCCACACGCATCGGAAAATGTTGTCTAAAAATCTATAAGAGGTGTGCAATGCGTAAGGAATGGCTTTGGGTCGGCGCGGTTGCTGCTGCGGTATTACTTTCCGCCTGTACCACGACGGAAGAAACACAGGCTCCGGTGCAACAAGCCTACAACGGGCCGGTGACCGAAATCGGCGGCGTGGAGCCTCACTATGAACCCTATAACCCTGGCACCCTGCAGGATTATAAGGTTAATGGCGACACTTATCGCATCGTGCAAGATCCGCAGAACTTCTCGCAAACCGGCCTGGCAGCCTGGTACGGCGAAGAAGCCAACGGCAACACTACCGCTATTGGTGAGCAGTTCGATCCCAATGCGCTGACCGCTGCACACCCCACCTTGCCTATCCCGAGCTATGTACGCGTCACCAACCTGGCCAATGGCCGTCAACTGGTGGTACGCGTGAACGATCGCGGCCCTTATACCTCAGGCCGGATTATCGATCTGTCCAAAGCTGCCGCCGATCGCCTCAACCTGTCCAGCAACACCAAGGTGAAGGTCGACTTTATCAAGGTTGCTCCAGATGGCACATTGAGCGGCCCTGGTACCGTGGGTACCGTCGTCGCCAAACAGAGCTACGCCCTGCCTCCACGCCCGGATCTCAGTTCCGGCGGCGGTATGGATACACCGATGCAGCAATCGGCACCGGTTGCCGCCCCTGCCGCTCAAGCGATTGACAACGGCAGCATGAACTACAACGACAGCAGCGCTACCCCTGCCGCCTCCACTGGCCGTAGCGGTGGTTTCCTTGGTGCACCGCAGCCGTTAGCCCCTGGCGTATTGGAAGGGACAGAACCCCAACCGGTCATCAGCGCCCCCACTGCCGCCCCGGTGGTAGCCACCGCAACGGCAGCCAGTGCAAGCGGTAGCTATGTCGTACAGGTAGGTGCCCTGAGTAATGCCGAACGTGCGCAAAGCTGGCAACAACAGCTGAGCCAGCAGTTTGGCGTTCCTGGTAAGGTCGACGCCAACGGCGCCGTCTACCGCGTGCAGCTTGGCCCGTTCAGCAATCGTCAACAGGCCGCACAGTTGCAACAGCGCCTGGCCACTGAGGCACAGCAACAGTCCTTCATCACTGCCGCACCCTAGTCGTGAAACTTGGCAGGCCGATGCCGCCGACAGCAGGTCGTTGACTTATCTGAAACATTTTCTTTCAGGTAAATCTGTGTAAACCCCCTACTGTCGGCCGAATGGCTAATGCCTGCCGGGGCCCCGTCTGCTATAGTGTGACTCGTTTTTTAACTTAACTTTTACGGATGTTGTAGTCCCGATCATGAAACAGGTAACCTCTTTTCGCTTAATCAAAAGCCTCACGCTTGGCACTGCCATCGCGCTCAGCGCAGCGTCAGTTGCCCACGCAGACGACGTTAATATTAAAACCATGATCCCAGGTGTGCCGCAGATTGATGCCGAGGCCTACATCCTGATTGATTACAACTCCGGTAAAGTGTTGGCAGAATCGAACGCCGACGCACGCCGCGACCCTGCCAGCCTGACCAAAATGATGACCAGCTACGTCATCGGCCAGGCGCTGAAATCCGGCAAGATTGGCCAGGACGATATGGTCACCGTGGGTCAGGACGCCTGGGCTACCGGCAACCCGGTGTTCAAAGGTTCCTCACTGATGTTCCTCAAGCCGGGGGACCGCGTACCGGTTTCCAAACTGACTCGCGGTATCAACCTGCAATCCGGTAACGATGCCTGTGTCGCCATGGCGGACTACGTCGCAGGTAGCCAGGACGCGTTCGTTAACCTGATGAATACCTACGTCAAACAGCTCGGCCTACAAAATACCCACTTCCAAACCGTACACGGCCTGGATGCGGAAGGCCAGTTCAGCTCGGCGCGTGATATGGCGTTGATCGGCCAGGCGCTGATCCGCGATGTGCCAGACGAATACGCTATCTATAAAGAAAAAGAGTTCACCTTCAACAATATCCGTCAGTTGAACCGTAACGGTCTGCTGTGGGATACCAGCCTGAACGTCGATGGGATTAAAACCGGCCATACCAATTCGGCAGGTTATAACCTGGTGGCTTCAGCGACGGAAGGCCAGATGCGTCTGATCTCCGCCGTGCTGGGTGGCCGTACCTACAAAGGCCGCGAAACCGAAAGCAAAAAACTGCTGACCTGGGGCTTCCGCTTCTTTGAAACCGTCGCACCGCTGAAAGCAGGCAAAGAGTTCGCTTCTGAACCCGTTTGGTTCGGCGATGCCGATCGCGTCGAGCTGGGCGTAGACAAAGATGCCTACCTGACCATCCCACGCGGCCGGATGAAAGATTTGAAAGCCAGCTACGTGCTGAACACTCCGGAAATTCATGCTCCGCTGGCCAAAAACCAGGTGGTTGGCACCATCAATTTCCAGCTGGATGGCAAAACCATCGATCAGCGCCCGCTGGTGGTGCTGAACGAAGTGAAAGAAGGTGGCTTCTTTGGCCGCATCGTGGATTATATCCGCCTGATGTTCCATCACTGGTTCGGCTAACCCTTGAATCGGCTGAGTTCGGCCCCATATAACAATTAACACTAACTCCCGCCCCGGCGGGAGTTATAATTTAGAGATACGCCACAGCTGGAGCGCACCCACATGCAAAAGACTAAACTGAACGAACTGCTCGAATTCCCTTGTACCTTTACTTACAAGGTAATGGGCCTGGCACATCCCGAGCTGGTAGACCAGGTGGTTGAAGTGGTGCAACGCCATGCTCCAGGGGATTACAACCCGCAGGTCAAACCGAGCAGCAAAGGCAACTACCACTCCGTTTCCATCACCATCACCGCCACCCATATCGATCAGGTGGAAACGTTATATGAAGAGTTGGGCAATATTGAAATTGTCCGTATGGTGCTGTAATTACAGCATAACTCCCTGCCAGCCAACCTGGTCCAGCACAAGCGCTGTCCGGGTTGCCCTGGTTCGCCAGGGATAAATGCTGGTCGCGGACCAGAGCGCCCGGTATAATGTTTTTACCACTTCTGTAACCTGACGATGCCCCGCTTGCAACACAATAAGATCATTCTCCGTCAGCTAGGGTTGCAGCCCTATGAGCCTGTATCCCAAGCCATGCACAGATTCACCAATCACCGTGACGAGTCCACGCTAGATGAATTGTGGCTGGTGCAGCATCAAGCCGTATTCACCCAAGGCCAGGCCGGTAAGGCAGAGCATCTGCTGATGCCAGGCGATATCCCGGTGATCCAGAGCGATCGCGGCGGCCAGGTCACCTATCATGGCCCCGGCCAGCAGGTGCTGTACGTGATGGTGGATCTGAAACGCAATAAAGTGGGAGTACGCCAACTCGTCACGGCCTTGGAAGAGACCGTTATTAATACCCTCGCCCATTTCAAGATCGAATCGCGTGCGCGCGCGGATGCGCCCGGCGTATACGTGGGCGAACAAAAGATTTGTTCATTAGGTTTGCGGATCCGCAAAGGTAGCTCATTTCATGGCCTGGCCCTGAATGTCGCCATGGATCTCACCCCTTTCCAACGCATCAACCCCTGCGGTTATGCCGGAATGCAGATGACACAGGTCAGCGCGCTGGCACCAGGTGTCGGGATCGCCGATGTGCACCCCATTCTGGTACAGGAATTTGTTCATTTACTTGGCTACGAGACGGTCGAGCTGCGTAACTGGACTCTCAAAGACTATCTCTAATTTAACCTATAATAAAAAGCCCCGGACTCTATGCCGAGGCTTTTTTTGACTTATTTTATCCTCTTCGATTATTCGAAGTAATCTGGTGCTAATAATTGAATGCCCATAATCCTGGGTATACCCTAACCCTCTTGGCTTCGGGCAATAAACGAGAAATCTACTGAATACAACTGAAGGTTAATTTCGCTACACCATTCACCAGAAGGTGTGAATCAGTTTCTTCTTTAATCACCTTCATATTTTTGTTCATTGCATTACAGTAGGCTATTGCATCTCTAGCGACAAGCCCCTGCGCACCACTAACACGCCCACGCCCCAAAGAGGCTTCTACAGAAGCAACATAATTACCATCAGCAAGTTTTTCTACATTAGAATGGTAAGACAGCCCTATTGCACCAACCTCTGTTTTGTCATTTTTAACCGCACACCCTGATAAAAATACCCCTGCAAGAACAACACCGCAAACACCTATATGAGAATATTTCATTATAACGCCATCCGTCTTTTAAATGATAATGTACGCATTATAAATACATTATTTAAATGGTGGTTAAACTAAAATATTCCGGGATACCGAGCACCTTCCTTATTTACATTTCGTTTAATTTATCTGTAAAAAAGAAGATCGAACCAGATCACCTGAACTCCTTGCTGCCCATCTCTCAATGCCACTTACCCCACCCCATCGATACGCGATCCGCATACCTGTGACCGATCACCGCCGTGCGGTCATGTTCCGTACTGCAGACAGGGTACTACCAGAGGCGCCTATTTCGCGGTATTTTCGGACGTTTTTTGACCACGGCAATGACTGACCTCTACCGTGATACAAGAGGGCTGAATGGATCACAATAAAAGTGATATAATTTTACCCGAGTTTTACCACCACTTTACCCCGAGTTTGTAATCGCTTGATCTTAAGCAACTAAAGCAAACATCGAGGTTCGTAACTGGAACCTGCACGATTATGAGTAAACCGATTCAGATGGAACGCGGCGTCAAATACCGCGATGCAGACAAAATGGCGTTAATCCCGGTAAAAACGGTGGCCACCGAACGCCAAGAGCTGTTACGCAAACCCGAGTGGATGAAGATCAAGCTCCCTGCCGACTCTACACGCATTCAAGGCATCAAGGCCGCGATGCGCAAAAATGGCCTGCATTCGGTCTGCGAAGAGGCGTCATGCCCAAACCTGTCTGAGTGCTTTAACCACGGTACCGCCACCTTCATGATCCTGGGGGCCATCTGTACCCGCCGTTGCCCATTCTGCGACGTGGCCCACGGCCGCCCGGTGGCTCCCGATGCCAACGAGCCGGAAAAGCTGGGGCAAACCATTGCCGACATGGCATTGCGCTATGTGGTGATCACCTCGGTTGACCGTGACGATTTACGTGACGGTGGCGCTCAACACTTTGCCGACTGCATTACTGCCATCCGTGCCAAGAGCCCGAGCATCAAGATCGAAACCTTGGTGCCAGACTTCCGTGGCCGTATGGATCGTGCGCTGGAAATCCTTACCGCCACGCCACCAGACGTGTTTAACCACAACCTGGAAAACGTGCCGCGTGTTTATCGCCAGGTACGTCCTGGGGCTAATTACGAGTGGTCATTGAAGTTGCTGGAGCGCTTTAAGGAAGCTCACCCATCGATCCCGACCAAATCCGGCCTGATGGTGGGGTTGGGTGAAACCAACGCGGAAATCGTGGAAGTGATGCGCGATCTGCGCCGTCATGGCGTAACCATGCTGACGCTGGGGCAGTATCTGCAACCAAGCCGTCACCATCTGCCAGTACAGCGCTATGTCAGCCCGGCGGAGTTTGACGAAATGAAAGAAGAAGCGATGGCAATGGGCTTTACCCATGCTGCTTGCGGCCCGTTTGTACGCTCGTCCTATCATGCGGACTTGCAGGCCAAAGGGCTGGAAGTGAAGTAACCGCGGTAATCTTTTGTTACGCTTCACCCGCGATTAACGCCAAAAAACGGATGTCCTTGCGGCATCCGTTTTTTTATGGCTCAACAGCAGAGGCGGTTAAACGTCTTTCTTTTCGACGCTCTGCTGCGCGGTAGGCGTTTCAGCCGTATTCTGTGCAGGAGGAGTGTCGTCGCCCACCGCTTTTTTAAAGCCTTTCAGCGCCGCACCCAGATCCGCGCCCAGAGTACGCAGTTTGCTGGTGCCGAACAGCAACACGATCAACACCGCAATTACCAGCAGCTTGGTAATACTGATACCTTCCATAATCACCTTCTTTATTCATTTATGGCTGCAGGACGCAGCGCGGGAACAAACTTTGTCTATAGGTATTTAGCGACTTTCTTTCGGCTATAACAACAACCAGTTGTAACAAGGTGAGATCTACCCGAGATGTTCTATGCTTAGATTATAGGGCATATTCTTAGCTATTCGCTTTTTTCCGGCTTCAGGCCGGCTGCATAATTCATCACAGGGAAACATGGGATGCCTACAGCTCCATCGGCTATTAACACCCGGCGTGCAGGTCTCAACTTCGCCAGGCGCCTCTACCTGCCACGTATTGTCGGCCTGGGGATTGGTTTCTTGTGCGTACTTACGGCGCTCTATCCAGAGCACCAGTCGGTTGGGGTGTGGATCTTACTGGCAGTAAATGGCTTTATCTGGCCACATGTCGCTTATCAGTGGTCTATCCGCAGCGAAGCCCCCTACGCCACCGAGATCCGCAACCTGCTCATCGATGCACTGCTAGGTGGGATGTGGGTAGCCATCATGGGTTTCAATGCGCTCCCCGCCGTGGTGATCCTGTCGATGATGGGGATGAACAATATCGCCTCCGGCGGGCCGTCGCTGTATTTCAAAGGGCTGATGGCGCAAATCATCGGGGCACTGGTTACCAGTGCGATACTGGGCTTCCCCTTTACACCACAATCCACACCTCAGCAGGTTTATCTGTGTCTGCCGATGATCTTCATCTACCCAGTCTTCCTTGGTTACGTGACCTACCAAACCGCCAAGCGGCTGGCAGAAAAGCAACAGGAGCTATTGCGCATCAGCACGCGCGATGGCTTGACCGGCGTGTTTAACCGCCGCCATTGGGAACACCTGCTGCACAATGAGTTTGATAGCTGCCGGCGCTATAATCATACGGCTACGCTGATCCTGATGGATATTGACCATTTCAAAGCCATCAACGATACCTTCGGCCATGGGCTGGGGGATGAGGCGCTGATCGTTCTGGCGGAAGAGTTGGTGCTGGGGCTCCGGGCGATGGATATCGTTGGGCGCTACGGCGGAGATGAGTTTGGCGCGGTGTTGCCAAATACCAGTGCCGAACAGGCCAGCCTGGCGCTACACCGCATTCAGGAGCGCCTGAACGAGGTCGTCTTCCGTGAAGCCCCTGGGTTAAAGCTGAATATCAGCGCCGGGGTCGCCGATTACCAGCCCGAGATGCCCGGCTACCAGGAGTGGTTAAAGGCCGCCGATATCGCACTGTATCGGGCAAAAAATAATGGCCGCAACCGGCAGGAACTCGCCGAACATCAATGCTAGCCCACCAGTTTATTAAGTTGATAGCTTAATGATTTGATAAATTGGTTGGATAAATGACGTCGAGAAATAGCGTAACAGGTGGGAGTCATACAGAACGCCGACACGCCGTAAACCCATCCCTGTTGGCTCGTATCGCGCGCCCATGCGCTCAACCCTGCACGACTCTCCCTCGAGCCTCTGGCGTTAGGTGTCGCGGTGTTAAGTGCGGTTATTGAAGTTAAGTGAGTCATTCCTGGCTGGCGGAAGCTACTACAAAACCACAGCGACAAGGTGTAAAATCTGCCCCGCGCGATTGCTTCGCGCCAACAAACGGAGATGACATTCCTCCATAACCGCCTTTCACAGGCTGATGATGTCTACGTAACCTCTCAGAGAGGTGCGTAGGCGCTTGCCTGAACCTTTCTGAGCATCTTCCATCTTTAGGATAGGGTTTATCACCATGTGGAGTTCTTTACTGGCAGTGTTTATTGGCGGTGGTTTGGGTAGCATGTTGCGCTGGGCTGTGAGCCTTAAGCTCAACCCATTACATCAACATATTCCGTTGGGTACCTTGACGGTGAACCTGGTGGGGGCTTTTATCATCGGCCTGACCTTGGCACTGTTTACTCGCATGACGAACATTGACCCGATGTGGAAGCTGCTAATCACTACCGGCTTTTGCGGCGGGCTGACTACCTTCTCTACCTTCTCGCTCGAAGTGGTTTATCTGCTGCAGGACGGGCGCATTGTTTGGGCCATCGCCAATATGCTGCTCAACCTGGCGGGTTCGCTGGCGATGACGCTGTTGGCCTTTATGCTGGTTAGAGCGTTGTACGGCCATTAAAGTCTCGGGGCTTAATGTTTTCTTAATCTGCCATCGGGATAATCCTCGCTAAGTATTCTGGGCTGAGTGAGGAATTGAATGTTTAACCTGCCAAAAACCACTACTGAATGGGTTGTCACCCTGGCGTGCGTGCTGATCGTCCTGGCCTTCATCAAGGTTTACCTGTTCCCTTAACCGCTCCCGGCCTGAAAAAAAAGCATAAAAAACCCGCTCATGGAGCGGGTTTTAACAATTTTGGCTACTGTAGCTTAGATAGCGATAACGTTAGCAGCAGATGGCCCTTTGGCACCGTTCGTGATTTCAAATTCTACACGCTGGCCTTCAGCAAGAGTTTTGAAACCATTGCTAGCGATGGCAGAGAAGTGAACGAAAACGTCCTTGCTACCATCTTCTGGAGTAATGAAACCGAAACCTTTAGATTCATTAAACCACTTAACGCTACCTTTAATCTTAGACATCAAACTTACCTTTAACGTGAATGTAAGACACAAAATGTGTGTCCAATACAGTACAGCAATTAGACGGGATTTTGTCCACAACACAGATCACATAAAATCGATAAAAAGTGAAAAAGTCGGTTATTTACCCTGTAAATTGATGTCTGCGGTTACCAGAGATGTCCAAGGCAGCCCAATACGCCAAAAAACCGTTGAGCAACCAATTAAACGCCTGCGACGCTCATTAGTGCCCCTCACCCCGCAGTTTTTAGGCTTTCGCCTTGCTGATGAAACACCGCCCCCCTGTCACTGCACGGCATTACGCGTTATCATTAGCGCTGTTACGAACGATCTGATGAGAATGACCATGAACGGCAAGATAACGACTTTTTTTGAAGACAAAGGCTTCGGTTTTATCACCGACGAGAACGGGGAAAATCGTTATTTTCACGTGATTAAAGTGCAAAACCCAGAGCTGATTAAGAAAAACGCGCTGGTAACCTTTGAGCCAACCAACAATACCAAAGGGCCATCGGCCTATGCGGTAAAGGTACAGGCACCAAGCAAGTACATCACCATCGCCAACGAGAGAATCAAAATCTCCAGCATCAAGTCCTTCGACACCTTCACCAAAGAAGTGCCGGTCAAGGTGGAGGTCGATAAAGAGAACACCGTGTTGTCCGTTGGCTTGCTGATGAACCGTATCCGTCCGCAAGTAGCCGAAGCGCCACAAACCGCCACGGAAACGCTGCGTATGCTGTCAGTCACCACCTTCCAGAACGCGACTCACGTCTTCTCTGAGCACGAAATCGATATCGATGAAACCGTGCAGGCGTTGAAGACCCTATAGCCCCTGAAAACATTCAAAGCAATTTAATGGCACCTGTGTTAGCGTGGGTTTTCACCTGACACAGGTACGCGACATGTCTGAATCCACCAGCGTTAAAGGTTACAATAACCGCACCACTCAAATTGCCTGCCCAAAGTGTGCTTATGTTACCGAACAGCAATGTTCAAAACTGCGTAAACTCAGCACCTTGATTTGCCCCAACTGCGGCACGCAATTCGCGCCAAAGCAGGGCTGAGACGCTATTTGAATATGACATGGCTGAGGCTGTTGCCGCTGACCATGTTAAACGATTCGACGCAGTTGCGGCCCTGGGACTTGGCGCGATAAAGCGCAATATTCGCCATATTCATCAGCTGTTCCAGTGACTTATCCTCATTCATTGCCAAACTCGCCACGCCCACACTAATTGTGATCCGCAATGGTGCCTTGCCGTTGGGGTTCAACTCGGCACTTTCTATCCGCTGGCGCAAATGTTCCCCCAAGGCCACCGCCTGCGTCCCCAGTGCCCGCGGCAGCATAATGGCAAACTCTTCGCCCCCCAGTCGGCCAAATAACTGGTCGTGGCGTAGTTCACGCCGCAAAATATGAGCGAATGCCGCCAGAACGTGGTCACCGATGGCATGACCATGGGTATCATTGATCAGTTTGAAGTGATCGATATCGATTAACAACAGCGACACCGCCTCCTTCGTGCGCTGCTTATGTTCCAGCATTTCCCTGCCTTTGCGCGTTAAAGCACTACGCGCCAATGTCCCGGTAAGGAAGTCGTGGTTCGCACTGTGCTCCAGCCGGCGCAGCAGTTTACGGCTAACGGCAATCGAGCTGGACAAAATCAGCGGCCCCATCACCAACATGGCAATCCCCAAACGGGCTGACATCAGGCTGTCCATGACCGCCCCTCGCGCTCCCGGTGTTTCATACAGCATCAGATTGGCAGAAATGCTGACAATCTCCGTCACGCCGGTCAGAAGCGTCAGTAAGGTGACGGTAAATAAATGATAACGCACGGCGCACCATAACAGTGCGGGGATGGGGAAGGCTATCGCGCCCGGTCCACCGATATACACGCTAAGCGCCAACGAAAGCAACAACGCCAGTAAAGGTAGGCTGGAACGCCATTGCCAGCCAAACTGCAGGCTCAGCAATTGCTTTAAGCGTGGCGCGGCCAGCACGACCGGCAGGATTAACAGGTTGGTCGAGAACTGTTCACTAAACCAGGACATCCAGGCAATGATCAGCGTATTGTTGTATTGACTGTCAGTGCGCAACACCGACAGCGTTGCCGACAGCGCGGCCCCAAGCAGACAGGCGGTAAACATATACAAAATCGCCTGGGGCTTGCCCATACGCCGTTGAGACTTGGGCAGCATCGACATCACGGCATAGCCGGTGGCAATCAGCGCCATATTGCAGGCATTGAGCCAAAGTGCCAGTGGCCAGTTTTCGCTGGTGCTGAGATCGGCGGCGATCATGCCAAGATAGGTGCCAATCCATCCCAACATCGTCGCATAGCCAGGCTTACGCAGCATCAAGCCAAGCAAAATAGCATTCACCGGCCAAAACAGAGAGAGTGACCCTAACGGGCGGGTGAAAATGCCAAACAAGGAAAGCAGGTAGGCCAATAAAAATACATTGACCAACAGAACCGTCGCTGGCAAACGCTGTCTTTCTGCGCTCATGAAATAACCTGCGAAGCCATAATAACCACACTAACTATAAGCATGCTTTCTTTCCCCCGAAAAAGAAAAACGAATCACTCCGCGCCACATTAAAATGGTCAATTAAATCAATCAAAAACCCTATCGTGTCTTATTATTTAATTCGTCTCTGAAAATGTAAAACCTGTTCGCAGGACTCATCTTTTAACGAAAACGATTGTTAATAGCATAGTCTAAATTGTTAACGCGACCGAAATAACAAACTATTAGAAATTATAAGGGCATAAGGTTAAGACTCTTCTTACTTGCGGGTTATTTTCCTGCAATGCCAGCAGAAGCGCAATGAAAAAAGCCCGTAAAGAGCTGCTGGCTGGAGGTCGAAAACCACATTGACAGTTACGGCGCAGGCCCACAGGCCAGCGCCGGTAGTGATGGTAAAGCAGCAAGCTTAAGCAGATCTTAGGCGTAAAAATGCCCGGCTAGGAACCGGGCATAACGTGACGAAATGCAGTGTTAACCCAAACGGGCTAATAACCGGCTTATCATAACCTTCAATTGTGCAGAAAAAGTGGATCACACCAAGCACTCCCTCTTTAACTGGCAAGTCGTCACGGGTCTAACCGCTGCCAGACGGAATAGCGCATTGAGCACGCCTAACACGCAAAAAAAATCCCGCACAAGGCGGGATAAAATCAAAGGGATGGTAATACACTACAGGACTAACACAACATCATCGGGCTGGAATAACATTACCAGCGCGAGTGTATAGAAATGTCATGCTTGGGTAAGGATGATGCGCCAGATGTAACGCCTGATAGAAGCCACTGACAAACCTGCGATTTTCCCTCTGTCAGGACATTATTTGTAACCAATGGCAACAGGTATTTTTGTGGCGTGTGTAGTTGCCGTTAGCCGCTTGCCTAGTGGATTGCTGGCGTTGCACGACAAATCTCTTCACCGCGCCATAGTGCAAGGTATATTAATGAGCGATTCCTGTCGTAATAAAAACCAATTTGTAACAACACCATTTTTCTGCAAGAGCTATCTCATGTCTTATTTTGCAGGTTAGTGCTATATTTTTTAAGCACAAACCAACCCTACTTCATGATGAGAAGTATATGAAAAAAAATCGTTTTGGCGTTGCTGCGGCCGTATTGGCTGCGGGTATGTTGTTAGCGGGATGTTCCTCTAAGGTCGCAGAGACTACGCAGTATTCTGGGTTCCTGCAGGACTATAGCAAACTGCAAAAAACTGAAACCGCCAGCGGGCATCAGGTTTTACGTTGGATCGCCCCAGGCTTTAAAGAGTCGAACTATCGTGGCATCTATATTTCACCGTTGGTGTTCTACCCACAGGCAAAACCGAATGAGCGTGTAAGCCAGCAAACGCTGGATCAGATCAGAGAGTACGCCAGCACCTCACTAAGAAATGCCGTTGCACAGCGTACTACGCTGTTACCTAGCCCATCGGGCTCACGCGTACTGGTCGCTAAAGTCGCCATTACTGCGGTAACCGCTGAAAACGAAGGTGTGCAATTCTATGAAGTTGTTCCAGTTGCCGCCGTCATCGCCACCACCATGGCTGCCAGCGGGCACAGAACGCAAGACACCGCGTTATTCATGGAGATCAAACTGATCGATCAAGATACCGGTAAAACGGTATTGGCCGTAGTCCGTAAAGGCTTAGGTAAATCGGTCAACAATGAGAATGCCCCAATCACCTTGGCCGACGTGAAGAAAGCCATCGATGATATGGTGACGGATGTTGTGAACTTCCCGAAACAATAAGTTATGCAGCAAAAGATGGGGAAATGGTTTTCCCCATCTTTTCCCCTCCCCCGATTTCTCCGTTTAATATGTGAGTGCCATCACATCACTACCCTACCGACAAACAAGCTGGGACAAATGTCCCGACCAATATTCTAATATCAGAGCCAGCTTCCAGTTTTACGCGCTTTTTGGTGTTGCCGTCGGACTGGCGTCCTGTCCTTACCTGCCGGGGAACTTTATAGTTAGCGATATGCAGAACGACAAAAAAAACAGTGAATGGTTGAGCGTTGTCGAGTTGGTTACCGGTGATGCCATACTTTACGACCTGCTGAAATATTGCCCGTTGGCTATTTTACGCCGCTGGCAGTTGCAGCAAGTCAGACCCGGCACGTTGATCTGCCAACAGCATGAAATTTGCCAGGAATTTCATCTCATTGCGCAGGGTAACGTGGACGTTTTTATTCACGCCGACGATGGGCGTAAATATTTACAGGCACGCTACCACGCCGGAGATATGCTGGGTGAGCTCGAGATTTTTGAGCAACGGCCGTATATCTGCTCGGTAGAAGCAACCAGTGAAGTGACATTGCTGACGCTTTCACGCACCGATTTTTGCCACTGGCTGACGGTCGACAATTACTTCAACCAGAAAATCATTCAGTCGTTCAGCAGCCAGTACTATCAGCTATCGAAAAAAGCTGGCGAAGACTCTCTCTATTCATTGCACCAGCGCGTCTGCCATGCGCTGTGGCAAAGCTACCAACACCAGGGAGCCAAAAGTGAAGGAGAAATTACCATTAATAAACAACAGCTCAGCGAACAGTTTGCCGTGGCCCCACGCAGTATCAACCGCATCCTGTTTGAACTGCGCGAGCAGCAAATTATTACGGTCAACGGTGAACGGATTGCGGTGATCGACCCAGTCCGGTTACACCAGCAGGCCGGGTTTTAATTTTTGGCCGCAGCGCCAACCAGGATAGCCCTATGACTCAACTACAACCGCACATCCGGCTTAGCCGGCAGATGACACACGCCCATTACGCGCTGTTACCGGGCGATCCGCAACGCGTCGAACATGTTGCCCGCTTTCTGGATCAGGTGGAGGATTTTGGCCAAAATCGCGAATACCGCGCGCTACGCGGTTGGTTTCGTGGCGTGGAAGTCTTGGTGATATCCACCGGCATGGGTGGCCCTTCTACCGCCATCGCGGCCGAAGAGCTACATCAGATCGGCGTAGACTGCCTGGTACGCATTGGCAGCTGTGGTGCGATGCAAACCGCAATGAAGCTGGGCGATCTGGTGATAGCCAGCGCGGCGGTGCGCGATGAAGGCACCGGCAACGCCTATATTCCTGCTGCCTACCCGGCCAGTGCCGACTGCGGCCTGGTTTATCTGCTACGCCAGCAGGCAAAAAAACTGGGCTACAGCGCGCACTGCGGCTATGTTCGTAGCCATGACAGTTTCTACACCGACCTCGAACAGGAGATCACCGATTTTTGGTCGGCCAAGGGCATCCTCGCCGCCGATATGGAAACCGCCCCGCTGATGGTCGTTGGTGCACTGCGTAATATGCGCATTGCTTCTATCCTGAACGTGGTGGTGGAACACCAGGGCTGCCTGGAACAGAGCATCAACGACTATCAACAGCAGGAGCACTCCTGCCAACGTGGCGAGGAACGCGAAATCGTGCTCGCGCTCGAAACGCTGTATCAGGATCATCTTGAGAGGACGCAATAATGGATTTTTTCAGCATCAATAACGTCATGGTCAATATTCCCCTGGGTGAAGGTGGCTATGCGCTGTCATGGATCGAAGCCATAGGTACAGTGTTTGGCCTGCTGTGCATCTGGTTTGCCAGCAAAGAGAAGATCGTCAACTACCTGTTTGGTTTGATTAACGTCACGCTGTTTGCCGCTATCTTCTTCCAGATCCAACTGTACGCCAGCCTGCTGTTGCAGGTGTTTTTCTTCGTCGCCAACCTGTACGGCTGGTATGCCTGGAGCCGCCAGAATGAAAATAATGAAGCCGCGCTGAAAATTCGCTGGTTGCCACGGCAGAAGGCCCTCACGCTGCTGGTGGTTTGCGTGGTGGCCATCGGCCTGATGTCGCTGTTTATCGATCCGGTATTCGCCGTGCTGACGCGCATTGCCATCGGCATTATGCAGGGAATGGGCCTTTCAGTAGTGATGCCTGAACTGCAGCCAGACGCCTTCCCACTGTGGGATTCCACCATGCTGGTACTGTCGATCGCCGCCATGGTGCTGATGACGCGCAAATACGTCGAGAACTGGCTGCTGTGGGTAGTGATTGACGTGATCAGCGTAGTGATTTACGCCATCCAGGGGGTTTATGCCATGTCGTTGGAGTATATTTTACTGACGGTGATTGCGCTGATGGGCTCGTTTGCCTGGATCAACAGTGCGCGCCAAAATGGCTCAAAGCCGTTGAAACAAGAGACAGCACTCAAGGCAATGCCTTGAAAATGGCGGGTATCCCCCCCATGTAACCTGTGTTGTCTGCCATTTCGGTAGGTCTAGCGAAAGGAAATGAATATGTTAGAGAATTATTTTGGCTCTGGGATCGCTCCAACTGAAGAGCAAAAACGCAGATTACTGGCGGTGCAGGCAGCACTGGAACTGTTGAAGGCAACGCTGTCTGACACCAACGACGGCAACGGTGTCGAATACCAGCTGAAAACGGCAGAAAAGCACGTCAGCTCTCTGGCAGATGCCATCCAGGCTGCCGTAGAGAAGAAGTAACGTCCTTGCCTTGCCGACCCCTGCGCAATCCACGTTGTGCGGGGGTTTTTATTGGCTGCTCTCCTCAAAAAAACGGCTTACCTCCCCTCACTGTCTTTATCCGTAATTTATATTTGTGCCAGCACTCACATATTTAACCAGGGAATTTTTGATTCCCATTCACAACACATCCCCTCTTCCTATAGTGTAAAAATCAATCACCAAGAGGGCGATAACTAAAAAATAAAACTTGGATTTGCTTATCAGCATTAAATCATGTGCGGCGTAGGTTGCTCATTGGCACGCTATTTTCTGTTTATTATTAAATAAATTAAATTCACTACCTCAAGCACAAGTCGTTAGAGAGATTAATGCATCCAGCTCAACTCATTATGTTTTTAAGTGAGTCGCTTTAGTTCGCCTCATATTTATAAAAAAACAAAAAAATGACTTACCTTACACAGGATCATAATAATGAAAACAATACCTCTGACATTACTCCTCCCTGCCCTGCTAGCCACCAGCGCCGCCGAGGCGGTGACGATCTATAACAGTAAAGGAACACAACTCGATATTTATGGTCGTATCGAGGCACAAACCGGCAATGAATGGACAGATGAACACACCAATGCCACCAACCTGACCGGCCGTCTTGGCTTTGAAGCCAAGCAAAAGCTCGATGAGCAATTCGGCCTGTTTGGCAAGTTGGAATGGCAAGTTAACACTCAGAAGAACGATACCGAGGTCGCCGAAGATAACTGGGATATTCGTTATGGTTATATCGGGATCGACGGTAAGGATCTGGGGAAATTGATGGTTGGCCGTACGCGCAACCCGATGTATCAATGGATGGGCATCACCGATCGTTACATGAACTACACGGCTAACGTTTACTCCAACTGGGTCGGAACGCGTATCGACTCCTCCTATCAATGGAACCGTCAGGACGGCACATTACAATATGAATATACGTATGGCGGACTGGACGTTCGCACCGCCTACGTGATGGGTAACGGTGCAAGCGACAGCACCGTTGACGATGGTTATATGGCCAGCCTCGGCTACGCTTTTGAATTCCCGGTGATGGGTACGCCACTAAAAATCAAACCGGTGATTGCCTGGCAGAAAATGACCAAAGACCCCAAAAATACCAGCCTAAGCGGCAACTACACCGATTACACCCAAAAAGGGATTGGCATACGACTCAGCTACGACAAGGCTTATCTTGGTATCAACGTTGGCCGACAAACCTACGAGCAAACCGGCAAGCCAGACAAAGATTATGATGCCTTCGACTCGCTGGCCGAATACTGGTTTACCAGCAAAGTCGCGCTACGGGGTGGCTACTCGCAGTTGATCGAGTCTGAAAATGATTACGCCCACCGCAAACAGTGGATCTCTGAACTGGAATATCGCCTGAAAAAAGATGTACATCTTTCTGCCACCTACATTTATGACGATCGGCAAAGCTACGATTCGGCAGAAAACCTGTGGGTACTAGGGTTACGTTACGAATTTTAATCACTGCGCAAGGATGGAAAACATGAACAATTTTCTCAGTTTATTCGCCGTGTTAGCGTTGAGCGCCAGCGTCAGCCACGCTGCCGCGCTGCCAAAAGAGAGCGGTAGTTTCGATTTCACCGTGCCACAAACCGGCAAGAAGATGGAAGTCTTCAGCTACCAGCCGCCCGGTGCTAATGCCAACACTCCTGTGGTGTTTGTCCTGACCGGGCTGAATCGTAACGCCGATGAGTACCGCGACTCATGGGTAGAAAATGCCAAGAAAAACAAACTTATCGTCATCGCTCCGCTGTTCTCCGAAGCCGATTATCCCGGTAACGACGGCTATAACCTGGGGAATATCGAGAATGCCAAAACCCACCAGGTCAACCCTAAAGGGGAGTGGGCTTTCACGGTCATTGACGATCTGTTTGCCAATATGCAAAAACAGGGGATCACCAAACAACAAGACTATTATTTATTTGGTAACAGTGCTGGCTGCCAGTTTGTGCATCGGATGCTGACCTTTGTCCCTGAGGCCAATGTCAAAGCCGCCATTTGTGCGGCAGCTGGATGGTGGACCATGCCAGATGTGGAAAACCCCTGGCCCTATGGCCTGGACAATGCGCCGGTGAAAGTGACGCAAAAACAGCTGGCCGACTACTTTGCCAAGCCCGTGCTGATCACCGTCGGTGAAAAAGATAACGATCCATATCACCCTTTGCTGCGACGCTCTTATGAAGCCATGGCACAGGGGGATAGCCGGTTAACCCGTGCACAAAGCTATTTCCTGACGGCACAGCAGAAAGCCAAACGCTACAAGGTCGACTTCAACTGGCGCTTTACGACCTTACCCGACGTAGGGCATAGCGGCTCGAAGATGTCTGCTTATGGCGCAGAGCAATTCGCCTGGTTTGAACAGCATGGCGAGTTCAAGGTACAACCGTAACTTGAGGAGAACGCGCTACTGCCAAAGCAAGCGGTAGCGCGGGTCAGAAGGGAATGAGAGATGACACACACTTCTGACAAGGGAATTTTTGATTCCCCTTTTTTCTCCCTTGGGTTTTGTTATTAATGAAGGAAGAAATGGCGTAGAGGGGAAAACTGACATGAACAGAGCGGAATTCACTCAACGTATTGCTGGCATTGATAATCTGACCGAAACAGATCGGCGTATCATCGACTATTTTGACAAACACTTTGAGTCCATCCCCTACAGCAAAGTGATTGATGTCTGCCATGAGATCAACATCGCCAAGTCAACCTTGGGGCGATTTATGATGAAGCTCGGCTTCACCGGTTTTCGTGACTTCAAAGAGTCCACCATCGAGCCTGAGCAGCGCAGAAACATCTCCCCCATAGAACGTTTCGACAACAGCAAAAACAGAAAAAACGGCATCGAATTCATTGAAAAACACTGCGGTGAGATCACCGATAATATCAACAATACGTTGAAAAACATCAATCGCCAGCATTTGGAGAAAACCATCGCGCTGATTTGCGATCCGGAAAAAAGACTGTATGTGATTGGCAGCGCAACGGCACATGCCTTAGCCGAGTATTTTTACCTGCTTGGCCGCTATATCAAAAAAGACATTGTGCTGCTGGATGCCAATATTGCCAATTTACCGCATAAGCTAATCGACTCAAGAAAAGGCGATGTGCTATTGGCGATTTCTTATTATCGTTTTTCCAGCGTAACGACAAGGTTGATAAAATGGTTTTATCAACATCGTGGCGATACCATCGTCATCACCGATAATGCCGTCAATCCGTTCAGCCACTTCGCCACGGCAATGTTGCTGATGGAGAGCCAGCATAGCGGGCTATTCAGCAGCCGCAGCGCTGGCTTCGTATTAATCGAGGCGCTGGTTAATTATATGGGTGAAGTGAAAAATAACGAATTAAACGAGAACTTCAACGTCATGGAATCGTTATTCGAGGCATTTAACGTTTTCAATAAATAACACCAACACCAGGCAGTATGAATATACATCAACCATCTTTATAGCCCTGTTGTTTTAGGGCTAAGCATTGACTTACCAGAATGCCATGTAGCAATCCATCTCTGGCGTTTATTTAATGAAAAGAGGCTTTATCATGAGCAGTGAAAACAGCGCAATCCCTGTTTGCCCTGAGCAGCAAATTCTACGTACCTCACAGGGGAATTTATCTTTCCGCGCCTGCGGTGAGGGCGAAACCCTGATCTTTTTACACGGTATTCTGGGCAGCTCAAAAGCCTGGCCATTCCAGTTCGCCGCCTTTTCTCCCCGCTACCGCGTCATGGCCTGGGATGCACCGGGTTATGCCGACTCCGCGCTGGTTCCGGCCGAGATCGACGCTTTTGTGCTGATGCTGCATGAGTGGGTGCAACACTGTGGGGCAGAGAAAGTCTCCCTCGTCGGACATTCAATGGGCGGCACCGTTGCCAGCCGCTACGCCGCCCGCTATCCAGAGCGGGTAAAAAATCTGGTGTTGTCCTGCACCCATCCCGGCTATGGCGCGCCAGAGTCGGCACCAAGCTCAGAAAAGCTGGAAAAGCGGCTACAAGAGCTCGCCGAAATTGGCCGTGAAGCCTACGGCAGAAACCGCGCACAAGATTTGCTGCCGTTCCCGGATGTGCCCGCTGCGGTGCTGGACTATGCGGCAGAAATTGCGGCAGGCACCAATCTGGAAGGCCTGAGGCGTGCCACTCGCATGTTGCAGCTCGCCGACAACCGCCCGCTACTGCCCCAGCTCAAGATGCCAACGCTAATCCTTACCGGTGAAAAAGACACGGTAGTGCAACCGCAACTGAAAGCCGATCTGCTGGCGCTGGTGCCTTACACCCAACATATCGAGATGCCCGGGATGGGCCATGCGCCTTATTTCCAGGCTCCGGATTATTACAACACGCTATTACATGAGTTTTTTGCCAAACACTCATAAGGGGACATGATGACTGGATTTATCATCGGGATGATCGTTACCGTATTGGCGGCCTGGTTTATTATCAAAAACTACCAGCCGCAAACCGTGTTACTGCTGGCGGGGCTGAGCCTGCTGCTGATCACGGCGGTGTTCTTTCCTGAGCAATCGATATTGTATGGCAAGGCCAAATCCATCGGCTGGGTTGGCGGGGATATTTTCGCCTTCGTGAAAGAGTCTTTGACCACCCAGGTGGCGGGCATTGGTTTGATCATTATGGCGGCGGGCGGTTTTGCCGACTATATGGATCACATCAAAGCGTCGAACTCGATGGTGAATCTGTGCATCAAACCCTTGCAGATGATCAAGGCACCTTACCTGATCCTGGCCATCGGCTACATATTATCCCAGTTGCTGCACGTGGCGATTTCCAGCGCGGCTGGTCTGGCGATGCTGCTTTTGGTCACCTTCTTCCCGGTGTTGGTGCGGCTTGGAGTCAGTAAAGCCGCCGCCGCCTCGATGATTGGCATGTCGGCATTTATGGATCTCGGCCCGGCGGTAGGCACCGCCAACTTGGCAGCCAAACATGCAGGTATGGAAACCGCAGTCTACTTTGCCCACTACCAACTGCCGGTCGCCACCGGCGTGATGCTGGCGGTCGCGGTACTGATCTTCTTCACCGCACGCTACTTTGACGCCAAAGACGGACATATTGTCACCCAACAGCAGGTGGAACAGCCAACCAGCGAAGATACCGTCAAGGTACCGGCATTCTACGCTTTCCTGCCGGTGTTCCCGGTGATACTGGTCATCGTCTTCAGCCCGCTGGTGATTAGCAGCATCAAGATTGACGTGGTGACAGCGATGATTATCGGCACCCTGTTGGCATTTTTCTGCGAGTTGCTGGTACGGAGGGATTTCAAAACCGCCTGCAAGGGCATCCAGGTGTTCTTCAAAGGCATGGGCACCATGTTTACCAGCATCGTTTCCCTGTTGGTGTGTGCCGACGTTTTCGCCCAGGGCTTGCAGATCATCGGGGCCGTTGACTTCATTATTCACACCGTTCAGGCCGCGGGCTTTGGCTTTGGCAATATGACGATAGTGATGGCCCTGCTGGTCTGCGTGACCGCGGCACTGACCGGCTCCGGCGTGGCTGCGTTCTTCTCCTTCTCCGGTCTGGCTCCTGGCATTGCCGCCAAGTTTGGCGAAAGCGCCGTCAGCATGATCCTACCAATGCAACTGATGGCCGGTATGGGAAGATCGATTTCCCCGGTGGCCGGGGTGATCATTGCCGTCAGCAAGGCCGGTGAATGCTCGCCGTTTATGATTGTCCGCCGTACGCTGATCCCCGCCGTAGGCGGGATGATCACCATGCTGGTGCTAAACGGCATCCTCAATTAACGTCGTGTTAAAACCCTGGGCAGAGAAATCTCTGCCCTATCATCAGCCCCACGCCGACAGTCCATTTCTTGACCATAAACCTGGTCTTTTCTGAAATGTTTCACCGCCTCTATATCGCCTGGTTATCCCACTGTACACTGCCTGAAAATCGCCCTTAATCCGGGTAGGGATACCGTTTTATTAACAAGGAGTGTTGATATCATGTTCTCAAAGATCATGTTTATTCTGTTTACCGCCACCGTGGTATTGGTGCTGATTAACTGGGAACGCCTGTGGGACTATATCCGCCCGATGGTGTAACCCGCGTAAAGTGCAGGCCAGCCAACTGGCCTGCCTAGTCCCATGTTCGCCTCTGCCAACCCAGCGTATTAATCCCCTCACAGTCTCAGCCTCTCTCGCTCCTGGCCATTGCCTCTGTGGCAAAGCCTTCCTGTAACGAAATTTCGTGAATGACCTCGCAAAGTGATTAATAAAACGACGGGTGGGCTTGCAGTTGTCAACGGTCAGTGATAGAAAAATACTACTTTACGAAAAATCGTGAAGAAGGAAAGTACATTACAGAACCATTGACCAAGGACACCTCATGTCAGAACTTAAATTTGCCACCCGTTTGAATTCCTTTGCCTCAGGCGCCAATCTTTACTGGCCAGAACTGAAAGGCAAACCCTCTGTATCGCAAATGATTGAGCGTGCCGGAACAGTCAAGGGATTGACCCACCTGGATTTAAACTACCCTCAGCACATCAATGAGGATGTTAAAACCATGAGCCAAAAGATCGAAGCGGCTGGCCTGGCGGTGAATGGCATGCAAATGCGCTGGGATGCGCCAGAATTCAAGATTGGGGCGTTCACCAATCCGGACCCAAAAATCCGCCGCCAGGCGATCGAGCTGACCAAGCGTGGGATAGATGCGGGCCGTGAGTTTGGCGCCAGTTTAATGACCTTGTGGATGGGCCAGGATGGTTTTGATTATTGCTTCCAGGCGGATTACAAAAAAATCTGGGAAGACGCCGTCTCAGCGGTACGTGAAGTGGCCGAATATGCTCCAGATGTCGATATCAGTATCGAATACAAACCTAATGAGCCACGGGCCTACAGCATTTTTCCCAACGTCACCACCTGCCTGCTGGCGGTTGAAGAAGCTGGCTGCGCGAATCTGGGTATCACACTCGACTTTGCCCACGTGCTGTTTGCCAACGAGATCCCAGCCTTTGCCGCCGCCATGGTCGCCCGCCGCTCTCGCCTAATGGGTCTTGATCTGAACGATGGCTGGGGCAAACGCGACGATGGCCTGATGGTGGCTTCAGTCAACCCACGGGCGACGCTGGAATTCCTCTGGCAGATGCAGCGTGACGGCTACACAGGGGCTTACTATTTCGACACCTTCCCAGACGCCAGCGGTCTGGATCCGGTGCGTGAAGCCGAAACAAATATAGCAACGGTGATCCGCCTGCTGAAACTGTGCAAACAGCTCGACAATAACCCTGAATTGATGAGCGCCATCAGTAAGCAAGACGCCGTTGCCTCTCAGCAAATTATTAACGACATCATGCTGGCAAAATAGAACCAGCAACCGGGCGCCCTACGGGTGCCTCTAATAATAACTCACAGCACCAAGGATAGAAGAAGATGAAAAAGCACTTACTTTCTGTACTCGCCTCTACCCTGTTTTGCACCAGTGTTTATGCTGCCGATCTGCCACCGTTACAGTCTGATACCGAACCCGATCGTACCGATTGGACCGAACTTAGTGCCAAATATGGCCCCATGCCGGCGGTTGACAGCAAGCTGAAAATCGGCGGCGTATCCAAAACGCTCACCAACGAATATTGGCGTTCCCTAGGGGAGGGCTACCAAACCACGGCCAAAAAATACGGCTTTATGGTGGCCTACCAGGCCGCAGCCAATGAAGACGATCAGCTAGGCCAACTCTCGATCGCGGAAACGCTGATTTCCCAAGGCTTTAATGGCCTGCTGGTTTCTCCGCAAACGGACGCCAACCTGCAACCCGCCTATGAAGTGGCGAAAAGCAAGGGCATCCCGGTAGTCAACGTCAACGACGCCGTCATGCCCAGTGCCGCCCATTACGTCGGTAACGTACAGAAAGATAACGGTGTCCGAGTCGCCAACTGGTTTATCCAGCATCATCCGGAAGGTGGCAAAGTCGCGGTGATCGAAGGTCAGGCTGGCGTTTATGCCGCCACACAGCGTACCAAGGGGTTCAAGGAAACCATCGGTGCCAACGGCAAATTCACCGTAGTCGCCAGCGTACCAGCCAACTGGAGCCGGGAAAATGCCTATAACGCCGCTACCACCATCTTGCAGCAGCATCCGGATATGGTTGGTTTCTACGCCAACAACGACGGCATGGCACTCGGAGTGGTAGAGGCGGTACGTGCACAAGGTAAAACCAACCAGGTCGCGGTGTTTGGTACCGATGGGATTTCCGATGCCTACGCTTCCATCAAACGCGGTGAGTTGACCGGCACGGTGGACAGCTTCCCGGTACTGACTGGTGAAGTGGCGATGGAAGTGATGTTGCGCCTAATCGACGGGCAGAAAATTTCACGCGTAGTCTCCACCCCACAGGCCTTGATCACCAAAGAAAACGCGGATGCTTTCTCCACCAAAGACAACGAGAAACTGCGCCAACTGCTGGTACAGCAATAAGCCAGGCGACGGAGGGTTTATGGAACAGTTTTGTTTAACGATGCGTGGCATTAATAAAACCTACGGCAGCGCGGCTGCGGTTCAGGACGTAGATTTTTCGGTCAGGCACGGTGAAGTCCATGCCTTAATCGGGGAAAACGGCGCAGGGAAATCGACGCTGCTGAATATTCTTTCTGGCGTACGGGCAGCTGACTCTGGTGAAATCCAGGTTGAAGGCCAAACGATCCTGATGAAAAACCCGCTTTCCGCACGCCAGGCGGGGATCGCCATGATCCACCAGGAATTGCAGCATGTTCCTGAACTCTCCGTAGCGCAGAATATGTTTCTTGGCAGGCCGATGACCCAATGCCAGGGCCTGTTCGTGGATAAAAAAGCACAGTACGCAAGGGCAAAGGCGATCCTGAGACGACTCGACCCCACCATTGACCCGAACGAACCGATCAAGAATCTGAAAGTTTCTCAGCAGCAGATCGTCGAAATTGCCCGGGCATTACTGGATGAGGCCAAAATCATTGCGATGGATGAGCCGACGTCCAGCCTGACGCCAAGAGAATTTGATCGGTTGGCAGAGTTGATCGCCGATCTTAAATCGATGAACGTCGCGCTGATTTATGTCTCGCATAAGATGAACGAGATTTTTAAAGTCTGCGATCGCGCCACAATTTTACGCGATGGTAAACAGGTCGGCGTGGTCAATATCTGCGACGAAACGGAAGAAACCATCGTCACCAAAATGGTCGGACGCAAGATTGAGAAAGTGCAACATCACTCTTATGTCACCGACAAAGAAATTCTGCGTGTAGAAGACCTTGGACGTGACAAAGCCGTACTATCAGCCAGTTTCAGCGTACAGGCAGGAGAAGTGCTGGGGATTGCAGGCCTGGTCGGCGCTGGCCGCACCGAGCTATTGAAGCTGATCGCCGGTATCGACGCCAAAACCAGCGGCCAGGTTTTAGTTGAAGGCTCGCCGGTGAAAAAGCTAAATGTCAGCTCGGCAATCAAGGCTGGCATCGGCTTGGTGCCAGAAGATCGCAAAAAAGAGGGCATTATTAAGGAACGAGCAGTAAAAATGAATATGGCGCTGCCCTCAATGAGCAACTTCACCCGCTATGGCTGGTTAAGAAAAGCAAAATTAGATCGCTTGGCCCTCGAAGTGATGACCGACTTAAATCTGCGCCCGCTGAATATTGAAAAACCCATCGGCACCTTGAGTGGCGGTAATCAGCAAAAGGTCATTATTGGCCGGTGGGTCGCGGCAGATAATAAAGTTTTTTTATTTGATGAGCCCACACGTGGGATTGATATTGGCGCCAAATCAGAAATTTATAATTTAATCGAAAAACTGGCCAAGCAAGGAAAGGCTATTGTGGTGGTCTCCTCCGAAATGCCAGAAATTATCCGTATCTCCGATCGGGTGCTGGTGATGCGCGAAGGGAAAATTACCCGGGAACTCAAAGGCGACGATATTACAGAAGAAAATATCGCTCGTTATGCGATTAACGATCTGAATTAAAACCGGCTTCTGTATCTTACATTTTTATTAAGGCAATCATTATGATGACTCAGGGTAAGGCTCAGCCTAAAGTGCCGTCCTCGGCGCTATTCAAGTTTAATCTGCGTGATGCGGGCACACTGATTGGTTTACTGATCATTGTGGTCACCTTCTCGCTGCTGTCACCGGGATTTTTAACGGTGCCTAACCTGCTGAATATTTTACAGCAATCCTCGATCAACGGCATTATTGCCCTGGGCATGACGCTGGTGATTATCTCCGGCGGTATCGATCTCTCGGTAGGGCCAACGGCGGCGTTATCCGCCGTGCTGGGTGCTACGCTGATGGTCGCTGGTGTACCCGTGCCGCTGGCGATAATGGCGACCTTGGGAGTGGGCGCACTGTGTGGGGTTTTCAGCGGCACGCTGGTGGCCTACGCTGGATTACAGCCTTTCATTGTCACCCTGGGCGGCCTCTCGCTGTTCCGGGCCATGGCGCTGATCTTTACCAACGGCAACCCTATCTTCGGGATCCCGATGGAGTTTCGTGATTTCATCAACAGCGAAATTTTCGGTGTGCCAAGCCCGATCGTGATTGTGGTTACCATCGCCATCATCCTGTGGGTAGTGATGAATAAAACCCCGCTGGGGGAATATATTCTGGCGGTTGGCGGTAACGAAGAGGCTGCCCGCGTAGCTGGTGTACCGGTAAAAAGAACCAAGGTGACGGTGTTTGTGATTTCCGGCGTATTGGCCTCGCTGGCTTCACTGATCCTGATTGGCCGTCTGGGCGCTGCTGAACCAACGATGGGCAACCTGTGGGAATTGGATGCTATCGCGGCTGCCGCTATAGGCGGGGCATCCTTGATGGGAGGCAAAGGCAGTGTGATCGGCACGCTGATCGGCGCCATCATTCTGGGTTCGTTACGTAACGGATTGACGCTGCTAAATATTCAGGCGTTTTATCAATTGCTTGCCACAGGGCTTATTATTATCATAGCCATGTTGATTGACCGAGCGACAAGAGGCAAGTAATGAAGCAGGATCCGCGAGCAATTGGCGCTCAAATTCGCATGAGATTGCCACAACTGACACCACTGGAAAGAAAAGTGGTGGACTCAATCACCTCGAAAACTGATTTATCCGAGCAAACCTCTTTAAAAGAGATTGCGCTGGAAAATAAAGTTTCTGAGGGGATGGTAGTTAAACTGGCAAAAAAGCTCAACTTCTCTGGCTTCAGGGAGTTCAGAAGCAGTTTGATTTACTATAACTATTCTGAAGTAGCAAGTTTGCATGCAGAAATTGAGCCTGATGATTCGTCGGAGCAATTACTGGAAAAGGTATTCAAAACGTCGATTCAGGCAATAGAAGAAACCATTTCTATTCTGGACGTTTCTGAATTTAACCGCGCCGCAGATATTCTGTTCAAGGCTCGGCACATCGATCTCTATGCCGTCGGTGGTTCGGCCACCATTGCCCGCGATCTGGCGCATAAGTTGCTAAAAATCGGGATTAAATCGACGGTCTACGATGATGCCCACACCATGCTGATGTCTGCTGCGATCTTATCGGATGATGATGCCGTGGTGGCAATCAGCCATTCCGGCGCTACCCGTGCGGTCAACGATCCCATTAAGCTGGCCGCGCGCAACGGTGCCAAGGTGATTGCCATCAGCAATTATGCCGAGTCGCCCATTGCGCGTAATGCGCATGTGGTTCTCAATTCAACCTCACAGGGTTCGCATTTGCTTGGGGAAAACGCAGCGGCACGCATTGCTCAACTTAATATCCTTGATGCACTGTTTGTGGCGATTGCGAAAAAGGATTTGAAGCAGGCTGAAAAGAATCTGATGAAAACCCAGCAGGCGGTCCGTGATTTAAGAGAATACTAACATGAGTAAAATCGTAGTCGCTGGCAGTCTTCATTACGACATTATGCTGCAGGCGTCCCATCGGCCAGAAAAAGGTGAAACGGTGATCGGTAGCAGTTGCGCCTATAAATTTGGTGGCAAAGGGGGCAATCAAGCGGTTTCGGCAGCCAAGGCGGGGGCGCAGGTCAGCTTCGTTGGCGCGGTAGGCGCTGACGATCCGGGTAGGTTCCTGCTCGCGGTGCTAAAGGAAAACCAGGTTGATACCCGCCACGTCGAGATAACATCGGCAACTCCTTCCGGTATGAGCGTCGCTATCATGGATGCCGAAGGCGATTATGGTGCCGTGGTGGTCTCGAATGCCAACAACCTGATCGCCCCACACCAACTGGATCAGGCCAGCCTCTGGCAAGATACCGGCATGCTGTTACTCCAAAACGAAGTGCCCGAAGCCATTAACCTGGTGGCAGCCCAGCAGGCCAAAAATCACGGGGCGTTAGTCTGCCTGAACGCCGCTCCGGCCCGCGAGCTCAGCACACAGCTCCAGGCTTGTATCGATCTGTTGGTGGTTAATGCGGTCGAAGCACGCGACCTTAGCGGAATTGCGGTCAACGACTTGCAGCAGGCCTGTATGGCTGCCGAGGTATTGAGCACTAGTTTTAAGGCCGTGGTGGTCACTGCGGGTGAACATGGCGTCGCCTTCTGTGAGGCGGGTAGCAGCAGCCAATCTCTTCCGGCGCTGAAGGTCGAGCTGGTCAGCACTCACGGTGCCGGTGACTGTTTTATGGGCATGTTGTGCGCCTCGTTGTTACAAGGGCAAACATTACCGCAGGCAGTGGCCAAAGCAAATCAGGCCGCAGCCACTCACGTTTCCCACCCTACCCGCTGAATTTGGCGCCCCCTCTCTTGCACACGGAAAGGGGGCTATCAACTCACCGCGCCTTATTAAGGGTGCAGTTCCATTGCTGGTTTACCACGCTCTGATTAGCGACAATCTGTAACGACAGTGCAGCATCCTGAGTATGAGTGATGCTGTATTCAAGTACCACATCGTCCAGATTACTGGCGGTCCGCTCAACCTTGAACAAAGCCGAGCCTTGTTCGATGTTCAGCAAGCTGGCCAGTTTGGCATCGCAGATCACCGGTAAATAACGTTCCGTTGCCTTGGTTGGAGAATAACCGAACGTTTCCCGTAGCTGTTCATACAGCGGGCTGCCTCCGTCTACATGGCTCAGATCGTTATACACCCGGCCATTCAAGTGGGTGATCGAATGGCCCACCACTTTCTCCCCCTGCATGAACAACCGCTCAAGACGCATCAATTGGTGGCCTAAATCCAGATGCATCCGCTCAGCCACCTCTTGATCGGCCATGGTAGATAACAGGGAAAGGATCTCTACTTCCACCGGTATAGCCGAATTAAAGCTCAGCAGAACATCTGGAAGATCGGTGTAGTGTTTATGCAACGCATCACGATTGATGAAGGTCCCTTTGCCCTGCTCCCGATGCACCATGCCAATACTGGCCAGCGAATCGATCGCTTGCTTGATGGTACCGCGGGCAACCTTAAACTCATCGGCAAGCAGTAATTCGCCGGGGAGTTTATCGTCATAGGTAAAAGTGATGATCCGTTGCAGGATAATGCCTTTTATCCTGAGATACAGTGGCAGTCCATCCGACTCAAACATACTGATGCTCCGCTCAGAGGTAGTGTATTTGGCTCCTGTAAGCGTCAAGTATATCCTGATTTATCTGCTGATTGCCGTCTATGTTTGCGCTTGCCAGGATTGGCGGCGTACGCTGTTTCTGCTGCATCAGTTCACAGATCCGCAGTACCAGACTGTTAGCAATAGTCGCCCCCATAATGGTCGAGAGCGGTGCTGCCTTCTGGGCCAACCCCGGCAGGCTGACGGCGGCATCGCCATACTCGCATTGGTTATCAATGGTGATATCAGCGATATCCACCAACAGCTTGCCGCTGGAGTGCCGGGATATCACCCGAGCAGCGGTGGCCAGACTGGTGATGGCGATCACCTTAGCGCCAGCCACCCGAGCGGCCAACGCGACATCGATGGTTATGGCATTGCGGCCAGAAACCGAGTGGATCAGCAACGTATCCCCCGCTTGCAGCGGCGATTGCTCGATCAACACCCGCCCCAGGCCCTCAACGTTTTCCACCGCGCTAGTCAGAGTTAATGGTCGAACATTGAGCATCAGTGCAGGGGTAAATAGAGGATTAACGATAGCCAAGCCACCGGCCCGGTAGCTCATCTCCTCAGCCAGGATACCCGCGTGGCTGGCGCCGAAAACAAACAGGTCCCTCTCGGCCAGCACCGTATCTGCCATCATCTGCGCCGCACGGTTGATCGTGTCGGGTTGTGATTCCAACTGGGCCAACTTCTGTCGGATTTGCTCAAAATATTGGGTCAACGCTTTGCTCATAGCCTTCCCTCTCAACATCAGAATGTTAGCAGCCTGGTCAATGCCGCGATCAGCGGTGCCAGCACAAACATATCGCTGTCGCCGGCCCACAGAGCGGTGTCGGGAATGGTGCCGCTGATGAAATAACTGACACAGAAATATTGCCCCCAGGCCACTACGGTCGAGGTAATAAATCCGGCCAACAGCGCCCCTTTATAGCCGCCGGTGATATTGCCAAACACTCCTGCCGTACCCGCATGGAAGAAAATCACGATCATGCTGGGGATAAACACGTAACCGGTATAGCGACCGATCAGGGTGAGCCACAACAGCGAGCCAATAAAGGCCCCGACGAAGCCTAACACCACCGCATTGGGGGCAAAGTTGAACAGGATGGGGCAATCAAGCGCAGGTTTGGCTCCGGGCACCAGGCGTGAACCGATGCCGTTAAACGCTGGCACCATCTCACCGATGAACATTCGCACGCCGAGCAACACCACTGCAATGCCACCGGTAAACATCAGTGACTGTTTCAGCGCATAGATGTAGAAACTCAGGTCGCCAGACTGCGCCAGGATTTCAGCCGCTTTCGGCGTGCCTTTGATTTGCAGAATAAAGGTCCCGATAAAGAACAGCAGCGACATGGTCAATGCGGTCACCACGTTAGAATCCCGCAAAAAGCCGAGTTTTTTCGGTACCTTGATATCTTCAGAGCTGATTTTATTAGCCGCGAAAATCTGACCAAACAACGCCCCCAGCAAAGCGACGGAGGCGGAGGTGTGCCCCAATGCCACGTTGTCATTGCCGGTGATCTTGCGCACCCAGGGTTGCACCAGAGCGGGTTGCAACGTCCAGTAAAGCCCCATGATTACCGTCAGCATTAACGTCAGTTGCAGGCCGGAAATGGCCGGATTGCTGTTGACCATCACCCCGGCAAAAATCATCGTGGTCCAGAACATCATGTGGCCAGTCAGATAGATATATTTAAAGCGAGTCAGCCGAGCCAACAGCAGGTTAAGCGCAAACCCACCGGCGATGGCGATAGTCACGCTGCTGCCATAGCGTTCAGAGAAATGTACCTGGCCGATAATGTTCGTCAGATTCATCGAGCTCAGGCCAAACACTTCCGTCCAGATAGGCTGGAAAATCAACAGAGCCGAGACGATAATCCCCGCCCCTGCCCCGATAATCAGAAATCCTAAAATGCCTTTCAAGGTGCCAGAGACAATATCCGCCAGCGGCTTGCCTTGTAACACCAGACCCAGCAACACAATCAGGCCAATTAAAATAGACGCTTCCCCAAAAATATTGACCGTGATCCAGCGCAACACCCCCAGAAATTCGCTCATGGCTATTCCCCCAGCTTAATAATGCCGGCCTGTTCCAGCGCCAGGGCGATCTCTTTACTGTCGATGTAGTTATTGACGACCGTTACCGGGCAAGAGAGATGTTGCAGGTTATCCACCAGTTCGGCATTGGTGATCACCAGATCGGCACTGGCCGAAGCCGCCGAAGAGACATCCATATGTTCCACCGAAGCCTGGATCCCATGCTGTTTTAGCACGGCTTCCACGTTCATTTTTAATATCAGGCTCGATCCCATGCCTAAACCGCATACCGTCAGAATTTTCATTAGTATTCGCTCCGAGTTGAACCTTCAAAATCGCTACCCTGGGAATTTCAAGTGACAACTGAACCGCGAGCAGAGTTACCCCGCGCCGGCTATCAGTTGATAAAGCTGCTCAGGGTCACGGGTATTCATTAGGGTATGCAGGTTATTTTCGTCTGACAGCAGAGTGACAATATGCTGGATTAGCTGAATATGCCGCTCGCTGCTGGTCGCTGATAGCCCCAGTAAAACCTGTACCGGATCGTTTTCTGTGTGGCCAAACGCTACCGGCTCGCGCAGCCGTACCAAACTCAACTGCGCCTTAATCGCCCCTTGCTCTGGGCGAGCATGTGGCATGGCCAATCCAGGGGCAATCACAAAATAGGGGCCAAACTCCTGGTAGCTGGCCACCATCGCCTCAACATATTCCTGGCTGCAAGCACCAGACAGGCAAAGTGCCTGACCCGCCGCCTGAATGGCATCTGCGGCAGTACTGGCCGGGTTATCAATGAGTATTGCCTGACGAACGATCATCAGTGCCTCCTGCAGCTAAAAGTTGACGAATAGAAGCCAGAGTTGTCTGCAAGGAGTGCTGCACCAGCGCCTGCCCTATCTCCTCACTGGCGCAGCCAGGATCGCCGAGTACCGCATAGTCGGAAAACTCCGTCCAGTGCACCGGCTGATAGCGGAAATTCTCTGGGAATTCTGGGTAATGCGAACGTGCCAGCGTCATCTCGACGTGTTCGGGGGCCAATGCCAGCATCAGTGAGGTTTCAATCTCGTCCGCATGCATATAGCCGGGATAGGCAACGGCAGAGGTTCTTAACCGCTGGGCGCAGCTGTCCATCCCAGCCCAGCTATAGCTTAGCAACGTGATGCCCTCCTCCTTCAACTGCCTGGCGGCGGCTTTGATGGCATCAAAATTGCCGTAGTGTGCATTGATTACCGCAGTGGTGGTAATCGCGTAACCGGCCATATTGCGTGCCAGCGAGAGCAACAATTGCGTCAGCAGATCGTTACCAATATCGATCGCTCCTGCGTGCCCACGCAGTGACCATACCTGGCTGTAGGACACCACAGGCAGGCTTAGCGCTGCCTCCCCCAATTGTTCATCCAGCAAGGCGCAAAATCGCTCGGCCAATAAATTATCGGTATCCAACGGCAGGTGGTCGCCATGAGGCTCCACCGCGCCCAGCGGCAGCAAGGCAATCTGCGCTTTCGCCAAAGCCTGCCTGGCCTGTTGCTCATTCAACTCATGCAGTTTCATGAAGCCTCCTTAGCCAAAAGCAAAGTAGCGTGCTGGGTTTTCCACAAAGAAATCGTGCAGCAGGGCTTCGCCATCAAACCCTGCCTCTTGGGCCTCTTCGATAAATCTTGGCCGCCAGTCGGCCAGAATAAACTTCAACCCCAAGCCGCCTTTACCGTAATGGGCACTCATGGATTTACGGGCGAAATCACCGCCGATGAGAATTTGTTTCTGATAGCCACGTTGGCACAGCGCCAAAATGGCCTGGGTACGGATATGTTCTGGGTAATATTTTATCCGGCTCATACCGTCAAAAGAGAGAAATGCCCCGGTGTTGGCAATCTGACGGTGGAGCCACGGATCGGGGTTACGATCCATATGAGCAAAACACAGGCGGGACAAATCCAGCCCCAACTCTTTAAATATCTGTGCCTGTTCCAATCCCATGGTGCCCATTTCCGTGTGGCTATGCATCGGGGCGCCAGTACGTTGCTGTGCCCTTACGATAACTTCCATGGTTTTCCGTTCCAGCGGGGAGATGGTGTTATAGCCGGTGCCGCATTTCACCACGCCGGCGCGATAGTCGCTGCCTTCGATACCTTCAGTGACTTCACGGCTGACGTGTTCTACCAATTCATCAATCGAAGCCCCTTCGACCCACTCAGCAAAGCTTTGCCTCAATCCAGGCCGCTTGCTGCTCCACAGAAACCCTTTGTTAAACCCGGCGGTGGCAATGATATGCAATCGCTGCCGCTTGGCCATCTCAGCTACGGCAACCACCTGGCGGCCATAATCGGGAGCCGTGGCGTCATAAATTGCATTGCCTCCAGCCTGACGGAAATCCGCCAGTTCGCGTTCTGAAGCCTGTGGATCATCCAGTAACAGATCGTCATCCCCACGCTCTGCCCAATAGGGAGGAATACAGTAAATATGATCGTGGCTGTAAGTTACGCCGAGCTGGTTGGCAGCAATGTCACCATTTAACGTGCGGATGGATCCCATGAGAACGGCTCCCTGGAACGGAAAAGAAGGTAGCTTCAACATAGGTTAAGATCAGTTGACCAGTCAAGTGATCAAGTTCGCAAATTGACCAATCTGTTTTCACTCGTCGCTGATAAATGACAATGGCCACGCCAAAGCGCAGCCATTGATGGGGAGAGTGGTGTCTGACCTATCTGTCAATTTCACCACGGCTTAACAAGAACTGCAGGCCAGCCTGACTGGCCTGCTGAGGATTAGCGAGAACGTAGATCCAGCGCCACGTCGACGATCATATCTTCCTGGCCGCCCACCATACGGCGCTTACCCAGCTCAACCAGAATATCTACTGCGTTGATACCGTATTTCGCCGCGGCCACTTCACAGTGGCGCAGGAAACTGGAGTAAACCCCGGCGTAGCCCAACGCCAACGTTTCACGATCGACGCGAACGGGCCGATCCTGCAACGGGCGCACCAGATCGTCAGCCGCATCCATCAAGGCATACAGATCCGTGCCATGGTTCCAGCCAAGCTTATCCGCCGCCGCAATAAACACCTCAAGCGGCGCGTTACCGGCTCCTGCCCCCATCCCTGCCAAGCTGGCATCCACGCGATCGCACCCTTCCTCCACCGCGACCATCGAGTTGGCAACCCCAAGACTGAGGTTATGGTGCGCATGCATACCGGTTTGCGTTTCCGGTTTCAACACCGCTTTCAAGGCTCGGAAACGGGCTCGGATATCGTTCATATTCATCGCGCCGCCAGAATCCACCACGTAGATGCAGGTTGCCCCGTAACTTTCCATCAGCTTGGCCTGGCTGGCCAGATTTTCCGGCGTCGTCATATGGCTCATCATCAGGAAACCCACGGTATCCATGCCCAGCTCACGGGCATAGGCGATATGCTGTTTGGAGACATCGGCTTCGGTACAGTGAGTGGCGACTCGCACCACCCGTGCCCCAGCGTTATAGGCATCCTTCAGATCGTGAATAGTGCCAATACCCGGCAGCAGCAAGGTAGCGATTTTAGCGTGGGTGGTCACATCCGCCGCCGCCTCAATCCATTCCAGATCGGTATGTGCGCCAAAGCCGTAGTTGAAGCTGGAGCCCTGTAGACCATCACCATGTGCCACTTCTATTGAATCTACCTTCGCCGCATCCAGCGCCCTGGCAATGTCCTGCACATTTTGCAGCGTATATTGGTGACGAATAGCGTGCATCCCGTCGCGCAGGGTGACATCCGAGATAGAGATTTTTTTGTCGCTCATAGCCGTTCTCCAGCAACATACGCCATGGCCTGAGCCATACGCTCGGCGGTCGCCAGCGCAGCGGAAGTCATGATATCAAGGTTGCCTGCATAGGCAGGTAGGTAGTGTGCCGCGCCTTCAACTTCCAGAAACACCGAGGTTTTCAGACCAGAAAAACGACCAATCCCCGGTAAATTAAGCGGTGCATCGGCAGGGATAACATCAAACTGCACTTTCTGCTTCAGGCGATAGCCTGGCACGTAGGCCTGCACGGCCGCCGCCATTTCGTTGATTGAAGCCTCAACCTTGGCTTGATCGACTGATTCACTCAGCACATAGACGGTATCACGCATCATTAAGGACGGTTCCGCCGGGTTCAAAACGATAATCGCTTTGCCCCTCTCAGCCCCGCCGACCACCTCGATCGCCTTGCTGGTTGTTTCGGTAAACTCATCGATATTAGCGCGAGTTCCCGGCCCGGCAGACTTACTGGCAATGGAGGCGATAATTTCGGCGTAATGAACTCTGGCCACCCGTGCTACCGCTGCCACCATCGGGATGGTCGCCTGGCCGCCGCAGGTCACCATATTGACGTTGACCTGGCTGAGGTTTTCCTCCAGGTTCACTACCGGCACGCAATAAGGGCCAATAGCCGCAGGTGTCAGATCGATTAGCCGGATCCCCGGTTTGGCCGCCCGCAGGATGGCATCATTTTTAACGTGTGCGCTCGCACTGGTGGCATCAAAGACAAAATCAATGTCGGCGAATTCCGGCATCTGGATCAGTCCGTTAACACCGGTATGACAGGTTGCAACCCCCATCCGGCGAGCACGAGCCAACCCGTCCGATTCAGGATCGATCCCCACCATCACCCCCATCTCCAGATGCTTGGCGTTACGCAGGATTTTAATCATCAAATCGGTACCGATATTGCCGGAACCGACGATCGCCACTTTTCTCTTGCTCATCATTGGCTATCCTCATAGAAGTGGGCCGAAACCGTGCCGACGCCTTCAATTGTTGCCATAAAACTGTCACCTGCTTGCACCGGCACCATCGGGCCCAGAGCTCCGGTCAGCACTACATCACCAGCTCGTAACGGCGTGCCGAGGCTGGCCATTTTGCGTGCCAACCAGACGGCAGCATTGATCGGATGCCCAAGACATTCACTGCCACGCCCGCTAGACACCACCTCGTTATTGCGCGTCATGCTCATACCACAATGTTGCAGATCCACCTCATCGATCCGACGCACCGGGCCACCCAGCACATACACACCACAGGAAGCGTTATCCGCCACGGTATCGACAAACGCGATCGACCAGTCTTTGATACGGCTGCCCACCACTTCAAGCGCTGGCAATACCCACTCCACTGCGCTACATAACTCATCGAACGTGGTATCGGCATGCGGTAAATCACGATCCAGCACCAACGCAATCTCCGCTTCGATACGCGGCTGCATCACCCGCGAAAATGGAATGCCCTGGTTGGTGCCGTAGCACATGTCGGCAAACAGGGTACCGAAGTCCGGCTGGTCAACTCCCAGCTGTTGCTGAACCTTGGGATGGGTAAGTCCTACTTTGCGCCCTACCACTCGGCGGCCCGCAGCCTGCCAATGCTGCACGTTCAATTGCTGGATGGCGTAGGCCGCCTCGCCGTTGTCGAGGCCGAGACGATCGCGCAAGGGCCCAATCACCTTGCCGCTAGCCTCGGACTGCCGTAACGCCTCGGCCAATTGCTCCAGATTGTAATCACTCATCATTCGCTCCCTGATTAATGCTTGAGGAAATCCACAACCATGCGGTTAAAGGTGTCGGCATGTTCCCATTGCGCCCAATGCCCACAGTTGCTGAACACATGCAGCTGTGACCCGGCAATGCCCGCGAGCAGACGCAGCCCGGTATCCATCGGCACAAAGCGATCGTTGCGCCCCCAGACGATCAGCGTTTGGGCTTTGATTTCGCCCAGGCGCGGGCTGAAATCCGGGAACTGCTTCGGATTAACGGACAGGCTCTTGACGAAGTTTTCCAGGTGGTCACGGTGCGCCAGAATATTATCGAGGCGGGTTTTGAACAGCGCTTCGGTCAGCTCGCTGGGGTCGTAAACAAAAATGTTCATCATTTTGCGCAGGTTCTCGATATTTGGCTCGCGATAGAGCCCCTGCAACAGCTTGATCCCTTCCGTTGGCATCGGCACAAAGGGGCTAGCACCACCTGTACCGCCCCCCATCAACACCAGTTTGCCAACGCGCTCAGGCCAGGTCAGGGTAAACGCCACGGCGCTGTGGCCGCCCATCGAGTTCCCCAGCAGATGTACCTGCTGCAGATCCAGCGCGTCCACCAGCCCTTTCAAAATGCGCGCATTGAGGTCCGAACGGGAACCGTTACTGACGATTGAATCGCTCTTGCTCCAGCCTGGGAAATCCAACAGGATCACGCGATAACCCGCTGCTACCTGCGGTTCAATATTACGGCTGAAGTTCGCCCAACCGCTGGCTCCGGGGCCGGAACCGTGCAGCATAACCACGGTTTGCGCACCGTTGCCACAGTCGTTGTAATGGATACGCAGGCTGGCTTCACCCTCTTGGATCTGCACGAAGCGGCTGGTATTTTCTTCAGTAAGGTCAAAAGATTGCGATGTCATGATGTTGTTCCTTTATCGTTATTATTTCCGCGGTGCGGCGCTGATTGAGCCGAATCCGGTGATCCACTCAGGAAGCTCGCGGTAATAGCGCCCCTCGGTCTGATAAGGACCAAATGCCGATAGCGCAGCAAAGGCGGCCATCCAGGCTTTAACCTCATGGGTCGAACGGCCAGCGATCGCCGACAGTTCGTCATTGCCCAGCCCGTCAAGTTCCGCCAACTGCCCACCGGAAAGAATGTCCATAAACTGGTTGTCCCAGACCGGGTTGAGAGGATGTAAGGTGCTCTGATCCCGCACAAAAGCACGGGCGGCAGTGATAACGCGGTGCTGGCGTAATTGGCGCTCGTCTGCCGGTAATTGGCGGCCACTGCCCAACAGACGGTCACGCATATGAGCGTCGGCCCCGGCCAACTGAGGTACCGGTGGCTGGTGCGAAAGCCCACCGGAGCCCAGGATCAACACCCGTTTATCGAGGCCACGGGCAAAACGTCCGATAGCTTCCCCCAGCAGGCGCGTACGCTTGAAGCCAGGCAAGGGTGGCGCGACCCCATTGATAAATACCGGCAGCACCGGGCAGTTTGACAGGCCACCGAGCAAATACTCCAGCGGCTGGGCAAAACCATGATCCACCTGCATGCAGTAGGAAACCGCAACATCAACCCCTGCATCCAACACAGATTGAGCGCAGGCTTCGGCCAGTTCCGCAGGCACCGGCAACTCGCCAGCGGCACTGCTGAAGTCTCCAATCGCCGTAGCGGCCATACCAATGCAGAACGGCGGCATGATGTCGTAGAAAAAACCGTTGTAATGATCTGGCGCGAACAGGATCACCAGTTCAGGATCAAATGCCTGGATCCGCTGGCGTGCATCGGCAATGGTTTTTTCCACTTCGGCCAGCACCGCTGGGACCGGATCAACGTAACCCACCAGCGGGGAATGAGAGAGACAATGGAGATAAGCGTTCATATCAAGCCACCTTGTTTTTAGTCATTAGCGTGTTTAGCGCGGAACGGCTATTCCAGACGGTCCAGGTTCCGGGCGTAAAAGCCCCCCCCTCACCTGCTCGCGACACCAGATCAACTCCCTCTCCTGCGTAAGAGAGTGGGGTGAGGAGGGGAAACCGGTTAGCCTTCGCGGGGCTACATCAAGCTCTTTAGTGCCACAAGTGGGTCGATCAACAGCGTTTCATCAACCGGGTTCCCTTGCTGGATCAACCTGCGCAGATGGCGCATTTCCCGGCCTTGGTTCAGCGTGATGGCCCCCACCAGCCGACCCTCTTGCAACGCAAACCAGATGGCGTTGTGCGCCTCAACGCTGCCGCGCACTAACCAATGTTCACTCTGCATGGCCCCGATAAACTGAATATTGCTGTCGAACTGATCGGTCCAGAACCATACCGGCACCGTGGCCGGTAACGGCTGATCCAACATGGCACAGGCCGCCACCAGTGCCTGCTGGTTGGCGTTATCCCAGGTTTCCAGGCGGACAAGTTGATCCCCCTGACGGCGTAAGGTGACATCTCCAGCCGCATAAATATTGGCAACCGAAGTACGGCAATGGTCATCGACAATAATGCCGTTGGCGGTGGCTAATCCGGCCTGGGTAGCCAGGCGATCGTTGGCTTCAATGCCAATGCCATAAATCACCGCGTCACCCATCAGCCGTTCGCCGTCCTGCAACGTCAGCACCACGTTTTCCTGTTCCAGGGCTACGTGCTCAATCTGGGCATTAAGGCAAAGACGCACCTGATGTTGTTGATGCAGGCCCGTCAGATAATCCCGCACCGGCGGTGGAGCATTTCGCCCCATCACCATCGCGGCCTGCTCAATCACCGTCACCTCACAGCCACTCTGCTTCGCACTGGCTGCCAGCTCGAGGCCAATGGTGCCAGCACCGACAATCAGGATCCGTTGGTTGGCAGTCAGTACACCACGTAGCCGCCTGGCATCTGCCGCTGTGCGCAAGGTATGCGATTTATCGCCTAACGCATCCAGAGATGTAAGCCGTCGTGCCTTGGCCCCGGTCGCTAACAGCAATCGGTCCCACTCCAATTCTTCACCATCAGCCAACAGCACCGTGTGTTGTAAGGTATCGATCGCGACAACCCGAGTATTGCGGCGCAGGACAATGGCATTCTCCTCATAGAAAGAAGCAGGCAGAATGTCTTGCAACTGCGCAGTGGGCGACAGCAACATAGCTTTCGACAAAGGGGGACGTTCGTACGGAATTTCCGGCTCTTCGCCGATCAAGGTAATGCCACCGGTAAACCGCTGTGCACGTAAGGCTGCGGCCGCCATAGCCCCGGCCTGACCACCGCCGATAATCACTATCTGTTTCATGTTGGCTCCTATAACTGCAATCCACCCGCCACGTGGCGAATACCCCGAATGGCCAGGCCCGCATCGGCATTGATCATCACGCCGCTCAGCGTCCGGTTGTTACGGCGCGAGGCCAGCATCACGTAAGGGCCGGTAAAATCTTCCGGCACAGGGGAGAATTGCAACGGCAGAATGGCGGCAATCTTTTCCGGCGTCAGCGATTGCATAATCGAGGTGTCCTGCTGCCCAAGCGCCTGTGGACCACGCAAGTCACTGGCCATGCCACAAGGCCCGACGCCATTGACCCGCACCTTGGGGGCCAGTTCATAAGCCAACTGACGGATCAACCCTACGTCAGCATGCTTGCTGGCTGTATACAGCGGGCCACCACCACCGGGATACCAGGCCGCATTGGAAAGCGTGAAGATCATACTGCCGCAGGAGTCGATCAATGCCGGAGCGCTGGCTTTGGCGCCCAATAGATAACCTTTGACGTTAACGGCAAACAGCTCGTTAAAACCGGACTCTAACTGTTCCGCCGGTGTCGCCAGCAGCGAGGCATTATGATCCCAGATCCCGGCATTGCCGATAAAACAGTCCAGACGCCCAAAGCGGGACAGCGCCATTGCCACCGCACTCTGATTATCGGCAAAGCAAGTCACGTCACCCTGCACGGCCACAACCTGCTCACCAAACTGCTGCTGTAATCGGCTGACCTTTTCCTCTGAACGCTCCAGGGTCACTACCCTGGCGCCCTCCTCAATAAAGCGCGCCACCAAAGCCAGCCCTAACCCTGAGCCGCCACCGGTTATCAGCACTACATCATCTTTGAGATCGGACATCAGGCTCCCTCCGGTAAATCGATGAACACGGCCCCCTCTGACACGGTGACCAGATAGGTTTGCAGCGGCTCCGTGGCGGGCATGCATAGCGCTTTACCGGTTTTCAGGCAAAAGTTGGCCGAATGCAGTGGGCATTCCACGGTCGCGTCATCGTCGATATAGCCCTCGGACATCGAGGCATTGCCATGGCTGCAACGATCGTTGATCGCGTAATATTCACCGCCTACATGAAACAGCGCGATCGTCGGCTCAGTATCGAGCCGGAGAGCTTCCCCCTCCGGCAACGCCCCAACAGAACAAGCATGGATTCGTTTCATCAGAACAGGATGCTCATGTTGTGGGAGGTAATAACCACCTGGTCGAGAATAATTTCACGCCCGCACAGCCCCCAGCCCTCTTCGGTTGAACGGCGGCGCAGCAGGTCGGTACGGGTGCCAACGTAGAAGGTTTCGTCGCGCTCTTTTTGCGACCGGTAAAGCAAGTAGTTAACCCTTACGGAGAACACATCGGCCTGCGCCGTTTCGCTGATAATGCAGTTGCTGACCATATGGCGAGTACGGGACGGAGGTTCTTCAGCCCAGGCCATTCCGGTTTCCAGGCGAGCGATCCGGCGTTCCAGCTGTGATTTGGTGTCGTTGAAAATCCAGGTGGTCGGCGGTTGCACCCCTTTACGCCGATCGCGGGTCTGGGCATTAACCATAGTGCGCATGGTGTAGCTCAAATCGTCGTCAAGCAGTTCCAACCAGGCGCGGAACGCCCAGTCATCCAATAGGGCGGCTTCGTGGTAGAGAAACTGGGTAATCTGATGCTGGAGTTCCATAGAGATCGGATGGCTCATTTCACCACCTCCTGCTGGTAGGCTGCGGTTTTCTCTTGGACTTCCTGCCAGGTTTCGCTGCTCAGCAAATCCGCCCAACGTTGGTACATGCCGCGCGCGGCGGTTTCGGAAAAGATGTAGTTGGTAATGCCGGGAATACCGTCTTCACGGCGTTTTTCCTGATTCAGCCCCATCTCTAGGCACAATGGATTGTTGCGGGCCTGGTGGCCTTTGAGCAGTTTCTGGATCTCAGCCCAGTTTTCCGAATCATCCTGCTCAAGGAAACCGGCAGGGCCAAAGGCTCGGGTAGCGCTGTTTTCAAACGCCGCTTTGGTTTCCGGCGAGGCGGCCTTGTCGGCAATGCAGAATGCCCAGACTTCTACCTGGTCCGGCCCGCGTGGATGCCAGACGCGCATGGTCGCGGTGCCATTGAGCCAGGAGAGGGTGGGGAAAATATTGTTATGCCCGGCCAGACGCAGGGCACGGATTTTGCCCAAACGCTGCTCGGCTTCGGGATAGCTTTCCCGGTAGTAGCGCGAGACTTCGCCATCAACCCACACGTTGGCGTCCGGTTTTTCGGTAAAGAAGAAGCCACAGCCGTGGCCGTCCTGGCCGAATTGCACCGCGTCTTTGGCGGTTTCCCATACCGGGCGCGGGGTTTGATCATTACCCAGTTTTTTATCGCTGCCGTCCTGCATGCCGCCCAAGACCTGTACCGCCGAGACATGGCTGAACAGGGCATGATACTGATCGCTTGCGAACTGCTCGGCCGGGAACTTCCAGTTGCAGTTAATGACCCACTTCTGCACACCACCGACAATTTCGGTGCCACCTTCCCGCCGATCCAGCAAACCATCCAGATACCAGGCCATATCCCCCAGATATTCTTTGAGTGGCGGAGCACTGGTATCCCAGTTGCCAAATATCAGGCCTTTATAGCTTTCGACACCGGGCACTTCCTTCAGCCCCCAATGCGATTTGCACAGCCCTTGCGGGTAGGCTCGTGGCTCTAACGGCACCTCGACCAATTCGCCATCGATGCCATAAGACCAGCCGTGGTAAGGACAGGTAAAAGCGCGGGTATTGCCGCTGTCCGCGTAGCTGACACGCATTGCACGGTGGCGGCACTGGTTGAGAAACGCCTTGAGGGAGCCATCTTTCTGACGGATAACGACTACCGCGTCTTCCCCCATGTAGGTGTTAAAAAAATCGCCGGGTTTGGGGATCTGACTTTCATGGGCCAGAAACAGCCAGCAGCGGCCAAATATACGCTCCAGCTCTAATTGATAAATGTCCGGATCGGTATAGATCCGTGGCAGAACTTGCCCATTCCGGGTGTCGATCAGGCTATAAACATCTAATTTTGCGTTGGTGGTCATATTATTTGATCCTCATCCAAGAGATGTATTGACCTTCGTAGGGGTTACGCAAAGGATGTTGCTTTCCAGTTACTATTTTGTGAAATAGTAAAAAACGACCGTACCAGACATTTTTTCTATGATGGGAGAAAAAGGCATGGAGCTAAGACACTTACGTTATTTTGTCGCGGTAGCCGAAGAACTCAATTTCACCCGGGCCGCCGAGAAGCTACATACGTCGCAGCCCTCATTGAGCAGCCAGATAAAAGATCTTGAGGGTTGTGTGGGCGCGCCATTATTAATAAGAAATAATCGCCAGGTTTCGCTAACCCGCGCCGGAGAAGTATTTTTACATCAGGCGATCAATATTCTTGAATTGTCAGAGCAGGCAAAACAGTTGGCGCGTAAGGCCATGGAACAACAGGTTCGGCTGATCATTGGCTTTGTGCCCTGTGCGGAAGTGAACATCCTGCCTGACGTTCTGCCCCAGTTACGCCTGCGGCTACCGGCGTCCAGTATCGAACTGGTGAGTATCATTACCACTCAGCAAGAAGATAAGTTATTGAAAGGAGAGATTGACGTTGGTTTTATGCGCCGCCCGATTATCAGTAATCAACTGAACTACCGGGTAGTTTATCGTGAGCCCTTGGTAGTAGTGATGCCCATTGATCATCCACTGAGTAAAGAATCGCAGCTAGAGCCGCAACATCTTGATGGCGAAAATTTTATCAGCACCGATCCGACACACTCCGGCGCGTTGCACCAGATGGTGACTGCCTACCTCGCCGAATCCCACAGCAAGCCCAAGATCGTGCAGGCAGCAACCAACATTCTGGTCACCATGAATCTGGTAGGAATGGGGCTGGGCCTGTCTATTGTGCCGCGCTATGTCAGCCATTTTCAGTCATCGAACGTGGTCTTCCGCCCGCTACCGGCCAGTGCACCACAGATTGAATTATTGATGGCATGGCACAGAGAGAACAGCAGCCCGGCGCTGGCACAAATGATTGACCTGGTGGAAGAGCAACCTGAGGTTTAGCTGTATCGAGCCTGCTTCTCCTTCAAGTGGCCACCTCGGTTTTAGTGATTTTTGCCTCCCCCCTCCACAAGGTCACATAGTGACTTATGGCAAAGAATACAGAGCTCACCATTATGAAAATGGGTACTACACAGTGGTTACTCATCTAGCACTCGTTATCTCAGCTCATGTTTAGTGGCTGATTTTCGCCAAATCGTCTGCGGAGAGGCCGGTCAATTTCATCACCTGGGCACGATCGAAGCCATCAGCCAGCATGGAGCTCGCAATTTTCAGGACGGCCTCCCGACCTTTCTCAATACCTATCTCGATACCTATCTCAATACCTTGTTGTTTGAGATATTCTGCAATAGTCATCAATTCCTCCTCGTGCTGTGGTGCACGCCTCGCCAACTCATGGTATAGGGATAAGGCGTCACCTGACCGTGATAAAAGAGCATTGGGATCACCAGCGGAAGCTGGTCATGACTCGCTTCCAGATGGCGATGCATCGCGGCAATGGCATAGCGTACGAGTCGAAATGCCATGTGCTTATCGGGTGAGCTTTGATGCTCAAGCAAAACGTACACATAACCGTCCCCCTGCTCCGTGTGCAACGAATAGAGTACGTCGGAGTAGTAAGCACGCAGACCACTCTCGATAAAACTACCAGATTCTAGTTTTAGCGTATTCAGATCGCAAAATTGCAGCAAAGCAGGCGGCAAGTGCAATTCCAGAAAATCTCGGGCCGTATCTTGGTGAGTCAGAAACTGTTTAAATACCGCATCGTGCAGTGTAGGAGTGGTTTTTTTCATGTTGGTCATCCTGGACTTAACATAAAAAAACCTACCACAGGCATTCGCCCACTCACATTATGACAGTATTTATATGGAATTTGACTCGCATGCGGGCGCCCCTACGATGCCTCTTTGCGCACCACGTTGACCCGCCAGATACCAAAGCACACCAGCATCAGCGCCACGGCATAACGCCATTCCATGATGCTTTCCTGTAAGAAAATGGCCGATAGTACCGCACCGGAAACCGGGATCAGGAAGTTGAACGGCGCGATCATGCCCACGCGGTTATATTTCAGCAGCAGGCTCCAGAGCGCAAAAGCAACCGAGGACAGCAGCGCCAGGTAGCTCAGGATCGCCACCGATGCCCAGCCGTGGAACTCTAACCGGCCCCCCGCCAGATATCCTCCAACCGTCAGCATCACACCGCCGATGGCCAGTTGCCAGCCGGTCATGATCGTCGGATCGACGGTCTGCGAAATGCGCTTGCCATACAGCGTAGCGGCCGAAAGGATAAACGCGGCGATCACCACAAAACCGTCCCCCAGCCAGCTAAAGCTGAAATCCATCAGTTGACTGTTGAAGTTCACCACCATCACCCCGGCAAAACCCACCACGCAGCCGACGATTTTATTCATGCTAAGACGATCGTTTTTATAAATGAAATGCGCCAGCAACACGCTAAAGAAGGTGCCGGTCGCATTCATGATCGATCCTTTTACCCCTGTGGTGTAGGCCAGACCGATATAGAAGAAGACGTATTGCAGTGCCGTTTGCGTGCTCCCTAACACCACCAACTGTGAATACTGGCGTCGTGACAAACGGCCGATGGGCTTACCCTGCAAGATAGCAAACAGCAGTAATAAGGCCCCTGCAATCACAAAGCGGTAACCGGCAAAGACGATCTTGCCGGGGAGATCGTCGGTGGCGATCTGGAAAATGTCATAACCGTTTTTAATCGCCGGGTAGGCACTGCCCCACAGCAAACAGCAGAAAGCCGCACACAGCCAAACGAACTTCGGCTGGGTAAACAACGACAGGTTAGTCTTCACGCCCCTTTCCTTCCAAAAAATTAAAATCCCGTTTCATAATTACGTATTATCCGTAAAAACAAAAAAATAGCCCGTTGTTTAATCAATAATTTGGCTGAGCCATTCTCTGTCACAACGCGTTATGATAGGGGCAAGAAAAGCAAAACTCAGGAGAGCATGGCGTGTCTACCGCAACCTTTAGTCGTTTAACCTCCCTTCTTGACCAGCAGCAGGCGCGCTATCGCGTGGTTGAGCATCCCACGGCAGGAAAATCCGAAGAAGTCGCCAAGATTCGCGGCACCCAGTTGGGGCAAGGGGCCAAAGCGTTGGTGTGCCACGTCAAGGGCAACGGCATCAAGCAGCACGTGCTGGCCATCCTGCCCGCCGACCAACAGGCCGATCTCGGCGCGTTGGCACAGGGTGTTGGCGGTACTCGCGCCTCACTGGCCAGCCCGGTTGAAGTCGACCAACTGACCGACTGCGTCTTTGGCGCGATCCCGCCGTTTAGCTTCCACCCGGATTTGCTGCTGGTCGCCGACCCGCTGCTGTTTGAACGCTTTGACGAGTTGGCCTTTAATGCTGGCACGCTGGAGCGTTCGCTGATCCTCAACGCTGGAGATTATCAGAGGATTGCTCAGCCTAGATTGGTGAATTTCATTCGCATGGCGTGAGCTCCGGCCCCCTCACCCAGGAGAGGGAGCTGCTACGGTGTTGTCGTTTTGTGCAGAGATTAACTTTAATATATTGATATATAAGATAAATAAATTAGCCAACAGGTGGCACGTACGGTCCCCTCTCCCTTTGGGAGAGGGTTAGGGTGAGGGGAAATCGCTCAATTTTATTGATTCTGTAACAGCAGTTTGGCCATATTGATGGCCTCAATTAGCTGTGGCCGGTTAACCCGTAGCGACTGGCTGTCCAACAGGCGTTGCCATAAGCTTATCGCCTTGGCATATTCCGTATGCATAAAGGCATCGGCAGCCAGCAACATCAACGCCGAGACCTCATCCTTATCCAGTGCCAAAGCCTTTGCTATATTGCTCTCCACCTGCGGGGTAATACGCTGGCCTGCCTGGTAATAAAGCACCGTTGCCAACGCCGAGTAAAGTTCGGCATTCGCCCCCCGCAGAGCCAATGCCCGCTGATAGGCCGCCTGCGCATCGGCAAAATTATCGTTAAAAAGATAATATTCCCCCAGCTGCGCCCACAACACGCTGTCCTGCGGTGACTGGTCGATCTTCTGCTGTAACGTCTGTAACTCGCTTTCGGCCTGCTGATGAGGCGTGAGCGGTTGGACGGGCGAGCTGCGCTTATGCTGTTCGGCCAACACGGTAACCGGGCGGCCGCTGGCCACATACCAACCCGCGGAAAGGCCAAGCACCAGCACGATAAACAGCAGAGGGTAAGAACGCGATTTCATTCCGCTTTCCTCCGCCGCCATAACACCAGCCCAATCGCCCCTAACATCAGCGGTGGCAGCCCCCAGAGTAACAACGTCGAGGGCTCAAAAGCCGGTTGGTAGCGGACAAAGTTACCGTAGCGTGCAGTCATAAAACTCATGATTTCCGCCTGCGTTTTGCCTTGTTCGGTCATGGCAAATACCTCATGGCGCATGGCGACCGCCGCAGGGGCATTGGACTCCAGCAGGCTCTGATTCTGGCATTGCGGGCAACGGATCTGGCCTGCCACCGTCAGCGCCCGCTCCTGCATTTCCGGCGAGGTGAATGCCCAGGTATCGACGATCTGGGCCGCCAGCGGCAACGTGATGCTCCCCCACAACAACAGAGCAGTTAACCAGCGCATGCTTGCCTCCTTTGCCAACCGGCGGCCAACACGCCAATCATCATCAACGCCCCACCCCACCAGATCCAACGGATGCCGGTCTGCACATAAAAGCGCATGGCATAACGCTGCTCGCCACTTTTTTCGCCCATCACCACGTACCATTCATGGAAAGCGTTCCAGTCGATGCCTGGCTCAAACATCTGTTGGCGGCGGGCGGTGTAAAACCGCCTTTCAGGCGTTAACTGGGCCACGGGCTTGCCTTGCTGGGTAACCTCAATCATCGCCTGTTCACTGGTGAAATTAGCCTGAGCCTGTAGATCTACCGAACGCAACGTAAATTGGTATCCCGCGAGGCTAACCGTCTCGCCCACGGTGACGTTCAGGCTGATTTCATGGCATTGCAGCGCCGAACTGGCAATGCCTAATGCCGTCAGCAACACTCCGGCGTGAGCAATCCACTGGGCATAGCGCCGCCGCCTGAATCCGCCATAACACATCAATACCAACCCCAGCAGCCCAAACGGCAGCAGCACCAGATTGAAATAAGGCGCGCCAACAGAGATCTGCCCCCACCCCATTATCCGATAGAGCATCGGGTACAAAGTCCCCACCAGCACGATCAGGGCGGCGGAACTGAGAAGCAACAACGCGCCGAGCAATGCAGGTTTCACCGGGGACATAACGGCTTTCCCCCGGTTGGCACGTAATGCATAAATCAAAAACGATGAACCACTAAGGAACGCAAACAGGATAAACAGCGGCAATGCGCGCTGCTCATCCAGCGCAAAGGCGTGCACTGAAACCAGGATGCCAGAACGCACAATCAGGGTGCCCAACAGGCTGAGAACAAAGGTGCCTAATGTCAGCAATAGCGACCAATGCCGCAATCCTCCGGTACGCTGGCCGACCGCCAAACTGTGTAACAAAGCGGTCGCGGTCAGCCAAGGGAGCAGTGAAGCATTCTCCACCGGATCCCAGAACCACCAGCCGCCCCAGCCCAACTCGCTGTAAGCCCACCAGGACCCCAAAATAATCCCGGCAGTGAGGAAACACCAGGCCGGTTTGGCCCAGCGCAGGCACTGCCCGGCAATCTCGGCGCTAAACTCCCCTTGCAGCAAAGCAGCAAGCATCAGAGCACTACAGGTGGCAAACCCTGCATAGCCCAAATAGAGCAGCGGAGGGTGCAGGATCAGGCCGATATGTTGCAGCATCGGGTTCAGATCGCGCCCTTGAACCGCGGCGGGGAAAAGCCGAACGAAAGGATCGGAGAAGAACAGGATGAAAAGCAGAAAACAGCCGACGATCAACGCCAGAATGGCCAGCGTGAGCGGCTGTAGTGAGCGCATCGATTTAGGGCTGAACAAGGCAAAGCAGGCAGACCAACCGGCCAGGCACAGCAGCCAGAGCAGCAGCGAGCCTTCGTGGCCACCCCACAGCGCCCCGGCCTTCATCAGCGGTGGCAACTGGCTGTGACCATGTTGGGCTACGTACATGACCGAGAAGTCATTACTCAAAAACAGCTGTAGCAGAATGGCGAAAGACAGTGCGATTAACACAAAAATGCTCAGGCTCCAGCCACGCACTGGCAACAGCCCACCCCAACGGCGATCCATCAACGTCAACAGCGTAATGCCAGCCAGCAGCAGCGACGCCGTGCAGGCCAGCAATAACGCAATAAATCCCAGCTCGGGTAACCACAACACATCTACCGCCTTATTCTCTTCTATCTGTCCTGCTCTACCCTATGGATTTCAAGTCAGCCGCTCATGCGCATCCCTGCGCTCGCGGCATTCGTACATCCTTGTACAGCACTACCAGGCGACAAGCTTGTTCATCCCCAGGAGCTTACTTTTAGTAAGTGACCGGGGTGGGTAAGTGCAGGTAACAACGCTGCGGCTTGAAAGACGACGGGTAAGCACTCAGGCAACCGTCATCTGCCCGGCATACAGAATAAAATAACGCAGCAACAGCACGCCACACAGGCTAGCGCCGCTGATCAACAGGATATGGAAATGCGCTTTCCCCCAGCCCAGAGCTTTCAGCAGCAATGGCATAATCAGCCCGCAACCAACAACGCCCAACCAGAACCACCAGGACCAGAACCCACCGCCAAGCGCGGCCGACAAGGCACGGAGTTTGCCGTCATCCCCCAGCCACAGGCCGATGAAGAACGCCGCCAGCAGGAAGATCTCCAGCCACACCACCGGCGTCTCCAGGCGATGCAGGAAATGCACTTCCCGGCTGTGCAGATGACCTTTAGGTCCGAAGGCCGCCACCAGCAGTGCCACCGCGATCCCGGACGAAACGCCAGAGAACAGGAACAGCACCGGTAACAGCGGGTTATTCAGCATCGGGTACGACTTCAGCGCCGAAAGCAGGAAACCGGTATAAGCCCCCAACAGCACCGCCAACACCAGCATCACCGTTTCTATTAGCCGCAACAGCGGCAGCAAGCGCTGCAGCAGACGTGGGATTACCGCCAACTTGGGTAACCAACGCTGTTGCAGCGCCGCCACCTCGTCACGGAAGATCAGCGCCAGCCAGACCACCAGCACCACCATATAGACCTGGAACAGCATCACCCCCATCGACATCACCGAGGTGACGCTATAGTGGAACATCAGTTTCCAGAAGGTCCACGGACGGGTCAGGTGGAAGATCAGGATCACCAGCCCAAGCATGACCGAGGTTGGGGCGATAAACAGCGTGGTTAACATCACCCGGCTGTTTGAGGCCCCCTCTTCTGGATGATAACGGCGCAACAGGATAGCCAGAGTGACCAAACCGGCAGAGATGCCGATCAGGAACAGGTAAATCGCAATGGGCCAGTCCCAGACCAGAGAGTCAAAATGAAAGGCAGAAGTCATTGACTTGTCTCCCCATATTTAAACGGCACGCGATACATTTTTGGCCGTGTCCCCAAGGCTATCTTGTAGCGATAAGTGGTCTTTTGCTGCAACAGACGCGAAATATCACTGTGTGGATCATCGAGATTGCCAAAGGTTAATGCCTTGGTGGGGCACGACAATACACAGGCTGGCTGCTTGCCCTGCCGCAGGTTGGTCTTGCGGCAAAAATCGCATTTATCCGCCGTTTTGCTCACCGGATGAATAAAGCGTACCCGGTAAGGGCACGCAGCGATGCAGTATTGGCAACCGACACAGAGATCCGGGTTCACGTCGACAATGCCGCTGGCGGCATCGATAAACGAGGCCCCCGTTGGGCAGACATGCACACAGGGAGCATCATCGCAATGCTGGCACGAATGGCGGAAAAACCGGTATTTCACGTCCGGAAATTGGCCTATCGGTTCGCTACGGACGATCTCCAGGCGTGAAACGCCCACCGGCACCTGATTGACTTCGCGGCAGGCATCGATACAGGCGGTACAGCCGATGCAACGCGACTCATCGTGGATCATGCCGTAACGGATGCCATTGACGTTCATGGTGCGCGCCAGCAGTTTTTCCGCCAGAGTCGAGCCAGCCGCCAACACGCCAATGCCTACGATAAAACGGCGCCGTGAGCAGCTCATGGCTGCCCCTTATCCAGCCTTACGGACGCTGGATTAAACGCGGGATCATCCTGTTGTTGACGGTGGCAGTCTACGCAGAGCTTGATCCGCCCCTTGTCGTTCAGCCCTTGTACCTTATCTTGCTGCGGGTGCAAGGTATGGCAGCTGGCGCAGCTCACCTTGGCCAAATGCACATCATGTGGCCAGAAGGCTTTTTGCAATGTCTCTGGCAAATGGCAGGACAGGCAAACGCTGTTTTGCTGTTCCACGCCGAACATCGGCTCGTTGAAACGCATTACATCCTTCACGCCCTCACGGTGATGCAGCGAAGGTGAACCGTGACAATTGGTGCAGGTCAGTGGCAATTTGTTATTCGGGTTAATGGCTCCCGCATGTTTACCGTGCATCGCATTTTGTTGCGGCTTGTGGCAGCGCAGGCAGGCCTCATCCGGATTACGTTGCAAGGTGACTTCCGCCGATTTCTGTTGAACAGCGGGGCTGTCGGTCTGGGCCGATACCGGTAATACTGTCAGCCAAAGGCTACAGGCAAGCACCCCGGTAGTTAATAACGAACGCAGTACGCTCATATTGACTCCATTTGTTTACGCCCCGCACACGGGGCGGAGGGGTTATTTGCCTAACAGCCCGGTTTTACGTGCCTGTTCTTCCCACTGCGGTACCACCGTCTTGAGGAATTCCTGCTTTTCGGCGTTCAGTTGTGGCATATCCATACCCAGTGCCAACTGCGCTTTTTCCTTGGTGGAAATGTCCGGCAACTTGACTTCAGTGGTGATGCCCTTGGTCGCTAGCAGACGGATCAACTGAGTCCGAGCCTGTGCTGCCTGATCGAGCGCGGTACCCAAAATGCGCAATGCAACTTCTGGCGCATGCATTTGAATACCGTGGGAAGCAATGGAATAATCCCAGCGCCATTGCGCATGACGGATGTGGGTCAAGATAGGCTTCATCTCAGCTTCGGTGGCACCGGCATCCCAGGCTGCTTTCGCCTCAAAGTGCGCGTGAACCAGTTGGTCTTCTACCTTCAGCTTGATCTCGTTGATATCCTGCTTACGTTTTTCCACCACCGCCTGCATGCTGGCTTTATCCTGGGTGTGGCAGTTCTTACAGGTTTGTTCGTAGTTATCGAACGGGTTGCCAATTTTGTGATCGGTGTAGATCTTGCCTTGGGCGTTTTGCACTTTCGGCATATGGCAGTCGATACAGGTGACGTTGTTCTTGCCATGAATACCCGCGCTCCAGGTTTCGTATTCTGGATGTTGGGCTTTTAGCATTGGCGTCTTGGACAGCGGGTTGGTCCAGTCGGAAAACTCGATGTTGTCGTAATACACTTCCATGTCATCAACCGTGGTGCCCTTGTCCCAAGGGAATTTCACCGCTTTGTCTTTACCATCGAAGTAATACTCAACGTGGCACTGCCCACACACCATCGATTGCTGATCGAAGCGGCCTGCCTTGTCAAACGGCTTACCTATCGTTTCCATGGCTCGAGCCGCGTAAGGGCGGGACAGTTGCAGCGCAGGTTTACCGGCGGCAAAATCGGCGGAAGCGGTATTGTGGCAATCCGCACAGCCGAGGTTATTGACGATTTCCGGCCCGCCACGCGCCCATTTACCATGGAAATAACTCGCTTCGCCCTGTTCGGCGATCACCCTGGCAACGTCCGGGCTTTTGCAGCTCCAGCAGGCCATTGGCAACGGACCCTCTTCTGCCGTTTTCGGTGCACCGGTACGTAAGGATTCACGGATATCCGTGATGGCATAGGCATGCCCACGCGGCTTGTTGTAATCCTTGGCAAACGGGTATCCGGCCCAAAGAATGACCAGACGCGGGTCGCCAGCCAAAGCGTCTACCCGATCGGACTGCTCGGAAGTCGCCTGCCAGGACTTATATTGGTCAGGGTGAGGTGCAGAGAAGGTTTCATTCTTGGCTTCAACCTTCTGCGGCGTGGCGGCAGGTGTCGCATCTGCCTGTGCCGAGAAAGAGAGAAAAACCGCGTACATCCCTGCCAGAAATAGCATCAATAACTTGCTTACCTTATTCATAAGCATCCCATCCATTTTGCCTGCTTGAGAGCAGTGCTTTTATTAGTCGTTAAGTTCTTGTTAGAACAGATTTTCGCCATTACACCGTGCGTAGGGATACCATAGACCCCACAAAAAATGTTGTCTTTGGTCAAGTTCCGGCAGGTTGTTCAGTTGTTGATTGAATTTTGCGAGGCAGCGCAAACTCGAACTAACTCTAATTAGTTATTGAAAGATAACGAGTTGGATGGGGGAAACAAAATGATGACACATACTCGATGTTCCCCTCTCCCCCAAAAATGAGAGGGACTAGTTCAGAACGGTAGTCTGATACGGAAGGCAATCTGCGGAATGTCTACCCCGGCCATTGCGTGCAAAAAAACTGCATTTTTTTATTGACTGACCGTCAGTCAATTAATACCGTAGCGCTACTCCATACGAAAAAGAGGGATTTACTATGGTACGTACGGTGAAAACGCCAGAGGTGCGCCGGGCTGAAATTTTGCAGGCGGCCAGCGAGCTGTTTCAGGAAATCGGGTATGAGTCGACCTCTGTTGATTCCATTGTCCGCAGCGCTGGCATCGCCAAGGGGACGTTTTATTACTACTTCAAATCCAAAGATGAAGTACTGGCAGCGTTGGCACAGCAACTGTGTGCCGAGATGGTTGCCCGCTCACAAATCATTGCCGACGATCCGCAACTGGGGGCGATTGAAAAGTTCTGCGCCATCATCGCCGCGCAGAATCAAACTGTAGAAGCCGGGCAGGCTTTGGTTGAGGACTTACACCGCCCAGAGAACCGCGCATTGCATGAGCGCAGCAATATTGAAACGGTGTTGGCCTTTGGGCCGATCCTGGCAACGGTGGTGGAGCAAGGAAACCAGGAAGGCGTTTTTCAAGTTGATGATCCGCTATCGACGGTGCAGTTCATTCTTGCCGGTTCGCTGTTCCTGTTCGGCCACCAGATGTTTAGCTGGACGCCTGAAGAGCAAGCCGCGCGTATGCAGGCCATGCTGCTGCTGATTGAGCGTGCCTTCGGTGCCGTTGCCGGGTCTTTTGCCGCCGTTTTAGGGGCCAGTATTCAAGGAGAGGATTAAGCGATGATCCCGGTAATCCGTTATTCTCCGCTGCGCTTTTTTGGTCTGGTTTTTGCGTTTTCATGGTTAGCGTGGGCCATCGCAGCCTATCTGAGCCATTTACCGGATAGGCAACAGTCGGCGTTATTTGTGGCTCTGCTGGGATTACTTGGCCCAGCCCTGGCAACAGGGGTGATGATATGGACGGCCAAAGACCGGCGGTTGTGGAGGGATATTCGCTGCAGGGTATTTTCTTTGGCAGGGATAACGCTGGGCCGCACGCTAACCATGTTGGGATTAATCCTGCTGCCGTTACTGATGGCCATTTGGCTGTCAGTACGGCTAGGTTTGAGTACCACCCAGTTTGCTTTTTCCAGCGGTTTTCTGGCCATGCTACCGTTGGCACTGATCGCTTCAATACTAGAGGAACTGGGCTGGCGCGGTTATGGCGTCGATAGCTTAAGGGGCCGTTGGCCAATGTTGCTGCCCACCTCGTTGATATTTTTTGGGCTATGGGCACTCTGGCATTTACCCTTATTCTTTATTGCAGATACCTATCAGCATCAACTATGGCAGGCCGGGGGAATATACGTTACCAACTTTTTTATCAGCATGTTTCCTGCCGCCGTGCTGGCCAATTGGTTCTACTATCATTGTCAGCGTAGCATTCCGGCAGCCATTTTATTTCACTTTACCCTGGTGATGATGGCAGAGCTTATGCCGGTCGCACCGTTGACCAAATGTATCTGGACAGCCCTATTATTGCTGATAGCCACCTTACTGATTGCCATTGAACAGGAGCTGTTTTTCAAAGAGTAAGCAATATTAGTTCATTAATACCTTAATAAGAATGTAATTTCACTTATCGGCTCATTAGAAGCTGATGGCAACCTTTTGACCTAAATCTGGGATATCTATCATGATGGAATATAATTTTATATCTGTTCGCAAGCCACTATTTTCAGTTAATGCCCTTTCGCTGACAGCCATATTATTAACGGGTAATGCCTATGCTGGCGATTGGTCGGTAGGTGTTGGTGTACTGGCAGAACAGTTACCCTATCGCGACTATGATGCACAATATATACCGCTACCGATTTTGACTTATCAAGGAGAGCAGTTTTTTATTAACGGCCAAGGGATCGGCATTAATCTACTGAGTTCTGAGAAGCACAATCTGCATTTGGCGGTTAACTACTCCCCACTAAGCTTTAAACCTACGGATAGCGACGATCCGGCGATGAAGAAGCTGGATAAGCGGCGAGCGACCGCCATGGCGGGCATCGGGTATCAGTATCATGCCGATTGGGGGAGCATCAACGCTGATATTGCAACCGACGTGCTGGGCTATAGCGACGGCGTAATTGCCGATGTCGGCTATCAGTACCGCTTCCAGTTTGGCAAATTGCAACTGGTTCCCGGCTTCGGTATGCGCTGGCAAAACCGCGCCTTCAATAATTACTATTTTGGTATCAGCGAACGGGAGTCGCAACGCAGCGGGATGCAACAATACCAGGCGAAAAGCGGCGTCACATCTTACATTTCTCTCGCCAGCTATTATGCCATTAATAACGACTGGCAGCTGTTCCTGATGGGATATAATGAACAGATGAGCGACACGGTGAAAGATAGCCCGATGACCGATCGTGATTATAGTATCAATGCAGTGGCTGGCGTTTTATATAGCTTCTGATTGACCCACTATTTTATTTTATAAACCAGCGATGGATCCCAATAATCATTTATGGGAAGGGACTGTTTTGCCATAACCCACTGCACCTTAATTTGTGACTAGCCAGCGTTTAAGGTGCAGTTTACTTTCTGCCAGGGTAAGGGGATTTTAGGCACCAAGATCCCCGAGTCACTCCCGATAAAGCAAATCCCCATAAATCCCAGTCAGCACCCCACCCGGAGCGAACTGCTTTTTGATCCACTGGGTGACCTGCCCGGTTGCCGCATGCTGTGTCGCCAGCAACATGCTGGAATCCTGCCGTGGGTTATGAATGGCGCGGGTTGCCAACAGCCCCTCTGCTACCGGTTCACGCGCCATATATTCCGGTAAGAAACCAATCCCCTCCCCTAAAATCTGGCATTGGCACTTGGTGTTAAAATCCGGCACCAGGATCGCTTCCTGCCCGTGCAGCAACCACCCCACTTTCTTGTTGATGGTATGCGCGGTGTCTTCCACCATGATGTTGGGATAAAGCCGCAGCTGGCTCTCTGAGATCGGCTCTGGCATAAACGCCAATGGATGATCGGGCGCAATGGCGAATACCCAACGGATGGCGCCAATTTCGGTGTAATCAATGCCACCGCCGTCCAGCAACGTATCCGGTGCGCCAATAGCGATATTGGCCTGGTTGTTGATGATGGAATCCCAGACGCCATTGTATACCTCGGTGGTCACCGTAATGTGGCAGGTGGGGAATTGCTTCTTCAGCACCTGTAACAGCCGGGCGGTATGCCTTGGGGTGTAGAGCAACTGATTGATACAGATGCGCACCCGCGCCTCGATACCCTGCGAGATGGTATCAATACCGCGCTTGATGGCATGGAAGTCGTTAAGCAGATCGGTCGCTTTACGGTAGAAGTAAAAACCGGACTCGGTGAGTTCGATGCTGCGCGTGCTGCGGTTAAACAGTACGACGTCCAGCCCGGTTTCCATCCTTTTGATGGTATAGCTGATGGCCGAGGTCGTCAGATCCAGTTCCTTGGCCGCCTTGCTGAAGCTGCCAAAACGCGCCGTGGTGGTAAATGCCAACAGATTTTCTTCGGTAAAAATAGAATTCATGACCCCTCCTCCCCCCTGGACGCATTGTTGAATGTATTTGTAAATCCTATGACACGCAACCAGTATTGAACAAAATTTAACACTGCGATTACAACTGATTTGAAGACAATCACACTTCTGATTATTAGTTTAGAGCCTGATGTGGCGCGAGGTGAAAGCCCATTCCCCGCAGGGACGTTTACCGTGGCAAAAGGCGCAAAACATAAGAGAAAGATTGCGCCGCCGCACAGTTTGTCTTTATTGTTGAATTATTTTCAATAATTACACCCTTTGCGATGAATGATTCTTAAGCGGATGTTTTTATCCAGCATCTATTGCTATTCTCAGTAGCAATGAAAGCATCCAAAGCCCACTGGAAAAATAGGGAGCCAGAATATGTCTGATAAGGCGTTAATCACAGAATTTCTTTTTGCAGCGGAACAGGGCGACAGCGACGCGCTGAAAAGTTGCCTGAGTAAAGGGGCAGATATCAACGCCACCAACCGCCAAGGCCGCACCGCAATTACGCTTGCCAGCTTGAATAAACATTACGACTGCGTGGAATTATTAATCGCTGCCGGTGCAGACATTGATAAGCAGGATCAGACCTGTTTTAACCCCTTCCTGCTGAGCTGCCTGAATAACGACTTAACGTTACTACGTCTGGTATTGCCAGCAAACCCGGATTTGGACCGTTTAACACGCTTTGGCGGCGTGGGTATTACCCCAGCCAGCGAAAAAGGTCACGTCGATATTGTACGTGAATTGTTAACGCGTACCGAAATTAACGTCAACCACACCAATTTTGTCGGTTGGACGCCGCTGCTGGAAGCCATTGTGTTAAATGATGGCGGCGCGAAACAGCAAGAGATTGTCAAATTACTGCTCGATCACGGTGCCAATCCTCATATGACCGACAAATATGGTAAATCGCCTCTGACGCTGGCCCGTGAAAAAGGCTATCACGAAATTGCTGAACTGCTGGTTGCCGCCGGCGCTTAACCGAGGAGAAATGCCATCGCACAGCCGCAACGGCAGTGCATTACAGCGTTATCGGCGGAGGCGGCGTTCCCCCGCCAGAGGCTAAGTGGGCAGGTCGAACAGGTTTTTTCCCGCGCGGTAAACCTGTTCGTTCCCGAGCAGAACATGCTCTACACGTTATTAAGCGACGAGTACGATAACGCCCCCAATAGTTGCCGCATAGCGCTCAGGCACTGTGACCAGATATTTAGCCCAGGAGACCGCGTCGAGTTTTCTCAGGGCAGCATTGAAATAGGTCAGCATAGTTGGATTGATTTATCTCACTGCCAGACATGGCAGCAGCCTGACCTGTATTTAACCGAAGCAAGCAGAGCATCAATTGCTTGGCACCAATGGGGGGCATGCATTAATCAACAGGCTTCATCCGGTAATTCGCTGTTTAATTACCGTGGCGAGAATATATTTTATCGGGAAATGGCCAGATTATTACAACTTCATCGTGATGCGTTATTTCTAGCGATACGGCGCAATGAAGATCCCGACGAGGCCTTACATTCTCTCATTGGTTTGGGAATTGGACTGACGCCGTCCGGTGATGATTATCTGGTTGGGCTTTGCTCTATATTATTGCTACCCGGTCACCCGGCGCAAAAATATCGCGAGGTTTTTCTGGCGGTGCTGAAGAAAGCACAACATAAAACCACGCTGCTAAGCGCTATTACCTTAGAGACGGCAATCAATCAGCGTTACCGACAGGTGATTAGTCACCTGTTAGAAAAATTAGTACACGACGATCGTCACCTTATTATCGATACCATTAACAAGATTAAACAGATCGGTTCAAGTTCGGGTTGCGACATGCTGTATGGCATGGCCGATGCCTGTCTCTTGACCTCATATTTTGGAGAAAAATATGCCCATCAGGATCGTGGTAAAAAACAACACCTGGTTTGACTCAGTTTCGCTGATGTCTATTTCTACCAAAGCGAACAAACTTGAAGGCGTTGAACAAGCGTTTGTGGCCATGGCCACGGAGATGAACAAAGGAGTGCTGGAGAACCTGGGCTTGTTAACCCCAGAGCTGGAAGCCGCCAAAAACGGCGATCTGATGATCGTGATTAAGGGTGCCAGCGATGAAGCTAATGAGGCGACTCTGCAAGCGATCGAAGCCTTGTTCACCCACAAAGATAAAGGTGGCCGCCACGAAGCGCGTTACGCCACCCTCGCCAGTGCGAAAACTCATATCCCGGAGAGCAACCTCGCGGTGATCTCGGTAAACGGGTTGTACGCGGCACGTGAAGCCCGTCAAGCGCTGGAAAACGATCTCAACGTGATGTTGTTCTCCGATAACGTCTCCATCGAAGATGAATTAGCGTTGAAACAGTTGGCGCATGAAAAAGGCCTGCTGATGATGGGGCCAGACTGCGGCACCGCCATCATTAATGGCACCGCCCTGTGTTTTGGTAACGCGGTTCGCCGTGGCAACATCGGAATTATCGGCGCATCCGGCACCGGTAGCCAGGAGTTGAGCGTACGTATCCATGAGTTCGGCGGTGGTATTTCGCAGCTGATTGGCACCGGCGGGCGCGATCTGAGCGAAAAAATTGGCGGCCGGATGATGCTGGACGCGCTGGAGATGTTAGAGAACGACAACGGTACAGAGGTGATTGTACTGGTCTCCAAACCCCCTGCCCCTGCCGTGGCACACACCGTGCTCGAACGCGCCCGTGCCTGCCGTAAACCCGTGGTGGTTTGTTTCCTTGGGCGCAATGAGCCACCAGCCGATGAACCAGGGTTACAGTTTGCACGTGCAACCAAGCAGGCAGCGTTAAAGGCCGTGCTGCTTACCGGCATCAAAGAAGAGTCGCTCGACCTGCATCCACTGAACTGGCCGCTGATTGAAGAAGTGCGTGCCAAGCTGACGCCACAGCAAAAATACATTCGCGGCCTGTTCTGTGGCGGCACTTTGTGCGACGAAGCGATGTTTGCCGCGCTGGAAAAATACGACGATGTCTACAGCAATATTCAACCCGACCCGGCCATGCGCCTGCAAGACCTCAACCGCAGCGTGGCACACACCTTCCTCGACTTTGGCGATGACGACTTCACCAATGGCAAACCGCACCCGATGATCGACCCGACCAACCGCATCCAACGTCTGTTGCAGGAAGCGCGCGATCCCGAAGTCGGCGTGATCGTGATGGACTTCGTGCTTGGCTTTGGCTCTCACGAAGATCCGGTGGGCGTAATGATCGAGGCGATCAAAGAGGCCAAGGCCATTGCGGCCAGCGAGAGCCGGCAGTTGGAGATCCTCGGTTATGTGCTGGGCACCGACCTCGATACGCCGTCGCTACAGCAGCAGTGCCAGATGCTCACCGATGCGGGAGTGATCTGGGCGAGCAGCAGCACCAATACCGGATTGCTGGCGCGTGAATTTGTTTGTAAAGGAGGGAAAGCCTGATGAGCAACACGTTATTTAACCAACCGCTGAACGTCATTAACGTCGGTATCGCCATGTTCAGTGATGACCTCAAAAAACAACATGTGCCGGTAACCCAGCTCGATTGGACTCCGCCGGGCCAGGGCAATATGGCGGTGGTTGAGGCTCTCGATCAGATTGCCTCCCCTGCGCTTGCCGAGAAAGTGGCTGCCGCGAACAAACTGGCGCTGGAGCGCATTATTCAGTCGCATCCAGTGTTGGTAGGTTATGACCAGGCGATCAACGTCGTCCCTGGTATGACGCGCAACACCATTTTACATGCTGGCCCACCGATCACCTGGCAGAAAATGTGCGGTGGGATGAAAGGCGCGGTCACCGGTGCGCTGGTGTTTGAAGGACTGGCAGCCAACCTCGACGAGGCAGCAGAATTGGCAGCATCTGGCGAAATCATCTTCTCGCCGTGCCACGAGCATGATTGCGTGGGTTCGATGGCAGGCGTGACGTCCGCGTCAATGTTCATGCATATCGTCGAGAACAAAACCTACGGTAACCGCGCATATACCAATATGAGCGAGCAGATGGCGAAGATCCTGCGCATGGGGGCCAATGACCAAAGCGTGATTGACCGACTCAACTGGATGCGCGATGTGCAAGGCCCGATGCTGCGCGATGCCATGAAGCTGGCCGGTGAGATCGACCTGCGGTTGATGCTGGCACAGGCGTTGCATATGGGCGACGAGTGCCACAACCGCAACAATGCGGGCACTTCACTGCTGATCCAGGCGCTGACGCCGTGGATTATCCAGGCGGGCTACCCGGTTGAGCAGCAGCGCGAGGTCTTCGACTTTGTCGCCAGCAGCGATTACTTCTCCGGCCCGACCTGGATGGCAATGTGTAAAGCGGCAATGGATGCGGCGCACGGTATCGAGTACAGCACCGTGGTCACCACCATGGCGCGTAACGGCGTTGAGTTTGGTCTGCGCATCAGCGGGCTACCAGGCCAGTGGTTTACCGGCCCAGCGCAGCAGGTTATCGGCCCGATGTTTGCAGGCTATAAACCGGAAGACTCGGGGCTGGATATCGGTGACAGCGCCATCACCGAAACCTACGGCATTGGCGGTTTTGCCATGGCAACCGCTCCGGCCATCGTTGCACTGGTAGGGGGCACGGTGGATGAAGCGATCGATTTCTCACGCCAGATGCGTGAAATCACCCTGGGCGAAAACCCCAACGTCACTATTCCCCTGCTGTCGTTTATGGGGATCCCAACGGCGATCGATATTACCAAGGTCGGCAGCAGCGGCATCCTGCCGGTGATCAATACCGCCATTGCCCATAAGGATGCCGGGATCGGCATGATCGGTGCCGGGATTGTGCACCCGCCGTTCGCCTGTTTTGAAAAAGCAATACTGAGTTATCGCGACCACTACTGCCAATAAAAAAAACGGGGCTAACCTAGCGTTAGCCCCACCTGACACCAGAGAGTTGTTCACCTGCAGGACCAATGGCGATCCCGTTGATCGTCGAGAGTTGTTAAACGACCTGTGAAGGATTTTCCATGAACAAAATGAAATTAGAGTGGAAACGCGGTGACTGGGCAGCCTACTTCGGGCTGATGACCAATAACCTGACCAACCTGCTCACCATGATGGGGTTACTCATCTTTGTGGTGGGTATTCCCAAAGAGATTGTCTACGGGCGTATAGCCCCGGCCTTTGGCCTGGCCGTGATGATGGCCAGCATCTGTTACACCTGGTTCGGCCTGCAAATGGCTCGCCAGACCGGGCGGAGCGATGTGACCGCGCTGCCTTCTGGCCCGAGTGCGCCGTCTATTTTTACCGTGACCTTCCTGGTGCTGATGCCGGTTTATCAGTCGACCGGCGATGCGGACTTTGCCATTGCGATCGGCCTGGTGTGGTGCTTTGTTGAAGCACTGATCCTGGTGGGCGGCTCTTTCCTCGGTGAAACCATCCGCAAGATGATCCCGCGCACCGTGCTGCTCTCCTGCCTTTCCGGCCTGGGGCTGTTGCTGCTGGCGATGAACCCGATGCTACAGGCGTTTGAAGCGCCAACCGTTTCGTTCATCGTGCTACTGCTGATCTTTATCAACTGGTTTGGCAAAAAGCCAATATTCGCCCGCATTCCGACCGGTTTACTGCTGCTGATCGCCGGTACCGCGCTGGCGTGGATCTCCGGCCTGCAAAGCCCAGATGCGATTAAAGCCTCGATGTCTTCCTTTGGCTTTAACCCGCCTGGGTTCCATGTCGACAGCTTCATGCAGGGCCTGCCACACGCGCTGCCGTATCTGGCCTCTGCCGTCCCGCTGGGGCTGGCGAACTACATCTTTGACCTGGAGAACATCGAGAGTGCGCACGCCGCCGGGGATGAATACAACACCCGCAAAGTGATGATGGCCAACGGCCTCTCCTCCATGTTCGGCTGCCTGCTGGGCAACCCGTTCCCGGTGACCGTGTATGTTGGCCACGCCGGCTGGAAAGCCATGGGGGCCAGCATTGGTTACACCTTGGCGTCCGGCGTGACGATGTTCCTGGTTCCGCTGTTCGGGCTGGGTGCCTTTATGTTGGCGGTGATCCCGATGACGGCGATCGTGCCTATCCTGGTGTTTATCGGCGTGGTCACCGCCAACCAGGTGGTGAGGGAAACGCCAAAAATTGAGGTCCCGGTGATCTTCATCTGCCTGTTCCCGTGGATCGCCAACTGGGGATTAACCATGGTTAACAGCGTGCTGGGGGCGGCGGGCACCTCGGGAGCCAAGCTGGGCGCTGAGTTGCTGCATAGCAAAGGCGTGTATTACCAGGGGCTGGTGCATTTGGGTAGCGGTGCGCCGCTGGCCAGTATGCTTTGGGGATGTGTCGCGATTTTCGCCATCATCAACAAACCGCTGCGTGGTGCGGTGGCGGCGGCAACCGGTGCTCTGCTGGCGCTGTTCGGTGTGATCCATGCGCCAGCCGTGGGCTTTGCCGAGGGAAGCTCATTGCTGTTCACGCTGGCTTACCTGATGATGTCGGCCATGTTTGTGGTGAAGCATTTTCTCGATAGCCGTGAAACGGTTACAGCTCCAGTGCAAGAGCCAACCAAGAGCGCCTGACCCCTACCCTCTCCCACAGGGAGAGGGAGCTGCCCCGAGTGCACAACCAGCCCGGACAGTAGGGAGTAATAAAAACAAGGTATTACACCGAATAATCAACGAACTCGATCGGTTCCCTCTCCCTGTGGGAGAGGGTTAGGGTGAGGGGACATTCATAGGCTCCCGCCCCTATTTAAACGGCCTTTTTAATCGGAAGACCCAAATGAAAGAACTCGTCGTCGTCGCCATTGGTGGCAACAGCATTATCAAAGACAACGCCAGCCAGACCGTGGAACATCAGGCCGAGGCGGTGAAAAAGGTCGCAGACTCGGTGCTGGAAATGCTGGCATCGGATTACCACATCGTACTCACCCACGGCAACGGCCCGCAGGTGGGGCTGGAATTGCGCCGTGCAGAAGTGGCCCACGAACATGAAGGACTACCGTTAACCCCGCTGGCCAACTGCGTGGCGGATACCCAAGGTGGTATCGGCTATCTCATTCAGCAGGCACTCAACAACCGTCTGGCACAGCATGGCGGGCAGAAAGCGGTAACCGTCATCACGCAGGTTGAGGTGGATAAACAGGATCCCGCCTTCACCACCCCCACCAAACCGATTGGCGCTTTCTTTAGCGAACAACAGCGCGATGCGTTATTACAGCAATACCCCTCCTGGCGTTTTGTAGAAGACTCCGGGCGCGGCTATCGCCGGGTGGTCGCCTCACCGGACCCCATCAGGATCGTGGAAGCCGACGCAATCAAGGCACTCACGCAACAAGGGTTTGTGGTGATCGGAGCGGGTGGCGGCGGCATCCCTGTCGCACGTAATCCACAAGGGGATTATCAAAGCGTCGATGCGGTAATCGATAAAGATCTGTCCACTGCCCTGCTCGCCAGGGAAATCCGCGCCGGCGTACTGGTGATCACCACTGGCGTGGAGAAAGTGTGCATTCACTTTGGCAAGCCGAACCAACAAGCGTTAGGCCAGGTGAACGTGGCCGAAATGACCCGCTATATGGCAGAGGGCCACTTCCCGGCAGGCAGCATGTTGCCGAAGATCGTCGCCAGCCTGGCGTTCTTACGCGACGGCGGCAAACGCGTCGTCATCACCTCGCCGGATTGCCTCCCCGCCGCACTGCGCGGTGAAACGGGCACCCATATCGTTAACCTCTGAGAGGCAACAACAGATGAATGAGAACAAAAGCCGCCGTGAGTTTTTGAGCCATAGTGGCAAAGTGGCTGCGGCCTGCGCACTATTGGGGGCAACCTCCTCCGTCGGTTATGCTGCTAACCCGGCAACCGCGAACTGTGAGGCAGATCGGCGCATGAAAATTACTGACAAGCACTATTATCTGGATAACGTTCTGCTAGAGGCGGGTTTTGAGTTTGACGGAGCAACCCCGGTCAGCACTCATACCGAACTGAAAACGCTGGAGATCAATAAGGGCAAGATCGTTGCCTTGCGCGATAACCGCCAGCATGCGGACAGTACGCTGCCGGTTTACGACGCTGGCGGCAAACTGATGCTGCCCGCCATGCGAGATATGCACATCCATCTGGACAAAACCTTTTACGGCGGCCCATGGCGTTCGCTGAATCGCCCGGCGGGCACCACCATCAAGGATATGATCAGGCTGGAGCAGAAGCTGCTGCCGGAACTGCAACCTTACACCCAAGAGCGGGCCGAAAAGCTGATCGATCTAATTCAGTCCTACGGTTCCACCACCGCCCGTAGCCATTGCAACGTTGAGCCAACTTCGGGGCTGAAAAACCTGGAGAATCTGCAAGAAGTGCTGGCACGCCGCAAATCTGGCTTTGACTGCGAGATTGTCGCGTTCCCACAGCATGGCCTGTTGTATTCAAAATCAGAGCCGCTGATGCGTGAGGCAATGCAGGCAGGAGCGCACTATGTCGGTGGTCTGGATCCGACCAACGTCGATGGCGCAATGGAAAAATCGCTCGATAGCATGTTCCAGATCGCGCTGGATTATAACAAAGGGGTGGACATCCACCTGCACGAAACCAGCCCGGCAGGCATTGCGGCGGTGAACTACATGGTAGCAACCGTCGAGAAAACGCCACAGTTAAAGGGCAAGCTGACCATTAGCCATGCCTTTGCGCTGGCAATGATGAATGAACAGCAGGTGGATGAGATTGCCACCCGTATGGCAGCACAGCAGATTACCATTGCCACCACGGTCCCTATCGGCACTATGCACATGCCGCTCAGCCAGTTGCGTGAGAAAGGCGTGTTTTTGATGACCGGCACCGACAGCGTGATCGACCACTGGTCGCCGTATGGCTTGGGCGACATGCTGGAGAAAGCCAACCTTTACGCTCAGCTTTACGTACGCCCGAATGAGGGAACCCTGTCACGTTCGTTGGCGCTCGCCACCGGTGATGTCTTGCCGCTGAATGACAAAGGGGAACGCGTATGGCCGAAAGCCCAGGACGATGCCAGTTTCGTGCTGGTTGATGCCTCCTGCTCCGCCGAGGCGGTAGCACGCATTTCCCCAAGAACCGCTACGTTCCATAAGGGCGAGATGGTTTGGGGCCACGTTGGGCAAGGTAGTAAGGCCTGATAGATGTGGTGACACCAGGGGTGCAGCACGCTGCGCCCATTTACATCATCATTGGCTTAACCCGTACTTGCATTAACAATCCACCAGCAGAACAGACCGAGCAATGCCAAAAATACCAATAAGGTGATTAACACCCGTCTTCGCGTGCGCCCTTTGGTAAAAGAATAAATGAAGTTCACAATTTCGTAGATGGCTTCCAGTATCCCAAAAATAATTCTGAATACCAGGTTCACCAACTCACCGATACTTTCAAGCATTCCCTGCCCCCTTGCTATCCATATTAGGGCATACCGTACCAGCTAGGCACATGATAAGCCACTGACCTGCGCTGGCAGGCCAACTGATTGCCCACTCTTACCAGCGCATTGTGGCTTACACGGATCATAGTCCGCATCCCCGTGTAAACTTATCGCTCTTCACTCAGGCAAATCGTTTAAAAACCGTGGATCGGTGGGAAATAATGCCTTTGCTTCCTGATGTAAACGCCGGTAGGTGGCGCTATCCTGTTGATAATGCGTGATAGCCAACCATGAGGCATAAACATTTTTATCGATCCGCTGAGCAAGATAGCCCTGTGCCCATTGAGCATAGTTTTCAAGCAAGCGGGGGTCGCGGGACTGGTTATACATTAGCAACGCATGGGTCTGTTGATCGTAATGCCAACGTTCGGTATTCACCCAGGGGTCAAACGCCATCGCACGGCGAGCGGGTTGAATATCCGCAAAATGATTACGTTCAAAGGCGGTTAAAGACAAATTGGCATATAGCCCAATACTGGCCACTATGCAGATGGCGGCTGAAGCCATAGGCACTACAGTTCTTAAAAATGAGTGAGTTACTGAAGATAAAATGGTGCGCTCTGTGGCCTTATCGGTTTGGCAATCCCACTGTGCCAGCAGCAGTAAAAAAATGGCCCAATGTGCGCTAGACAGCATAAACGGGTATTCCGTTTGGCTGTGTAACAGCAAAGGGAGCAGCACGATGGCCAACGCCAGGCTTGCGCCTTTTTTTCGCCAGGATAGCAGGAGCAACCTGATACCGGCACACAGTAAGACTATCATGCCAGCCAAGGCAACCATGCCCCCTTCAACCCACCACAGCAAGAGTTCATTATGCGGATGGCGCACCACGCCAAGACCCAATGTGGATAATCCGGCAGCCAGGCGATAGTGCTGAAAACTATATTCGAATCCACCGTAACCCCAACCCAGCCAAGGCTTTTCGGCAATCATCTTTATGCTATCCTGCAACATGATCAACCGGGCCTGGTTTGATGTGGTGTGTTCAATCGTTTCAACTCCTCCATTTATTTGAAAAATGAATGCGATAGTGATACCCAAAAGCATTAGGCCTGTTGCGGTACCCGTGAGCTTTTTTGCCTGCCGCCATCCCAACCAGAGCAACAACGCCCCGCTAATACCGCCGCCAAGCCAGCCGATCCGTGACTGTAACCACACCAACAATGCGGGAAACAGCACCAGCACCAACCCCAAGGCATAACGTCTGTATCGTTCTGCTTTTGGCTGGGTTAAGGAAAAATCAGGCAACAACAACAGCATCAATGCCAGTGCCAATCCGCAAGCGATAAAGCTGGCCAGAACATTCACCTGTTGGAAGACCCCATAAGGCCGGCCGTTTTTCATTGGGTAGTCAAACCAGGCTGGTACGACTTCCGGTAAGGCCAATTGCAACAGAGCAATAAGCGCCTGGAATACAGCGGCCAGCAGAATGGCGTAAAATAGCCAATGCCGGGCAAAGTGCGGTGGGCGATATTGCATCCATGAGACGTAAAAAACCCAACCGCCAGCTAACCCAAGCCAGCGTGCCATTCCCGCACTCTGCCAATGTGGCGAGGTATATAATAGGGGAATTGCCAGGATCACCACGGCCAGCAGCAGCCAACGGGCAGTTACGCTAAGCGAGATGGGAGAGTTGGCCGATAGTGTCAGCCAGAGGGTGGCAGTGACGGCAGCCATCACCGCCCAAGTCAGGATATTATGCGGCAGTTTCAGGCCACTTCCGCCCATATTGGGCAAGGCAAGCGGACTAAGAAATATCAACCAAATCAGTAACAGCCCTAGAGGCAATAAGGATAGTCCCACCGGGCTAGCCAATGGTAAAGGACTTTGTGGATGATGCATTTTTCACCTGATAAAATAAGCTTCAGTGTTGAGAGCGATGGTATTACTTTTTTATGCCTATCACTCTTCAAATTACGGGGGAATAATAAATTTAACGTCAATTATAGTCATTGATGCATAAGAGTCTACAACATCGTGGAAAAACCAATCAATTTAATAATTGACAATTAAAAAAACATAATATCTTTAATTTTTTATAGCAAAAAATTAAATGTTGGCTTAAAAGCAGAAATCGCAAACTCAATAGCAATATTGCTGAATTTGCAGGGGGATGTATACATGCCAAGCTTTAGTTAAATAATTGATTAATTGAGAGATATGAAATATACGGCGCCCGTTTTAGCGTAGCCGCTTAGGAGTGTCTGGCCCGGTAAACCGGGCCATCGTGTGATGAGAGTATTAAATCAACCAAAAACAAGTTAAAACAAATTAAATCAGCTTAAATCAACATCTTTACTGCCAAACAACCAGGTCAGAATAAATCCAGCGATATAGGAGATCAATATACCGGCGACATAAACCAACATGCCGGCGAAAATTCCCTTGGCTGAGGTCATTAATGGAATCGACACCAGACCCGAAGGGCCAAACACCGTATTCAGCCCCACCGGCAACCCCATCCAGGCAACCAGACCGATAAAGAAACCACCGACCGCGCCCCCCAGGCAGGCGGTAACGAAGGGCTTCAAACGCGGTAAGGTAACGCCGTAAATCAGCGGCTCACCAATCCCCAGCAAGCCGGGGAAAATGGCACCTTTAATCTGGGTACGCAGCAAAGAACCTTTAGGTGACCGAGCAAACAGCGCCAGCGACGCCCCCACCTGCCCTGCACCGGCCATCGCCAGAATAGGGAACAGCGAGTTAAAGCCCTGCGCATCCATCAAGGCAAAGTAAACCGGCACAAAGCCCTGATGAATGCCAAACACTACGGCGATCAGGAACAACCCGGCCAGAATGGCGGTGCCAAACGGGTTGCCGTTCAGGTGCATAAACAGCCATGACATGCCCTTAAACAACTCACCGCCAACCGGCATAATCACCACAAAGGTAATGGCGCCAGTGATCAGCAGGGTAATTGACGAAGTCAGGATCATATCCAGATTATCGGGGATCACCCGGCGCACCTGCCTTTCGATCCATGCGCCCAAGATACAGGCCAGTAGAACCCCAATAATGTTACCGCGTGGGTCGATCGCCAACCCAAAAAAGTCGCTCATCCCTGCGTAATAGCCTGTAGTTCCTTCAGGGACATAGCGTAAAACAAACAGTGAAGCGATGATCGCACCGTTAACCCCGGTGCCACCAAAGGCCTTCTGAGTGTTAAAGCCGATCAGAATACTGAGGAAGGTAAACAAACCGATGCTGAACACTTTCATGTAAGCGATCAGCCCTTTGAGCCATGCGGCCGGTGCCACGCCCTCCACGATCAGCGTTTGCTGCATCAGGGTAGCGATCCCCAACAACAGCCCTGCGGCAATAAAACCTGGGATCAACGGCGTAAAAATCGTGGCAAACTTCGTCAGGAAATTATGTACCGCGCTATTTTGCTTGGCTTTCATCTGCTGCTTGTTTTCACTTGCCAGGGCCTGCAAGTCAGCTTGCTCGGCATTCCCCCGTTCCTGCTGCGGCTGCGCCGTTAACAACGCATTCATCATCTCGCTGGCAGTTTGAGCTTTGCCAGGGCCGAGGATAACCTGCAGTTGATCGTCGCCGTTAACTACCCCCATCACGCCAGGGATCTTCTTCAACTCATCGAGCCGTATCTGCTGACGATCTTTTAACGTCAGACGCAGCCTGGTCATGCAGTTACCGCAGATAATGATATTTTTACTGCCGCCGACCAGAAGTAAAATTTGCTCTATCATAGGAACGGTTATTTTCGCCATGGTTATGCCTGTATCCCTTGCAGTGCTTGACGGATAAATCCTTTGTTTTTACTCAAAACCGCGCTGGCCTCAGGGGCAGACAAGCCGCCGAGGATCATCACAATCGCGGTTTTGCAGTGACGCTGACATTGATTAAGTGCCTCTTCCGCCTCCTCTGGGCTGCACTCGGTGGCTTCAACCACGATATTGACCTGGCGCTGTATCAGCTTGGCGTTGGTGGCCTCTACGTCGACCATCAGGTTGCTGTAAACCTTGCCACTGCGGATCATCGCGCCGGTGGTGATCATATTCAGAATTAACTTCTGCGCCGTTCCCGCTTTCATGCGCGACGACCCCGTCACCACTTCTGGGCCTACTACCGGTTCAATAGCAATATCGGCTGCCTGGCTCATTGCGCTATTTGGATTGCATGAGATGGCCACAGCTGTCGCCCCAACGCTACGGGCATACGCCATTGCCCCCAGTACATAAGGGGTGCGGCCACTCGCCGCGATGCCAACCAGCACATCACGCGCATTGAAATCGAGATTACGCAGATCCTGTTCGCCCATTTGCGGATTATCTTCGGCATTTTCCACCGCCTGCAAAATCGCGGCATGCCCCCCGGCAATCAGCCCAACGACCTGTTCACGCGGCGTACCGTATGTTGGTGGGCACTCACTGGCATCCAGGATCCCCAACCGACCAGAAGTACCCGCACCGCAATAAATCAATCGGCCACCGCAGGCAAAAGCCTCTACCACCAGATCTACTACCTTGGCGATTGCTGGCAAGGTGGCAGCTACCGCCAGCGGCACTTTTTGGTCTTCGCTGTTGATCACTGCGAGCAAATCCAGAGTGGGCAACGTATCAATTTGCGAACTGGCCGGATTGCGGCTTTCCGTCACCATCTGGCTTAAATTTATCTTCATAGGGGCTTCCAATGGGTTAAGATTTTCGACAATGTTAAGGAATTATTTATTCGGCAAATGTGATAATCGTCACGGTAAATCTATTCTCGCCGATGGGTAAATCAGGAATAAAACGGAAAAATAACCGCCATTTAAACTTTAATTTTCAACAATTTCAAATAAATAAGTCAAAGGAATGAAAAACCCCCTAACTGGAATAATCTATTACACACAGTGGAGATATTGTTGATGTCAGTCCTGAACGAAATCACCTGGTTGTTGCCAAGCCTGGCCGAAAACCAGCAAAAGATCGCTAAATATATCCTTGAGAACCCGGAAGCCGTCCTGAGTATGTCTTCTTCCCAGTTTGCTGAAGATGCGGGGGTCAGCCAGTCAGCCATCGTCAAGTTTAGCCAGAAAATCGGCATGAAAGGCTTCCCTGCCCTGAAAATTGCCATCAGTGAGGAGCTGGGTAGAAATAACCTGTTCAAGTCCTATCCGCACAAGGCCTTGCATAACGCCATCTCGTCGGAAGATTCATTGATGGTGGTGGCACAAAAACTGGCCCATGAGAAAAATGCCGCGATCGTCGAGACGACAAAAAGGATCAATTTCGCCATTTTCCAACAGGTGGTCGATGCCATCGATAACGCGCAACGCGTACAGATCGTAGGCATTTGGGGCTCGGGTCTCACCGCCAAAGATTTGAGCTACAAATTACAGAAGATCGGTATCCTGAGCCTGGTGGAAGCCGACCTTCACGTCCAAATTGCCACCGCGCAGGCGCTAACCGCCAAAGACGTTCAAATCGTTATTTCTTTCAGTGGCCGCAGGAAAGATATGCATATCGCCGCCTCGATGGCCAAAGCACAGGGAGCGACGGTGGTCGCCATAACCGGCAGCAAGGACAATCCTTTAGCCAAAATAGCCGATTATGTATTGGAAAGTGTCTCTGATGAAAACGAGTGGCGTAGCTCTTCGATTTCGTCCAGAACCGCACAAAATACCCTGACGGATTTGATTTTCCTTGCGTTAATGCAACGACGCAAAGAGATTGCCAAACCTCTGGTGCTGAATGCGAGCATGACCATTAATAACCTGGACGACTGACCCCCAGAAAAAACCGAATACCATTAAAACAATGATAAGAATTATCTTAACTTTTTATGACGGGATTAAAATAATTACCGCAAGATATTCTTGCCCTTAAAGGGTTATTCTTTGCTCGCCCCCTTTACCAATCAAGCTGCGCGATACAATGCTGGTATAAAAAACCGGCATTATTCCTTTCCGCGCCACAAACACGAATCGATCAACTGTGATAATTATCACTTTATTACCTGGTTTGGAATGTACAATCGCCGGAAATTGATACCTCGGAGTCATCCCATGAAAAAAATAATACCGGCCATCTTTTTATTTAGCGCCGGAAGCTATGCTGCCGCTATTCCAGAAGCCCAACTAAAAGAGATGTGGCTTTCCCCCAAAGGTGCAGCTGAAAAACTCATTGCCGACATGAGTTTGGCAGAAAAACTCGGACAAATGTTGATGATTGACATTCGTTCCTGGGATGAAAATAGCAGCGAAAGCAAAACGCCTTTTATTGAGATGAATACCCACGTCAGTAAAATGATGACGGACTATCATTTGGGTTCGGTGATCCTGTTTCGGGAAAACCTGATTAACACTCCACAAACGGTTGAGTTGATTAATAATTTCCAGCACGCACGGACTAATTTACCGCTGTTTATCAGTACCGACCAGGAAGGTGGCTATGTTACTCGTCTGCGTGTGGGCACCGAGATGCCGGGTAATATGGCGCTAGGCGCTACCGGTGTGGTCGATTTAGCCAAACAAGCCGGGAATATCCATGGCTATGAGTTAACCAGCCTTGGGTTTAACTTTAACTTTGGTCCGGTAGTGGATGTGAATAACAACCAGAATAACCCAGTCATCGGCGTTCGCTCTTATTCGGACGATCCCATTCTGGTAGGACAATTAGCCCGCAGTTATATTGAGGGTATTCATCAATATCCGGTACTCACCTCTTTGAAGCATTTCCCCGGGCACGGCAACGTCGCCTCGGATACCCATTTTGCCCTCCCCAGCGTCAACACGGATAAGGCTTCATGGCAACAGACCGAACTGAAACCCTTTGTCGACGTGATGCCCGATACCGATGCCATCATGACCGCCCATGTGGTGGTGCCAGCGCTTGATAGCACCATCCTGACCAACATCAAGGGAGAGAAAATCGGTACCCCGGCCACCTTATCCAAAGCGATCCTGACCGATACCCTGCGTAATCAACTCAAGTTTGACGGGCTGATCCTGACGGATGCCATGGACATGGGGGCCATTACCGGCAATTTTGATCGTCATTGGTCCATCAAGCAGGCTATTTTAGCCGGTAATGATATCGTCTTGATGCCAATAGGGATTAAAGACAGCGCCAGCATTGAACAACTCGGCGAACTGTATGCTTATTTGCAGGCAGAAGCGGAAAAAGACCCGGTGTTGAAGCAACGCATTGAAGATTCTGCGCAGCGGGTGATTTATACCAAGCTCAGTAAGCGCATCTCCCCTGCGCCTCATGATGCTGCCACGGCTGAAAGGATTGTCGCCTCCAAGGCGCACAAGGATCTGGAAAACGCCATTTCAGAGCAGGCCATTACGCTGATCAAAAATGAGCAGGTTCTACCTTATGCGCTGAAACCACAAAACAACATCATGGTCTTTTCGGACGAAGGCCCACGCAATGAGTTAATCAACAAGCATCTGGGCCAGATTGCCAATGAGTTGAAAGTGGGATTAAACGTAAAGGATCAGGTGGTTAAGCTGGATCAGGATACATTAACGACAGAAGAAATTGAGCAGCAACTTCAAGGTCAGCAGTTGGTTATCCTGGCCACCTACAACCTGAAGCTCAACCCAGTCAATGCCCAGCGCATCATCGACGTCGCCAATAAGCAAAACATTCCTCTGGTAGTTATTGCTACGCGCAACCCGTATGACATTGCCTATTTATCTGACGTAAAGGCCAATATTGCGATTTATGGCATCACCGGTTTTGATGTGACCAATAACGTCCGCAACAGCCTGGAAACTAACATTCGCAGTGGTTTAAGAACGCTGTTCAAGGGGCCTACAGGGGATAGCCTTGCAACGCCTCACGGTAAATTGCCGGTTGATATTAAAACACCAGATAATAATAACGTGCTCTACCCACGCGGTTACGGATTAACAGCATTATAATATCTTTGAAGGTAAAACATGAAGATCTTAACAGGGCTAGTGATTTTCAGTGCTATTCTTATGGCACAACCAGTATTAGCTGATGAGTCTGAGACCGATTATGATCAGGAGATCATCAAACTCAATAAACGCATTCAGCAAATAGAAAAAGAAAAGAAAGAAGCACAGGATAAAATTAAACAACAAACCTGGCGCTTCGATACCTATATTGGCACCGAGCAGGAGATAGACAGTGACGACCGCTGGAAATATATCCGTGGCAGCGTAGCAACCTCGCCTTATGTCGGTGCCTTTATTTATCAGAATGATTCATTGTGGCTGTATGATGTCCAATTTTTGAAAACCTATCTGGACAATACGCCAGAATATGACCGCACTCGTTGGCAGGCAGGCGTCACCAGAACGTTTCCCTTCACTTTGGGAGGAAAAACTGGCAACACCAAATTACGCCTCGGTTATCGTAACGACAACTGGCATTATCCTTCCATCAGCAACCCAGCGCTGGCAGCACCGGAATACAAAGGGGATATCCGCAAGGGCGAGGAGCGGCACGAGATCTGGATCCGTCCGCAAGCCTATTACAAATACTCTGATAGCCTGAGTTTTAATGCCAGCCTCTCCTTCCGCCTGATTGACCGCAAGTTGGATTATGCGCGGGCAAAAGGAGATTATGGGGTTTACAAACGCGATTGGAGCCAGATCAATGAGCACTTTGCGGGAGCAAACCTGACGTTTAACCAGAAAAACTCCCTCTGGCTGAACTATCTGTATATTGATGAGCAACTGGTTAATACGCTGTATAACAAGGAACATTTCCTGTGGGCGATTTACCGTTACAAGTTCGACAGTGGCGTGATGTTAATGCCTTATACCCGCCTGGCACTGACTAAAGGGACGCAAAGCTTCCGCGACTCCAGAAACCAGGAAACGGTTTATAAAGAGAAAGACCGTAGCCGTTACGGCTTCCAGGCAATCTATCCGTTTAACAAACAAACGTCGCTGTTTGTCGACAGTTATTACCGCCCGGAACAAACCTGGATGAACGGTGATAAAACCAGCAACAACTTCTGGTTCTGGGCGTTGGAACTGCGGCATAACTTCTGACGGGTATTTGACCCTATTAATGGAGGGAAACAAGGAATGAGACACCTGCTACTGACGGTATTATTCCTGTGCTCGTCGTTGGCTATCAGCGCTGGCCATGCCAGCGCTGGACCAGGCATAGTGCTCGGCGTCGATCAGGAACACATTTATGGGCCGCTGCTTAAAAACCAGCGCGTCGGCCTGATGGTGAACCAAAGCTCAATCAACAGACAGGGCCGCCACACCATCGACAAATTGCTCTCCGAGCAGGATAAATATCAGTTTACCGTGACCACCCTGTTCTCGGTAGAACATGGCATTCGCGGTAATGCCGATGCCGGGCTGGGCGACGATAATCATCTCGATAAACATAGCGGCCTGCCGATCGTGTCTTTGTATGGCCGGGATGAGGATGGGCGGTCTCGAGCCCATCCCACCGAGGCACAGTTAGCCAATGTCGATATCGTTATTTACGATCTGCAGGATGTGGGCGTTCGCTTCTTTACCTACACCATTTCCCTGCACCACATGCTGGAAAGCCTGCAAAAATACCACAAGAAAATGATGGTATTCGACCGACCTAACCCGCTCGGCAGCCATGTATATGGCCCTATTCTCGAGGAGGCAAACATCTCGGGGATTGGTATGCATCCGATACCGATGGTGCACGGGCTCACCTCGGGGGAGTTTGCCCGCATGATCACCGGCGAGGGTTGGCTGACAAATTTCAACGATACCAACTGGCAAGCCTTTGGCATCAAAGACTATCAGTTCCCCGCTAAAGACCTGATGGTGATCGGCATGGCTAACTATACCCATGACACCCCTTATTCACTGCCAGTACGGCCATCGCCGAACCTGCGCAGCGATCTGGCCATCCAGCTCTACCCTTCTTTGGGCCTGTTTGAAGCCACCAGCGTTAATATGGGCAGAGGTTCAGACCATCCATTTGAACAACTGGGTTTTCCTACGCGCCAGTTTTACGTCAATACCTGCTATCAGGTGGATATCAACCAGCAGAAAACCGGCTGGCCACAGGCCGGAAAGGAAGTGTGCGGGGAGATTTTGACCGCTACCGACATCGGCCAGGTTAAGCCAACGATACGTTATCTGGTCGACTGGTGGTTCAAGTTCAAGACTGCGGGCTATGAGATGGTGATCCCTGCAGCAAAAGAAGCGCAGTACCTCGATTATCAGGAGGAGTTCTTCTTGATACGCCCCCAGTGGCTGGCCAAGCTCACCGGCACCAGCAAACTGGTTACGTTGCTGAATGACGCAAGCGAAAGAAAGCTGTCTGTTGATGAAACGGTTAAATTCATCGAGGCCCAGTGGCAACCCGGTGTGGATAGCTATTTGCAGCTGCGGGAAAAATATAAGCTTTACCCTTAACGAGGCTGCGATGGCGCAAGGGGCGCCACATGTTGCGCCCCCTACAAATTCAGTCATTGCCACGTTGTCATTAACCCTTCCCTTTTCCTATGACTTTGACTTTTGGTGGCGGTAGTCTTTGCCACCTCTTTTTTTGTGAGCCAGTTATGAGGCGCAGCATGCCGCTGAGATGAGGTTTCTATAGCCTCCTCTCATGTTCTACTCTCCTTAACCCAGCTCAGCGCCAGAACGGACGGCTGTAGTCTCGCTTGATATCATCCCGGCGTAGACCGATATCCTTTAGCTGATCGCCATTCAGTCTTGCCAGCGTATTGGCTGCTTTGCGCCTCTCATTCCAACGCTTTACCCATCTGTATGCTTTTAGCCATAAACGGACAACAATATTACGGCGTTTATTTCCTGTTTCCTCAGCTGACAAGCAGCCGCCATCAATTTGATTTTCAATAACATTACTCATAATCAGCTCCCCGTCAGTCGATGAGCCATTAGCATGATGCTTCGGTGAAAAACATTACAGATGCAAAAGCTGGCTATTATTTCCATACAGATATGTGCTAAACAGTCTGAATGGTAAAAATCAACGCCATCTGTACTGGTCCCTTCTCTTTATCAGGTGATATCCATGACTCGCTACCAACAATTGGCCAATATCCTTAGCCAACGCATCAAAGAAGGGCTGTATGTGCCCGGAGAGCGGCTGCCTTCCGTTCGGGTGCTGAGTGACGAACACGGGGTCAGTATCAGCACCGTACAGCAGGCCTATCGGCAACTTGAAGAATGCCTGCTGATCGAGGCGCGGCCGAAATCGGGATACTTCGTGCGTTGTAGCTCAAATCTGCCTGCTCTCCCCGCGCTATGCAGCCATGCACAAAGGCCGGTCGAGATATCTCAGTGGGAAAATACGCTGGAGTTTTTAAAGGCTAGCGCTCAGGACAATGTGCTACATCTGGGCGTCGGCACGCCGGACCTGTCTGGCCCAGGCCTGAAAATACTCAACCGTTTGCTCGCCCGTATCAGCCTGCATCAAAGCGAGGAAGTGCTGGATTACGACAGTATTTACGGCACTCTGGCGTTGCGTGAGCAGATTGCCCGCCTGATGCTGGACAGCGGCAACCATCAATCGGCAGACAATATCATCATTACCTCTGGCTGCCATGGCGCACTGGCGATTGCCTTAGGGGCCGTTTGCCAGCCTGGCGACATTGTGGCTGTGGATTCCCCCAGCTTTCATGGTGCAATGCAGACGCTGAAAGGCATGGGGATGAAGGTGATTGAAATCCCCACCGATCCGGTGGTGGGTATCAGCCTGGAGGCGTTGGAAATGGCGCTGGATCAGTGGCCGATCAAAGCCATCCAGTTGACACCGACCTGCAATAACCCGTTGGGTTACAACATGCCGAATGAGCGCAAGAAAGCGCTGTTGACGTTGGCTCAACGCTATGACGTAGCGATTATTGAAGACGATGTGTATGGTGCTCTCGCTTATCAATACCCACGCCCGCCGACCATTGCCTCCTTTGATGAGGATGGCCGCGTATTGCTGTGTAGCTCCTTCTCTAAAACCGTTGCGCCCGGCCTGCGGGTTGGCTGGATTGCACCAGGCCGTTACTTAGAAAAAGCGTTACATATAAAGTACATTTCCGCCGGGCGGGTGCCCACCTTACCGCAGTTGGCCATGGCTGAATTCATCAAGCAGGGGCATTACCTGCAACATTTACGCCGCATGCGCCGCCAATATCAACGTAATCGCGACATTATGACGGGTTGGATCATGAAGTATTTCCCGCCGAATACCTGCCTGAGCAGGCCGCAAGGGAGCTTTATGTTATGGGTAGAGCTGCCTTATGGGTTCGATAGCCTGCGCCTGAACCGCTGTTTGCTGCCGCAGGGCATACAGATTGCCGTCGGATTTATCAGTTCTGCGGCAGGAAAATACCGCAATTGCCTCCGGCTCAGCTACAGCAAGCCCATGACCCGCGAGATTGAACATGCGATCCAAAAGGTGGGCAAGACGATTTATGAATTGCTGGAGGTGGAACAAGCCTCGCCGGAGATTCAGGTTCTCAGCCCCTAGGCTCTTTTTGGCAGGAACAACTCCGTTCTGACCCAGTTTGTAACTAAGGTCAAATAACGGACACGGCCCCTTCTCAACGACTACACTTGTAAAATTGGTTTGATCGCGTGTGATCTCTTGATGCTACGTTGCTTACCAACAACGTTCTCCCTACGATCCCACTAACGGACTTTGTATGAAGATTGAAATTCTTAAACAGGCAGTTATGGATTCACGAGACGGCATCACTATCTCTGACAATACCATAGACGACAATCCTTTGATTTTTGTCAATCCGGCTTTTGAGAGAATGACCGGCTACTCCTTCGAAGAAATCACCAACATCAACTGCCGATACCTACAAAATAACGATCGGGAACAGCCAGAACTGGAGATTGTGCGCAACGCCGTTAAAAAAGGCGAGTACTGCCTTGTAACCTTGCGAAACTACCGCAAGGATGGAACCATGTTTTGGAACGAGTTAAGCATATCGCCAATTCATGATGAGAGTGGGACTGTAACCAATTTTATCGGGATCCAAAAAGACGTAACACCAAGAATGATAATCCAGCAACAGCTTCGTGATGAGCATCGGTCCCTCGAGGAAATGAAAATACACTTCGAGCAACTCTCCATAAAGGATGGACTCACCGGGATTTATAATCGTCGCTTTTTTGATACACAGTTCGACATTCAATGCAAAATTGCCATCCGTAATGGCGACTCATTGACGCTCGCCATGATCGATGTCGATCACTTCAAATCATTCAATGATATTTATGGACATCAGGCAGGCGATGAAGCGCTAATACGTGTCGCGGATTGCTTGAGTAAGTCCTTCAAGCGGGGTTCTGATTTTGTAGCCAGGTATGGCGGCGAAGAATTTGTCATTCTTTCCAATGGCATGACGAAAGGTCAGGCAACGCTGTATGTGCAGACGCTATGCCAACTGGTGCGAGATTTGAGAATACCGCACTCCGCTTCCAGTACAGGATACTTGACTATAAGCATAGGTTTTTCAGTTCATACATTTGGCCAACTGCCCTCGCCTAACGTACTACTGACACATGCCGATAAAGCTCTCTACGTAGCTAAAGCCCGGGGCAAAGATCAGTTTTTCAGTCTTTAGGTTCTGTACGAAAATCTGAGGGGCATGGAGATGAACTGGAGATCTCCTGGCATATTGCAAACGCAACCGGGGTTTTACGTTCACCTTCAGCCATTGTGGAATGCCGCGATGCGCGGAGAGGTAAACCGGGAAAAATCAGCAAGGGGCAATTTTTTAGTCTGGATCACGAAATGATGAAACGAGGTACAAAAGTTGTAGCCCGGAAGCGAGCGCCACCGGGCGAGGGAAATTAACCCACCCGCATTTTCACAACCACTTTACGCACCTTCGCGGGAGTCCCCACAGCGCACAGCGGCTTACGGATGATTAATCCTATTGCAAAATAACCCGCGTCGCCTGGTTTGCCAGGCTCAGCCACGCGAACTTTTGCAAATGTAGTCATACAGGCGCTGGGTGTCCGCCAGTGAACAGAGCCGCGTTCCAAGATTAAGCGTGGCTGCACTGCCCGCTGCGACGCCGAACCGAACCATATCCACCAGGTCTGCCCCGTTCGCCAATTTCAGCACCATCGCGCCTACCATGCTGTCACCGGCCCCGACGGTGCTAAGTTTCTTCACCGGTGGCGGGACTATCTGTATACAGGTGTCACTATCAACGGCGAGAGCTCCTTGAGGGCCGAGTGATACAACAACCCGCTCAGCTCCCCCCTGTTGCACCAACTCCTTAGCGGCAGCCCGGACATCATCAGGGTGCTCCAATGACCGCCCGATAAGCGCAGACAGCTCATTCTGATTCGGTTTTACCAAAGCCAGCCCCCCTACATCCAGGCAGGCCTGTAAAGCATCCCCAGAACTGTCGACGATACAGTGCAATCCCATGGCTTGCGCCTGCTTAATCAGGTCGGTTAATTTTGCCAGCGTGGTGCCCGGTGGCAAGCTGCCACTAATCACCAGAATCGAACCATGAGGGATCTTCTGCACCTGCAACAAAATCTGGTCAAACTCGGCATCATTAACCCTTGCCCCTGGCATAACAAAGCGAAACTGTTCACCGCTATTATCCACATGGACATGCAGGTTCTGCCGTGTCCAGTCCTGAGCTTTCAGGGTTTCTGTAACAATGCCTTCCCGATCAAGCAACTCTTTTAAATGCTCGCCCGTTGGCCCGCCAATTGGAAAGATCGCACTGGCTTGCCCACCAAGATAAACAACGGCACGGGCAACATTGATGCCACCCCCACCAGGTTCAAAAATGGGGGTGGTGCAGCGTAGTTTCCCTTCAGGGTAGATCCTGGGAGTTGTCGTCGCGCTATCGAGAGAAGGAGAAAGTGTTAAAGTAAAAATCTGAGTCATGATGGTCAAATCCTCTTATTTTGATTTTACTTTGTTGATTTGGTTGAGGAAGAAAAGGGAAAATGTTGGTCATGCACCGAGACTGGGAGAATTTACCCGAGCCAGAATATATCCGTACACCACAAGTATATACCCTTGTTCTCTTAAGCAGCAGGTGGGCGGGAAACGCTGTTTGAAGAGGCGATATCATCATCTCTTTTCGGATCCACCAGGGCATAAAAAAGACGTCGGTTGACGTCTGTTTACTTCGAAATGATCCCGTACAGGAATAAACACTACGGCGTCATCTTATTGGGCTTGGCGGTGTCTACTTGGCGGGCATTTAACTTCATTGGGGTGCCCACTTCGTTGAGCCTGGACATACCACCAGATATACCCCCACATACATGTAGATTTCAGTAGAACCAGGTAGACGTTGGGATACGGTGATATCAGCTGTAATAGGCAGCCTAAGAGTATTTGGTAGATTTTAATAGACGTTGGGAGAAGTAAAACCCTACAGGAGTCGATAAAAACTCATAATAGAATGATTTATATTAATATTTTTATATTCAATTTCATATCATACCCCCAATCATACCCCCAAATGTTTTTGTGCCCGCCTAGATTGCTCACTTTTCACCCTACGGTGTCACTGATTGAAACCTGAGTACCTTGAACGGGGATCCGGCCACAGGGGCATTTTTGTCCTCTGGTACATACGGGATAATCCCGCATCATGGAACGGTTAACCCCTACACAACATCTTCGGATAGCCGCTCCCTGAGGTATAAAAAACCGCCCGTAGGCGGTTGATTTAAGATTTCAGAATTTGTTCATAATTAGTCGGGAATTCCACCCCGGGCTCGACCTTCAAAGATTCAACCTTTTTGATGATTAGCGCCTTAACTTCTTCGTTACCGTTTTTATAGTATGGTGACATAGCATCGAGTATCGGCTTGCTATCCCACCCGGTAAGCTCTTGCCCACGAAGGATTGAATACAGCTCTTTATTTAACTTTTCCATGCCTTCTCCAGTCTTGTTTTTGAGAGCGCATTATATCACCACATTCACATCGAGACTGAACAACACGATCAGCTTTACCCGCTCACGGTCATGTCGACATGGGTTGCAACGTGACAATCTAAATAAAACTAATCAGGTCAATTTATTTTAGACAAGCATAATCGTTTATCAAGGCATGAAAACAGCTCAAAGCCAGAGGGGGCGCGGGCTAGTAGTAATTGATGTTGCTGCGCTTGGTGCTCATTCCGTCCATAACTGTCTAGTATTTAGCTGCCCGAAGTTGCCACGCTGAAACATGTTTTCGGCAATCCTCAACGTGGCTGCTGCCCGCAAAGCCCCATTCCACCGTTTGAAAGCGTTTTCCCCCTGACATTTCTCTATATATAAGCAAAAGTATGTTGGTTCAGTCGGTTCAGTTGGTTCAATTTGTAAAGATGCTTGTTTTATAAAGCTTTATTTTCAAAAAGTGAACCAACAAATGCCAATTTTGAACCAACAAACGGGTTTTATGTGTTGGTTCAGTTCCAATTCAGCTCTTTGGCAACCAATGTCACAGATCTCTTCAGAAAATCAGATTACTGAGGCCGATCACTGTCTACATCTCTGGATAGTTAATCGCAAATATGGAGATATATCTATGAAAGCAGCAATTGGGAAACAACAACTCCTGGCAATGGTGCCTTTGAGCTGGTCAACGATCGAGGCGCTGGAGAAAGCAGGCGAATTCCCTGAACGTTTTCGCATTACCCCACAACGCGTAGCCTGGAACCAAGACCAGATTGAGCAGTGGCTTGATGAACGGCAGGCTAAATTTTCTGGTGTCGCCATTACCAACCACCCTCGTGCCAACATGAGGCGCCACGATAGTTTCGCTGAGTTGACCACAAAGGAGGTCAACGATGAAAACAGCGATTGATAAAAAAAAGCTCCTGCAAATAGTACCGCTGTCCTTTTACACCATCAATGCACTGGAGAAGGCAGGGGAGTTCCCTAAACGGTTCGCTATCACCGAGGGTCGCGTCGCTTGGAATGGGGACGAGGTTGAGGTGTGGCTTGATGCCCGCCAAGCGGCAGGCACAGGGACGCAGCCAGTAAACATGCCAGATGTTAGGTTACGTAAGACGCGTCCGGTAACTAAAGGGATTGCAATACAAGCCGCGGTAAGAGGTGATCCAGGCTTTGCTCTGTGAGGAGCATAATTTGTAGATCATCGCCATGGTAGATGACTAGGCAGATAATGGTAACCGACCAACTCATCAAACCATGGCTCTCTGTTGTCTAAAATCTTGCGGAATTAGCCGCAAGGAGATCAACGATGAAAGCAGCAATTAATAGGAAAAGGCTTCTGCAAGTGGTGCCGCTATCTGATTCCACCATTGGCCGCTTGGAGAAACAAGGCAAGTTCCCGGCCCGGTTCAACCTCGCAGGCGTCGTCGCCTGGAACCTTGAAGAAGTCGAAACCTGGCTAGACTTGCACCAAGAGCAGGGGACCGGCATGGAAACCAACAGAAAGCCTGACGTTAGGCTGCGTAAGGCGAGGCCTGTGCCTTTATAGATGGCAATGTGAACCAGATCATACAAGCCTCTGTAAAATTTGACCACGCCTGCTCCGTGAGACCCGCAACTTTCCCCCCTAGCGGATAAGTTGGCAGGTAATAGTCACTATGCAGCTGGTGTCGTCAATGAAGTTGAGGTGATGTGCTAGCCAAGTGCATGGCTAAAATTGCGACACTACAGAACAGAGTTCATCGAACAACAGACAAAGATCAGCTACCACTTATTGCCGCTAGCGCTGCATTGGTTGTAAGTCTTCTGTCTGCTAAAGAATTCTGTACACATTACATGTTTTGTGGCCGGGGCAAAAAAACGCATGTGGATTTTTGGGAGAGATTGAGCAAAAGAAAGCACTTTCTAACAGATAAGAAAAAGCCCGCATCATGCGGGCTTGCTTCTATAAGCTGCTTACAAAGCCTAAAATTAGGCAACTTTGCGCTGACGGCGCGGCCCTTGAACTTCGCGTGCTGGTGCTTTCGCGCGTTCTAACAGGGTTGGAGCGGCTCTAGTTAGAAGCTCGATAGATGCACCAATGCGAGCATAAGTGTCGACTGTATCGAACTTAGCTTCTTTAGCATATGACATGTGACATCTCCTTAGCGTGTGGGTAACCCCACGTGACTCTCTTTACAAGAAAAACTGTAAAACTGGTTGTAGCCGTTCCACAGTGATGATGATAGTAGTTGTTGTGTCGACAAAGATCCACCGTTTTTGTCACCATAAAGGTAACTACTTGTTGTGCTGTCGACAGGTAAAACCTAGAAAGCATTCTCCGGATTACCAAGTGCCGCCTGGAGTTCCTCAATGGTGCATATCATGCGGTATGCGCATGTAGGATCATCCTTAAACCCGAACTTACCGTAATAGCCTCGGAGTTCTTGGTCTGGTTCTGACACAACTACATTGGCTCCATGGACAGCATCAGTAAATATGTAGGCTGCCATGAAGGTAAACAAGGCCATGCGTTTGTAAAGAGGGTGACCTTCATCGTCCCTAACGAAATTCTCTATCATGTAGACTTCAAAAGATTGAGTATCTGTGCGGTATGCACAAAGAGATATCCCTGCTGGGTAACCTTCTGATTCAGAAAGTATTTTGAAACATAGATCGATACTATTTTCTTTCCCCGTGTACTGACCTATACCCCATTCCCAATTCAGATCACCGTACATCCCCGATGCAAGAAGCTTGTAATCAGCATCTTTCAGTGGGCCAACAGCCAAACCCAGTTCCATTCGGTCTATCAATAGTTGTAGCGCATTTCTGGTCTGTTCACCGACTTCTTGTAAAGTAAGCATCGATAACATCCTTTTTTAGCAAGTCATCCATGGTAACTTTTTTGTGAGAGAATGAAAAATGCAGAAGTGCCTTTCATACGGCCACTCCAAACCAGGTGAAGATGTTGATCGGCGATGCGGTTGTGGATAACTGGGGAGCAATGGACTATTGAGGCTTGATCATGAAAATAAGGAACATCCACGCCCCGAAGCGGGACAATAATTTATTAGCACTACCGCGACCAGCCAAAGGTAATGACCAGATTAAGAATGCTACAATCATGGGGATGGCTCGTTATAGCCAAGCGATGAAAGAGCTTGCAGAGGTGTAAGCCCGCCTAGCGGGCTTTTTGTTGGATTGTAAGCAACTAATCCACCATAGGACCGGCGACCGCAAGCAACGTCAGGACGACTGCAACGGCAAATTGCCCATCATCAATAATCCCTCTTCTTTCCATAATCCCAAGGGCAATAATAAAAATTACCCCCAGACAGAAAAGCACCATTTAGTACTCCTTACTGCGGTAACCTATCCTGCGGCCGCCACCAGTACGTCTGGTTAAACTCTTTCTTGGATCTTTTCTCCATTCGGCGCAGGTAGCCGGGAGAAAAATATTCCTGCATCTGATTGAATATCAGATGATCCAACACAGCTTTTGTGTACCACAGGTTTTGCCCAGGTATCAATCCTTTGCCAAACTTCACCAGATCCCCACCAGTTTGCTCTGGTTTCCCTTCTACAGCATTCAGCGGGATACCCTGAACCAATTTGACCGCATCGTCAACAAGACCAGCCACAGGGCCAAGAAGTGATGCCAGCGCACCGCCACCGTATCGAGTGTGATCAGATAGAAGGAAATCCCCGTACAGTCCCAAACCACCACCTTTAAGCAAAGCGTTAATCCAGAATTGTGGTGCCTTATCTCCGAAAGCTTCGCGAGGGTTGCGACCAGAAAGCATATCGTTTATCTGCTGCGACATTGCGCCAAGGATGGTCGTACTGGCCAGGAACGCAGCAAGGTAAGCGGCACGGCCGCCAGCAGATGGCATTGCTGCTGCTCGCGCCCAATGGCGCATTACTACAGAGATAGGGAACGATTTAAAAAGAAATACACTGCGGTGTAGTTCGCCACTAATTGAGCCACGTTGCTTGTAAGCACCGGTGATCATGCGATCCCTGGCTCCAGGTGATATTACCGCCATATCCACCTCTTCTGCCACTGAACCCAGCAGCTTACGCATTGCCTCGAACCTGACGCGCTCCGGGTTACCGAACGCCTGCAGTTTGCTATCCGGTATGCGCATAATACTTTCAGGGGTAAGCATGGTTGAGTTGCCGTTGCCCCAATCCTCCTGGTCTGCCAAACGCCATACAGTCCAGTCTCGTTCGGATATACCTTTGCTCTTCAGGATGCGGGCATCATCATCTGCGATCCTGGCAAGGTCAGCGTGCTTGCGAACTAGGTTACCGATCCCGCCCATCATCGTAACGCCGTAGGCACGCTTACCCGCGTCACTCCATGCAGCCAAGCCGCTGGCACGCATTACCGCTGTTGCCGCCCACCGGGACGCTGACGGCCCCATATTATCCGTGGCCCATCGATTGACGCTGCCTATCAACGTATCCATAGAAAGACCGGCACTGCGGGCAAGTTGCAATTCCGTAGCATTAGCCGGGTTTAATGCCGCCAGTTGATTACGTAGCAACTGGGCCATTGGCAGGTTGTTAACCTTGGCCGTCAAATACATGGTGCCGTTATCCGATAGTGACGAGATCAACGCAGAGCCAAGACGGGTAGCAATGAGCCAATTCCTAACATGATTAGACCAACGGGCGATATGGGGGTTAGCTACCGGCTGCGTTTTTCCCGCGATAAAGTTGTAAAGGTTTTCGGTGCCATCCCTTAGCTTTCCTATGCTCGTTGCCTTTTGTGGATCCGCCTTCGCTGCCGCTCCTGACAACTCATCAAGCAGAGATCGGAAAACATGGTCCGGGTTTGGCCCGTAGGTTTCCACCAGGGCAATATCCTTACTGATCCCCTCAAGGTGGTTAACCATCACATCCCACATTGATTTTTCACCAAAGCGCTGCTGGTACTCCAGGTACGTTTCAGCATCACGAAAATGGATCTGCCGCTCGGCGTTACCACGATTGGCACGTGCACCAGAAATACGCATACCTGAATCGCCAAGTTTATTCATGCCGCCGGTAGCTATCGTTTCATAGGCATTCCCCAGGAATGCGGTAACTTCGGCGCCATTCATCAGTTCGCCGTTTTCTTTCACATATTTATTTCGGTCGAGTTTACCGCTGACAAAGCTAACCCACTCGCCCTGAGTGGCCTTTGCCACTTTGGCCATAGAGTGGTGCTGCGGTAAGCCCCAATCCTCTAGGCGCCCTATGTCGCCGCCCATATCGTTGAAGCGCTGGCGCAGTAGTTCCGACACATCCCGCCATGCTTTAGCGCCTTTTTTCGCTCTCGCGTTTAATGTGTCCTGCCCTCGAATTTCATAAACCAGATCGCGAACACCCTGAGCATCTTCAAAAAGTTGGAAGAAGCGAGGATCGATGGCTTCGAATAACTCATCAAGCTGGCTCAGCGAATAATCGCGAGTTGCTTTGGCTCTGGACTCGACAGAAAGAAAGTTAGCTCTCCCGTCAGCATGAAAGGCAATAGTGCGGTTTAGAGCTTCTAGTTTACCACCCTTCCCCTGATAGCTGTTGATGTAGGAATCAAGACGCTGACGGGCAGCTATCGTGAGTGCCACCCTGCGCTTTTTCAGGGCCGCCTCTGCTTGGAGTTCATCGGCGGCAGCCTGGCCAGCGCGTTTCATACGCTCAGCAGCACTGAGGCTTTGCCAAGCGGCCGGGTCATTGCGAGCCAAATTGCGCATGTTTTTAACAATGCGATCCTCAATCCCTTTAATCTCTGCCATGGTCAGCGATCTGTTTGCTGCATCTTTAACGGCTTGAATACAAGCATCTTTCATTATTATCCCCTCAAGAAACAGCTTACGGCCACGTCAAATAAACTCGCGTCATGCTTGGCGTTTTCTACATCGCGGTTTGCCTGCTCCAGCAACTCGGATGCCCTCACCGAAGTAATGGTGTCGTCCGGATTTAAGACATGAATTTGCAGATCGGGATTTTCAGCAACTGCGCGCTCTGCATCGCGAATATCCGTTTCAACATTGGTCGTTTCATCAGCACCACGAATCAGCCGCTCAACTGCGGCAATCTCATCTTGCTGGATTTGTTCGCGGGATCTTGGCTTCGGTGTGGAAAAGAGGGAAAGCCCATGAGCTTCGGTTTGCTCAATTGCTTGGCGCTGGCGCTCCAGTGTTGACCGTGCATCATGGAATCGTCCACCTGGTGAGCTATCAGCAAGCCTGGTTTGACGGGCTGTAATGTCTGAACGTAATGCCTCAATCTCCTTGGTAAGCCGCTGTAGCTCGCCCTGGCGCTCTTTGCGTGCCTCCGCCAACTTGCGACCGCTTCCCGACAAAGGTTGCTCCTGCAGGCGTTGCAGTTCGGATTCCGCTCGGGTAGCTCGGTGTGATAGATCATTTATTTCGCGGGACAATACCTGCCGTTCGCCGCGGGGAATAACCTGCGAGGCCAGTTCCGAAAGATCCGTCGTTTCCCTGGCGCGGGCGGTAATGCCTTCATCGACAAGGCCCAACGCTTCACGGACAGAAAGCGATGCCATGTCTACGCGCGGTGTTCTCTGTAGAAACTGTGCCCCATCCATCAGCGCCCCAACATCAACAGGATGCCCGGCCAGAACGTCAGCCATTGCTTTGTTCATGGCGTTATAGTGCGCATTGCGGGAAAGCACGCTGACAGGAACACCAGGGGAAGCTGTAACTTCATAATTGAGATGTGAGCTGGTTGTCAGTGCTGCTGACACCTCATCAGAAGTAACAGTACGCGTGGGGACGTTTTCACCGCGGCTATTGAGGAATCGGCCCAGGCCACCAAAGGCAACGCCCAGCACTGCATCTGTTGCCAGTGCGTGACCATCCAGGATGTCATACTGCCTGGCCATCTCATCATACCCGCCACGCCGAAGGGTTTCGGCAGACAAGCCACGTTGCGCCATGCCGAGGGCAACGCTGGTACCGGCTGCGTAGAACATATCAGGGGCAGCTCTTACGCCTGCCGCCGCGATAGCTCCAGCCCTACCGCCTGCGCTGGATAATGCCGCGCCAGCACCTTCAGCTACAATCCCACCCGCACGTAATCCCAACGACATTGGAAGCACCGCCCCCAGGGCAGATGTGCCGCCAGTAACCAGAGCTTTTTCAACTGCGGTACCATAATCAACACCATCAGCGCTGGATTTTTCATAATCGGAAAATCCCTGCGAAGCGCCCACCGTTGCCGCGGCGCCTGGTAGCCCCCCCACCAGCGAACCAGCAACAGCTTGGCCGCCGATCTCTGCGAGTGAAAACAACACCTGCCCGGCGGTGCCGGTGGTACCACGATCGGGGGTCAGCGCTCTAACCTGCTGCTCGGCCAGCCTGCGCTGTTCCTTTATGAAAGATTCCGATGTGTCGTTAATGCCGAAGGTGTCATTCACCGCACTTGCAATCGGTGAGACAACAGCATCAACGCCAGCCCAAGCAACTTGATCGGCCTGAGTTACCCCGGCATACAACCCTTTGAACGGCGCTGTGAATGCACCATCGAAGAAATCTGCATCGGAACGAGAGGAAGAACCAATCAAATTTTCTGCTGCGGCCGCCAGCTCTTTATTCGTTTGCGCCTGATTGAAGCCAAAATAACTCATTCCGGAATACCTCCATGCCCAAAGCGCACGCGCTCGTTGTTCAGACGTAGTACAAATGGGTTTCCGTCTTTTCCTGGCAGATAAGCTCCACCATTTTTAATAAGATATTGGCCATCACCAAGGCTTTGTAATCCATACTGACCAGGAGAGGCTTTAATGCCAGCATCAACTATTTGCTCTTTCCATGCCTTATCCACCTCCTGATCAAATTGGCTTTCAGACATCCCCCAAGGCAAGAAAATATCGCCCATTCCGTTGTAGTCATAAACCCCACCAGTCGCGACGTTGATAGCCTGCGTCCAGGCATTTTTATCATACTCACCAGAGAAAGTGCCTTTACGCGCCATCAGCCCCGCATAGTAATCTTTAGCGACCTCAAGAGCCTGCTCAGCACCTGCAGCGTCACCAGCAAAAGCATTGCCTACTGCATCAACAAAGTCAGGGCGTAGATCGGTGTCTTTTGGCATTGGAATACCCTTGGTTTCATTAACGACACCATTGATATTGGTCTTGATCCCCTTTCTTGCATTGGCCCCTTCAATTATTGTTTTGGCTGCCACATCAGGGCTAACCATCGTGTCAGAGACCAACCCCCAACCCCACCCAGATTTAGCAACCACGTTGCTACTCTTACCCATGATTGCCCCGGCAACTGCGGCGGATGGAGCATGGTTGCTGATCTGCTGCATGGCTGCAGAATACTCCGCACCGGTGCCCAACCCTTGCCGCATGGAGTCGAGATAGGCGATTGATTGAGAAGAGGGCGCATTAGTCAACATGTCGCCAAGTTGAGCCGCCTCCTGCTTGGAGAATATTGTTAGCGGCGTTCCGTATTGCCGTGATACCTGTACAGCAGATGAGGCACGGCTCACAAGGCCCCCTTTCAAGACTACCGGGTTACCGATATTGATGGGGTCAACTTGGCTTAGCTCAGTTGCATACTGGATAGGATCGGCCACCCTTGCCTTGTTAACCGTGTTCACTGCTTGGGCTAAGATCCGTTGACGCTTTGATGCTGCATCAAACCCATCACCAGGCACCGGCTCACGCATGGTTAATAGGTCCTGCTGCGCTGTAAATGATAACTTCTGCACAGCAGCAATATCAGAGCCAAGCTGTTGCGTATCTCGAAATTGCTCGTATGCCGTTGGCCCGTTACGCTCACCGTAAGCAGTGATGAACTCACCCAACTTTGGTGGGTTAGGTGCTTCCTTACCCATCAAGTAAGCAGCCTCAGCATCCTTGACACGCAACTCCAGTCCAACGCGATATTCTGATTGGTACTGGTTCCGCATCGATTGCATTTGACCGAGGTAAGACGCCTGATCTACTGGGCTAGACATATCGAAAGCCAGATCACCAGTGCGCCTCTTGGAGCTTGGCAGTGCTGTTATTCCAAGCGCGGCGCTGACGCCGTTATTAATCTGATCGGCGCTGATATTACTGGCCCCCTCTTTACCGTTCTCCTGCCGAATTATCCCGGCACACAGCTCGGCCAGCGTGCGCGGGTTGGTTACATCGATCTGGTCATTGGCACCAACACCGAGCCGGGCGCAAATGGCTTGGATATATTCAGCGGTTTTATTCTCTTTCGGAGGTGCCCACCGTGTAATGATCCCTCCAACAGTATCCAGCCCGTGCAGCCTGTTGTATGACAGCAGATTTTTGCCCAGGGCACGGATCCCATGTTCAGGCGTTTCGAACTTGGCAAAGCGGCCATCGCTGCCGGTCTGACCTTCCCATGGGTTTTTATCACTGAATTCTATGTTGCCTGGGTTGTTGTTACGCAGGCCAAGAGGATCGGAAGGTTTACCGACATACATATTCTCTTGTTGCTTATGAAGGGATTCAGCATAAGCTGTAGCGTCATCAGGGTTATCAAAAACGCCAAGATTCTTGCCTGTTTTTTCGTATAAGGCGATGGCTTCATCATCAGATAACAGCTTTCCATCATCGCTTACGGTTGGTATTAAAACCTCACCATCATCGGTGCCTATAGAAATACTTCGTACAGTGCTGATGCTTCCATCATCATTTTTAACCGTTGGCCGACTTAATAGATCGATGTTCCCAGCCGATACCATACCTTTTGTGGTTCCTGGTTGGCCGCCGTATTTGCTGCTTTCAGATGCCCTGGCCACACCACCAACATCTGACGGCTCACCATTGCGATCAAGATATTGCTGGAATTTACCGGACGCTACACGGGCCTGAAGGACACCGCGACCCATACTTTCACGGTAATCATTCCAGTTTGATTCGATCTCTTCATCACTCTGTCCGTGCGCTCTACCGTAGGAAAAAATCTGTTGCCCACCAAGAGAGAGGGAACTTTCGATTATTTCAGGATTGTCATAATTATCCCGCGCCTGACGCATCTGGTTAGCGATCATCCCCTGCTGCTGCCCTACTTCAAACTGCTGGCGCTGACCAACTTCATACTGGCGTGCACGGTTGGCGAGAGGCTTTCCAGCTATCTCAAACTGGTTTCTAAATTGCTCTTTGGCGGGCCCGTCTGGGATAGAATTAAAAGCTTCTGCCGCCATAGTGCTTAATTTTCTGGCAACCTCATCTCCCTGGCCGATGGCTTGGGCACCCTGCTTTGTGATCAGACCGGTCTGCGGATTGTTGATCAGGTCGTCACCATCGCTCTGAAATTTAACCAGCCTATCCTGAGCAAAGGCCAGATCCTGCTTCTCTTTCACCTGGCCCAGCGCCTGCAAATAATTGCCGCCTACCTGGGCGAGTTGTTCACCAAGCCCCTGCTGTGGCAACCGAAGATTGACGTTGTTGACCGGGGCCATTTCTGGCGCTGTTTGGCGTTGGGAAATCGGTACTGTTGGCATGGAGCTATTCTCCTACTTGCTGTAATGCTTTGCGGATGAGGCCGCGGGCGATGTCTTGGAGGGATGGCGCAACACCAAGTGGGGATTTACTGCGTTCCTGCTCTTGAAGGCGTTTCATCGCCTCAACGCAGTCATGCTCGATAAGTATTGGTTTAGGGTTAAAGCGGGTGTTTTTCATGTATGCATTCCCATGGCTGGTTATTCATACAATGATACTCCAGACCAAAAAACACGCAAAATAAATTAACCATAAAAAACACAATAAAGAGAAAATATTTCTACCAAAAGTTATATTTAAAGAATTTTATCGCACCGGATTATCAGTTATTAACCATTTGAAAGTGATGGATAACGTAATGATTTTGCGTATAAAAAATGATAACTATTGTGATGAAGGTTGGTCTGGTGGGATTCTTTCGAAGGTGTGAACCGCCAAGAGGCGGGTGATCTGCTGTGTGACTTGTCGTGACCAGTCACGCTTTATCGTGTGACACGTCACAGGTGAGTCTGGTGTAAAAATCTTATGGGCGCACGTTCCTCCATTACAACCATCGTTCATGGCCACCGGTAAGCCAGTGGCTTGAAGATTGAGCGTCAGGATTGCTGACTCACAACCTCCTAAGTTCGCTCAATCTTTCCTGTCAGTCGTTCGATAATCGGTATAAATACCTTCCAATATCTTTCCTCCAGCCGGAACAAATGCCAGCGTTTACGCTCGAACGTTTCCCACCTCATGCCCTTGGGCTTTGCGAATTGAAAAGGCGTCTTGACCAGGTTCATTAGGTCCGGTGTGTCATAGTCCCAGATGGCAAGGCGCTTGCTTCTGATTAACCGGCGCATTCTGGTTATCCGATCCTCGCTCTGGCTGGCGTAGTGAAGCCCCCAGCACTTACGGCAGGCGATACTCTTACGCCCGATATGTAGCTTTGCGCATCGCTGGTGGCAGTGAGGGCATAGATACCAATGCCGCACACCATAACCGGCCTTGGTGATTGTCAGTGATAGCCTGAACGAATGCCCGTTGATGGTGGCCTTGTATCCGTTGTCGCTTCTGGCGATCCACAGCGTCCCGCTTTCGGTGGTGGTGTAGATGGCGTAGCTGTCTGGTACATCTGCCAAGTTTTGGCGCATATTCCCCAGGAACGTCAATCCGATGCGGGGGAGTGCATCTGCGTAGCTCCGGGTTCGCTCTCTCATTTTCGCAATCTCCAGATTTTTGAATACGAAATAATATGGGAGTTGTAAGCAATGCGAATCGTGCGCAATCGTGCTTATCCCTGTCGTGGTGCGGCTTCTAGCCCGGCTTGCGCAATGTTTCAGGTTTCGTTTTGCGGGCCCATGAATCCAAAAAAATCGGGTTAGCGTTGAAGTGTGAGGGATCTGGTGGTCTGTCAGGTGAAGAGGGTAGTATTTATCTACCCGCCCCAGCTTCTCCAGTATTGCCAACCTCACGAACTCCGAACGGTTCCGCGCTGCGAGCATAAAAAACCCGCGCGAGGCGGGCCTGTCACAAATTAAAGAGCATTTCCCGGAAATTTGCCTCTCGGTCAGGAAACTCACCAAGTTTAAAATATCTGCACTCATCTTTTGTCAGCATGATGGCAATAATATCCCCACCAATATATATTCTTGACTCTATTGGCATACTTTCCTGCAATCGCCTTTGTTCACTCATCATGGATGGGATGGTCTCCATCAGATTTCCATCGATGATTTTACAATCTGGCTTTACTGCTGTTCCATAACCAAGTCTCTCAGACATGAACGAATTAGTTGACCTATAAGCGAATACAGTAACATCACCTGTTTCCTCACTGAAACCAATATGATAAACAGTTGTTGTCGATGATTCCGGGTCTATAGCCTCAGCATTTTTAAAATCATCCCACAAGGAAAGCAGCCCGTCTTGTGCATGGCAGTCAAGGTTTTCTATGCCAGACAGAAGCATCCTGCTGCTAACATGCTCCGCCCATTGGGAGGAAAATCCAGCCACCCCAACCCCAGCAATTATCATTCGTAAAGTTGGGATATAGGCAGCCTTATTCGTATAAAAAGCCGGACGACCATTGCTATCAACAGCCAACGTATCTGTTGCCACAACAGCCAAATCTGGCTGTGTATAAAAGATTAGTGATGACATAATTATCCTTAATCGCTATTTTTCAATATTGTCAGTGTCTTATCAGTAACAATCATACTCTCAAGCTCTCGATCTCGCATCGGTGTAAGCGACCATAGTTTGTCTTGTTACCCCCCTCTTCTTTAATGCTCTAGCACCAGATACGCAAAACATCATGACCGGAAAGCCCTTTATCTATCTGATAATATCCCCCTACAAGTAAGCGTTTGAGTGATTTTCCCTCTTATTCCGCTGGTTTTATGGCTCGTTATTTAAGCCACCAGCCAGAAACACAATAATTTGTTGGTTCAAAATAGGCATTTGTTGGTTCAGTGTTGGTTCAAAATCAAAGATAATTACCTTTAAAAACAAGCATCTTTACAAATTGAACCAACTGAACTAACTGAACCAACATGTTTTCTCGCACGTAGAGATTTTATTCTTCTGACTGTTCGCCGTCTGGCAGGTGGTGGATCACATAAACATTGATCTGTCGCCCATTGATACGCGGTGATTTCCGTTGAAAGCCTCGCCCACTGGCCGGCGGTGTCAGCATTCCGGCTCCCGCCAGCGCCTTTGCGAAATGCTTCGAGTTGAACCCTCGAGCTATCTCATCCTCAAACGCTGCCGGGAACGTGTAGAACACCACCGCATCACAATCATGCTTACCCTTGTCCCGGTACCCGGCCAAATCTCGAATAGGCAGGCTCTGAGGGTCATATGGCAGCGGCGCAAAGCGGCTCAGGCCGTAGGCATTCAAGAAGGCTTCCGTCTGCTCGATGATCTGTTGGTGCTCTTTGTTGCCGGTGCCGAACTCTTTTATCCAGGCATTGAAGTTGTGCTGTATCGCGTCCCGACACTCCTGCGCATCCCAGCCGGTAACAATGCCCCCGAACAACAGCGCCGCCTCCAGTACAGCGAACCGCGCTGCTACCCGGTGAACCTGCTCCCCATAGTCTGCCGGTATCAGTGAGCGCCAACGTTCCTCAGCGGTTCTCACCGCGGCTATGGCCTGTTGCTGGTGGTCGGCGAGGTGCTTAATCCAAAAGCGGCCAGCGGCCCCGTAGTTGTGTTGATAGGCATCTTTCAAAGCGTCAGCGTGGGCCTTGCCGTTGGCTGTTTCATGGTGTTGCTGTGATTTCTCCAATGGGATATTCAGCAGGCGCACCAGTTGCCCGGCCTTCACTTTGCGGCCAGCGGTAGCGATGAAGGTTTCAATATCCATTTCCCCGGTACTGAGCGCCACGGTACGCCAGCGCTTCAAATCGCGGTTGCCGCCCTCTTTGGCCCCTTGGAGCTTACCCACGCCGTTAAACAGGGTGTAGGCCGATTTCGCCACGCTATCCGGATCAGCGCCTTGGCCCACCTCATCCAGCGGCATCAGTCCGTCATTGTGCGCGGCGGCCTCGTTGGCTATCCCTAACGCCGTACCGAACCACGTCAGGCGCAAGGCGTCAGGCTCACCGTACAGACTGCTGGCAATATTGGCGGTCGTGGTCTTGCCGGCGCTGGATTGCTCGTAAAAGTGAATGCCGAATCCGTCAGCACCGGCCAGCCCAATGAGTGGCGCGGCCAGTGCCGCACCGATACCGGCCATCATGGAGGGATTGCCACGCGCCAATCGCGCCACAGAATCACGCCAGCTCTTCGGCGTTCCTTTGACGGTGTACCCCGCAGCGGCAGCACTGCGACCATTGAACAGCACCGGCCTTTCAGGTGAACCAATGACCTCACCATCCGGCATGATGTATGCCCCGCACTGCCAGCCTGTAGCCTGTGCCACACGCCAAATCTCATGAGAGCCAGCGCGTTGGAACCAGTCGGCCAGGGTAGCCCTGAGCGCGGTTTTCGTGGTCACGTTCACACCGCCCGCTTTCAGTGTGCGCCAGCCTTCACGCTCGCCAATGTCGGCTAGGGGAATGGCTGCGGTTGTTGGCAGGGGTTCGCCTACCGGTAGCCAACGGATAATCAGGTATTGGTCTTTGTCATCCCGACCGGTGCCGATCACTTCCAGTGGTGAACACAACCACGATTCATTGTTGATCACCTCACCGCTCACCTGGTCTACCTTCGGCGTGATCCAGAAAACGCCATCCTTGCGACTCTCAATGCGAGGTTTTAGCGGGTCAGCCTCTTGGTGGCCTTTTTTACCGCCCTCAATGGCTTTCAGTTGGACGCTCACTCCTTCCCCCTTGGGTTGATACAGTGAATTGTTAAACGCCAGTACAGCAACCTCTATCCCGTTCTGTTGGCGATAATCATCCCAATCAGCCTTGTGCTCTGTCGGTGGTATTGATACCCACCCGGCGACAGCGGTAGCGGCTTTCTCTGCGGCGATCCGGCCGGTGTTGGTGCTGCCGTCTGCGTGGTGGTCGTTATCTCCGGCAATGATGATTTGTGCCTCTGGGTACTTCCGGCGCATCACCTGAGCAACGTGTAGCAGGTTTCCGGCATCGATAGCGGCCACCGTTAGCGCATCATGGCGCATCAAGTGGGCGGTTAAGGTAGTTGCCAGCCCCTCGGCAATAATCACCGTGTGCAGCTGTTCTGGGGTGTTTACGGCATGGTATGCGCCGCGCTTGGTGCCATCCGTTACCTGCAGTTTCTCACCAGCGGGGGTGATGGTCTGTGCTGCCGTGACTGTGCCGATTTCGTCGGTCAGTGCCACCAGCAAGCGGCCATCTTTCAGGGTGGGGAAGGTGAAACCGGTCAGCCCCTTGGCCGCAAGGTAGGCCGATCCCCCCATCGCGGCGCTGTTACATAACGCGGTATAACGACGATTGAACCGCTGGCGCTTTTGCTCCAGTTCGGTGGCTTCTGCCTGCTGGCGATCCTGCTCACGCTGTTGGCGCTCAGCTTCGATTATTGCCTTGCTCTGGCTGGTGGCCTCTGGTGCTGTATCTGCTGTCCGGTAATCAATACCCAGCACATCAGCGACCATCCGTGCAGCTTCGGTGGCGTCGCACCGGTTCACCTTCTGGATGAGGTCTAACCCGTCACCCGCTCCGCATTGGTTGCAGAAATGCGAACCGCGCCCGTTATCATCGAACCGAAACCGGTCACGCCCACCGCAAGCAGGGCAGGCTACTTGTGCGCGTGGGCTAGCAGGAACGTCGATCCCCACCATCGGCAACACGTCAGGCCATCGGTTAGCTGCTGATTTGGTCACTTCGCGGATAAGGTCAATGTTACGCATCAAGCCGCCCCCCATTGCCTAGTACGGTCTGCGTACATATCTTTCTTTATGCTCTGCCAGACCGCCAAACCTCGCGGTGTCAGGTTGTCATCGTCTAAGCATTTGCTAATCATTTGAATAACTAAAAGATCCAACTGCGGGCAATTCAGCTTTAATGCACCCAAAAGGTAAGAGTCAACCAAGTCACGGATGCCAGGCACACCACCCATAATGGCAACATAGCTAGCTTGCCCATTCATGCCAAAATCGAACTGGCCACCCTTGTTCTGCTGCATTACGTGCCGATGCACAGCAAGCGCATACTGGTTTGCGATGGCATTCAGACGGGGATCATTAGTGATGAGTTTCATTAGGCAAGTCCACCCTCTGATGCTGTGTCCTCGATAGCCTCGTTGCACTGCAATTTACTCAGAAGATTGCTACCTATATTTTCGGCGGCATCGACTAAAAAGCTCTGGCGCTCGGGATCGTCAACATCGTTGATCGTGCGCAAGATTGCTAACAGGCACTCGGTGTCATGAATCAGTGCTGCGGTGAGAAAATGAGTTGTATTAGTCATGGGCTTTCTCTCCGACAAGGGTAAATTCAGACTCAAAACGATTGAGCGGATACGTGCATTCAGCCTGATAACCAGCCCGGGCAAATATCACACGATTGAAAATGCATGATTTGATGGTAATGATCTGGCCACGCTTATCTTGATAGCGTTCTTTTGGCATCGGTTTACGCATGGCTCACCTCCTGAACCGGCAGGCGGGCGGCCAATGACAGGATGAAGTGAGGGGCCAGCACTTGGCGGGCTTCGCGCTCGGTGTATGCCTCTACAGACATGCGGCAAAGCTTGGCGTTACGGTCTGAGCGTGATACCGCCAGAAAGCGCCAGGTGAACTTATTCGGGGTGAAGGAATTCCGCCCGGTTAAGGGTGTGGTATGATCTGACATAGCTACCTCGTTACTGTACTTAACGTTGGTGGTAAGACGCCTCGGTAGTGTTCCACCACTCCGGGGCGTCGCTATTTTGTGTGTTGCCTGTGCCTTACCTGTGGATAAGGTGTTAGAACACCATAGCCGTAAGTGTTCTAACACGTCAAGTATTTTATTTCCTCCACTTTTGTGTATAGTGCTTACACACCATCTAGGAGAAAAGCCAATGGCGACTAAGAATGTTAATAACAAGTCAAGCTTGAAGGGAATCCGCTTTCCACACGAACTAATTGAAGAAATAGACGCAAGCGTAGAGCGAGAGAAGCCAGAAAACCCCAGCGCCAACTTTTCCGCCTGGGTACTTGATGCCTGTGGGCGAAAGCTCAAGTTGGAGCAGCGCAAGAAACCAAAAGAGTGACCAAAGTGCGATTTTGCACTTTGCCTCACACACTCCGGGGTGGCAGAAATGCCGCCCTTTTTTATGGACTCAAAAAACCCAATCGCTACCGCTTTGCATACCCGGTGCGCAAAGGTTGCCGCATGTAAAAACCCATGCATAACAGCATTATCCAAAACTGGATAATGACCGGCAGCACTCAGAGACTTAGGAATTGTTAGGATCGCGCCACCAGCTACCCGGCTGCGTGTGTCAGGTTTTGACAGGTTCCAGGCATACCGGGTGCCGAGCTGTGACAAGCGGGCAGCCAGGGGAAAGGCTTCTTTCTGGCAGGCTGTAGTTATCGCCATCATCCCAGCACCTCCAGACGAACACCCTTAGCCGTATAGCCCTGAATACGAACACTATCAACACGGTGGCGTTTTTTGGTCAGAAATCGGAGGTGGTCGTCATACACGTACAGCCGTTGACCATCGACAGCCACCGGCTTGAAGGCTTTTTGAGGCTTATTTGACGCCTGGACAACTCGCATTAACTCTTTGTTTTTATTATCACAATCAAGCGACGACCCCTTATCATTCCCGGTCTTGCGATAGAGCCAGAAACGAGCATCTTTGCCTGTGATTTTTTTAGTACGAACCGGGACATAACCAGCACCGCGCATAGCCTTACCGAATGCCGCATCGTCCGGGTAATACTGGCGGCGTAGCTCAGTTGGCACCGACACAGCGAAACTCTGCTTAGTCCAGAATTCAGCCCATTGGCGCACCAGTTCAATCGGCAGGCCGTTAACCTGCACACCGCTTATGGCTGCTTTGTTGCTGCTATTCATCCTCACCCCCGGCGATAAGCTGATAACCATTGTCGAAGCGCTCTAACGGCTGTACGCATGGGTGCTCATATCCGTCGCGGTAGAACGTCACACGCAGGAACTCCACGCTAACCACCGTTACCCGGTGGCCGTGTGAGTCTTTGTAGCGCTGTCCTGGTTGAGGCTTACCTGTTGGCTTAGTCATAGTCAGCCCCCAGGCGCTTGGTTAACCAGCGTTGCGATAGGCGCATTAACTCAGCCTTACGCGGCTCGTAGTCCATCCCCATATCAATCAGAGTGATGTTGGTGCTTTCCATGTAGGAGAGGTGTTCAAGCTGTTCGGCGTTCATGCTGTCGCGTGGTTCGCCGTCAATGCCGTTTATCTGCGCCCACTGTTTGGCCGTAAGACCGCCCAGCACAATCTTGGCGATCATATTGCTTTCGTTGTTGTAGTGGTGCTGTAGCGTCTGCTTGCCCTGTTCGGCGCGGGCAGCATCCAGCGCGGCGCACATTGGTTTAAATAGGTTAGCGGCACCTATGCGGGCTTTAAGTTGGCGGCGGAAGCGTGCTGCCACTTCTGGAGCACTGCGTTGTAATTCTTCTTCACACTGGATAAAGTAACGGCGAACGGCGCGCCCCTGCTCGTTGCGCTCTACCATTGCCAGTTCTTTAGCCATGCTCAGAGTAATTAGGTAATCATGTTCGATCTGTTGTCTGCCTTTTGTGCTCGCCCGTTTTGGCGCGCTCAAATTTTCAACCAACACGTAATCGATAGTAGCTATAAAACCATATTGGCTAACACGTCCTTTAATCCAGTTGGTGAAATCACGGCCCACACCCAGCGTTTTATGTAATGCCTTTGCACTCACAGTATTACTTTCACGCCCACCTATCCGACCGTAAAAAACCGGCACTAAAATAGAAAACTCATTACTATTAATAACTCTATGACTTTCTTTAGGGTGAGTTTGGCCCCAGCCAGTACTGGCCGATTTTTCAATTCCCATTGGTTATCCCTCGTTAAAGTTATTGATTGCTGCCGATGAGCACTGAGTAGAATTCACCGGAACAGCACGCAACAATGAACACCTGTTTTTCTTTATCAGGCGACCTCCTTGCGGGATTCAGCAATTCGTTGATTGACCCATTCGTCAATCTCACTTTCAACAAAGGCAATGGCCCGAGGACCTAATTTTACAGAGGCAGGAAATTTATTCTGCGACATGAGGCGATAGATCCAGGCTTTGCTGTAGCCAGTACGGCGCTGGACTTCGGTAAGGCGAATAAGAGTATTTGTCATGTTTACCTCGTAACGTCTATTGTGGTTTACGAGATAAATGATTACATAAAAAAATGCTTTTATTTCATACCCTCAGGCATGAGGTAGTTTTGGTAAGGGGAACACCCTCAGGTCTGAGGGCGCCATGGTGACTAAATCGCCAAATAACCCTGAGGGCTAGTCCGATCCTACCCTGAGGGTTAACAGTCAAAGCTAGTGTTAACCCTTAGGGCTAGAGGTAAGTCATCCACGTTTGATCGGGCAAGCAACCATTTCAATGGCCTTAGCCTGAATGTTAGAAAAACCTTTATCCTCGAGCTCTTGGATGATTGCCGATTGATTCCCTCGCGTTGCCCTATCATTTTCCTGGTCATATTTACTCCACTCACTATTCCGTATCTCTATAGCCAATAGCAACGGATCATCACTCCTATACTTTCCTAGAAGTGAAGGAGTAGACTCTTTAAGCTTTTTGTTTTGCTCTTTTAAAATTTCATTCTCTTGCATTAGTTTTTCTAACAAAACTGTTTCTTCGACGCAGCTAGACTCGTCATACTCAAGCCGAATACTTTCTTTAATCTCATCTAGAGGAATATGTAAAAAAACACCAGTACCCTCTAAAAAATCCGACAAATCGCCCCTTCTAAACCCATAGCTATCGAAGAGTTCTGCTTTTACATTTTCGCTATTACCCCAGCCACCAGCCATATTCTATTCTCCAAATCAAAATGGGATATCGTCATCAAAATCCATTGGTGGCTCTGATGAAGTTACAGTCACTAAACCGGTAGGTATTTTTTTAACAGCAGTATCCACTTTGATAATTGGTACGGTACCCTCTTCCAAAACAATGTCGATGAGGCTATCAAAGTCAGGATCATCGTTCCATTGAGTAGATTCAATATCCCCACGTCTGTTTCGCCAAACAAACTCAGGCGGCTGTTTGCTTTTTGTCAACCACGAAAGCCACTTTGCTATTTCAATATCAGTTACATGAGGTTGAAGAACTCGAATTCTCTCAAATAACTCCCTGACTGAAATGAACTCACGATCTTTTGCTTCTAGATCAGCAAGAATATTCAGATTTTTTTCCATTCGCCACCTCACGCCCTCTAATTTTTGGCGGCTATGCCAACCCGTAGAGGTGTACGGGGTTTCGGGAGCTACCCTAGACATAGCCTATTCTTTACTCGTCTAGATAAGTCTACTGCGGTCTATTAGCACTGTCTATACACCCAGTCATGCACGTTGTCCAAATGTGGTTTGCACAACATTCCCGCCCCGCTCCAGGCTCTCCATATAATCGGCGTACCACTGAAGCATACCCCGGCGACCATCCAGGTATTGGGCGTGATTGTAGGTTCCCCGGATGCTGTTCTTATCGACGTGGGCCAGTTGGGTTTCAATCCAAGCAGTGTTATAGCCCTGTTCGTGTAGGATGGTACTCATGGTATGGCGAAAGCCGTGACCGGTCGCTCTACCGTGATAGCCAATACGCTTTATCACTTGGTTAATGCTGGCCTCGCTCATCGGTTTGGTGCTGTCATTCCGCCCAGGGAAAACCAGCTTAAAGCGCCCTGTCATTTCTTCGAGCTGGCGAAGCAGAATCAAAACCTGCTCAGAAAGAGGCACCAAATGTGGACGGCGCATTTTCATTCTGCTCTTAGGGACTTCCCAAAGCCCCTTGTCCAGATCGAACTCAGCCCATTCAGCAGCGCGTAGTTCAATGGTGCGAACACCTGTCAGCAGCAATAGCCGGGTCGCAATTTTTGTTATTGGGCTGCCAGTGTACTCATTGAGGCATTGGAGAAACTCAGGGAACTCTGTCGCAACCAGGTGGGGGTAATGTGTATGCTTCTGAATGGCGAGCGCTCCAGCTAATTCGCTGGCTGGGTTGTTCTCGGCCCTACCGGTGACGATCGCATAACGGAACGTCTGGCTACAGGCTTGGCGAATTTTGCGCATCTTGTCGAGAACACCACGTTTCTCTAACTTGCGCAGCGCCTCTAAAACTTCAAGGGGTTTGATATCGGCAACGGGTCGTTTCCCGATGAAGGGAAAGATGTCTTTTTCGAAGGACTCCATCAGATCTTCAGCATAGCCCTTTGACCAGCTCGGCACTTTGTAGGCGTGCCACTCTCTGGCCAGTGCTTCAAAGGTGTTTTCAACGCTCACCTTCTTAGCCTGTTTCTCCGACTTCTTCTCTTCACCAGGATCGCCACCAGCAGCCAACAGGCGTTTGGCTTCATCACGCTTGGCTCTGGCATCAGCGAGCGGCACGTCTGGATACACGCCTATGGCTAAAAGCTTTTCTTTTCCAGCCACGCGATACTTCAGACGCCAGTAACGGGCCCCGGTCGGATTAACGAGCAAATACAAACCACCACCATCAGAAAGCTTGTAGGGCTTGTCCTTAGGCTTGGCGGTGTCTACTTGGCGGGCATTTAACTTCATTGGGGGTACCCCACTTCATTGAACCTGGACATACCACCAGATATACCCCCACATGCATGTAGATTTCAGTAGAACTAGGTAGACGTTGGGATACGGTGATATCAGCTGTATCAGGCATTATAGAGGGTTTTAGTAGATTTGAGTAGACGTTGGGAGAAGTAAAAATGGTACGCCCTACAGGGCTCGAACCTGTGACCTACGGCTTAGAAGGCCGTTGCTCTATCCAACTGAGCTAAGGGCGCATTGAAATGCGGATGCGGCAACCGAGGTTGCGGAGTTGGATTATACGGTCAGAGGTTATTGAGTCAATGCCTTTTGACTCTGTGGTGGCGGCAGAGGTGTCTTATGGCGATTTTTCGCACACAAAAGCTATGATAAGTCACCCTAACGCGATGATCTGGCTACGCTAATCCCCTGCCACAATACCGTCTCATCAACCCCCTGTGGTTCAACCGCGGGTGCCAATAGGCGTGGGTTTGGCCTCTGCCCTGCTTTTTGCGACATACAGGCACGTGCCGATCGCACCACGGCGTTGATATCCCCCCAATCGGCCTGCGGGGCATTTAGCACATTACAGGTCTGCGCCAGCATTGCCCTCGGCAATTCACTGGCTGCCAAGGTATTCATCGATGCCTGACAAAGTGGCGTAGCAAACAGCAATGCCAGCAACAAAGGAGCATTACGCATCATTGGTGGCCCCTTTTGTACCACTGCGCCATACGCTGGCTCCAGGAAGAACGGCTCTCCTTCGGCTTACAAAGCCGATGCAGCGCCTGCAACACCACCACCTGCGCCGGATGCAGGGAGGAATCAAACACCGTTTCACCAATATGCCGCTGTTCATCTGCTGGATGTCCACCAGGTTGATGCAATGGATAGAGCCGAGTAATCGCCTTCATGATCCTGCCTCCATAGACCCCAAACGTCAGGGGCAATGGGTAAAGCCTAAAAGACTGGAGGTAAAAAAAGCGTAGAGGATCATTCCGTTGGTGTAAAAAATGTATAAACCGCTACGCAATCGTGTGCTTATTCTCTGCATTAACCCGATCGAAAGCCTGACAGCGCGCCTCTCTTCTGCCAAAATAGCGCCATCCCCCGCTTTTCTTAAATGATGGATTTCCTCACTGATGGCAGCAAAGATTATTGATGGCAAAACGATTGCGCAGCAGGTTAGAAACGAAGTAGCTGAGCAAGTGAAACAACGTCTGGCGGCCGGCAAACGTGCGCCGGGCCTGGCGGTGGTACTGGTTGGTGAGAATCCGGCTTCGCAGATTTATGTCGCCAGCAAGCGCAAGGCCTGTGAGGAAGTGGGCTTTATTTCCCGCTCTTACGATCTGCCCGCCTCCACCACCGAGCCTGAACTGCTGGCGCTGATCGACAAATTAAACGCCGATAAAGAAATTGACGGCATTCTGGTGCAGCTCCCCTTGCCAGCAGGCATTGATAATGTGAAGGTGCTGGAGCGCATCAGCCCGGATAAAGACGTAGACGGTTTCCATCCTTACAACGTCGGCCGCCTGTGTCAGCGCGCACCTAAACTGCGCCCTTGTACCCCACGCGGCATTGTCACCCTGTTGGAACGCTATAACATCGATACCTATGGCCTGAACGCCGTGGTGGTGGGTGCCTCCAACATCGTTGGTCGCCCGATGAGTATGGAGCTGTTGCTGGCCGGGTGTACCACCACCGTCACGCACCGCTTTACCAAAAATCTGCGTCACCACGTCGAAAATGCCGATCTGTTGATCGTTGCCGTGGGCAAACCTGGGTTTATCCCAGGAGATTGGATCAAACCGGGTGCGATCGTGATCGATGTCGGCATCAACCGCTTGGAAAGTGGTAAAGTAGTCGGCGACGTAGACTTCGAAGCCGCAAGCGAACGTGCGGCCTTCATTACTCCGGTTCCAGGTGGCGTCGGCCCGATGACCGTTGCTACACTGATCCAAAATACCTTGCAAGCCTGCGAGGAATTTCACGACGTTCAACCTAACTAAGTTAAGGCAGTATGGAAATTTTTAATCTGGAAAGTCACCCTCATGTCGAACTGTGCGATCTGCTGAAGTTCCAGGGCTGGTGTGACAGCGGCGGTGCCGCGAAAGAAGTGATCGCCGAAGGGCAGGTCAAAGTAAACGGTCAGGTCGAAACGCGTAAGCGCTGCAAGATCGTTGATGGCCAGAAGGTCAGCTACAAAGGCATGAACGTCACGGTTAAAGCCTGATTGTTCAAGCGCCAGCAAAAAAATGCCGGGTCGGCTAAGCTACCCGGCATTTTTGATCCACTCAAACCCGCTAATGCTCCAATGCGACGAAGCACACGTGTTGCATAGCGCGCAGTGAGCCATACAGTTCGTCCAGGGTCGTCCTTTTCCTTACCGTCAGCTTAAAGTTAACTTCAATCTTGTGTTTTTTGACGTCACGTATGGTCATTGCATCAATCAGGTTTCTCTGCTGATTAAGCTGGGCCATCAAGCTGGCTAGCCCTGCCTGCTCATCAAGTATCAGCCGTACTTTGACCTTCCCAAGATATTGATTCCTCGATTGCAGCAGGAAAATATAGGGGCTGATCTTTATCGCCAGTAAAAACAGTGTGGTAGCCAAGAGTGCGTGCAAATAAAAACTGGCTCCACAGGCTATCCCCACTCCCGCCGATGCCCACACGATCGCGGCGGTCGTCAGGCCGGAAATGGCGTCATCACGCCGGTGCAAAATCACCCCTGCGCCCAGGAAGCCCACCCCACTGATAATTTGTGCGGCCAACCGCATGGGATCGCTGCGAATATTGACGGAGATCTCGGCGTAATACTCTGCAGACTGAATCGACACCACCGTTAATACGCAGCTGGCGACGGCAATGATCACGCAGGTTTTAAACCCAACAGGCTTGCCCTTGGATTCACGTTCCAGACCAATCACGCCCCCCAGAACAAACGCCGCGACTATCTTGCCTACCGTCGCCAGATGGAGCGGCCCCAACCCGCCCAGCACCGATAACCAGCTGTCCATGTTGCTTCCTATTGCTTCGCGGGTTTCATTGCCGCCGGTGTTTTCTGTTTAGAAAGATCGTCCTTGAAGAAAATAAAGAAGAAGACCGAGACAACGCCGGCGATAATCGCCGAGAACAGCCAGAAGCTTTCCCACTGCGGTAACGCCTGTGGCCCCTGCTCCGTCACCGTGCTGTTGAAGATCTGGCCGCAAATGGTGGACGCGAACAGCAAGCCAAAACCATTGGAGACGATAAAGCGCAGACTCTGGGCCTGGGCTTTGATTTCGGGCCGTGCTTTACGGTCAACATAGATATCCCCCACCGTAAAGAAGAAGTCCCAGCAGAAGCCTTGCAACATCAGGCCAATCAGGACAAACGTCATGTTGGCGTCAAGCGCAGCCTGGGAGAACAGCACCGAGCGGATGATCCAGCACACCGCGCCCATCATCAACGTCACCTTGAAGCCCGCTTTCAGTAGGAAGAACGAAAGCAGGAACATAAACACCACTTCGCAGGCGATCCCTACCTGCATCATGGAGGCGGCGTTATCAAACCCGAGCGCTTTGAGGAATACCGGAATATAGGCGGAATAGGCCGTTTTGGGGATCATCAACACAAAGATGCTCAGCATCAGAATGGAGAAGTTACGATCTTTAAATAGCGACAGCGCATCCAGGCACAGCAGATCGCGCAGGGTGAAGGTGCTGCCCTTGGCCTTCGGCGGTGTATCCGGCAAAGTAAAGCAGTACAGCCCCAATGCCACCCCAGCGGCCGAAGCAATGTACCAGGTCATGGTATCGCCGGAATATCCCATCTGCCCGATGATGAAACCTATCGCCATAAAACCGAAGGTGCCAAACACGCGGATCACCGGGAAGTACTTCACGCCGTTGATATGGCTAAAGCTGATGCTGTTGGCCAGCGCGGTAGTCGGATAGAACAGCAACCCGACCAGGAAGATCATCACCAGCGTCATGGTGGTGTCCTGCGCCTCGATAAACTGCGGCACACAAAGGATCACCCCGGCGTTGATCAGGTGCAAAATCGCCATGACTTTCTGCGAAGCAAAGAAGCGGTCTGCAACCATGCCGATAAACAGCGGCGAGAGTATGGTTGCCAATCCCAGCAGCGCATAAGATGAACCGATAATGGCTGCCATGCCGTAGGTGCTCAGCACCAGGCCCATGGTCATATTCCAGGCACCCTGCATGAAATACTGCACAAACATCATGATCAGCAGGCGAGGAGTCTTGTTAAAGTCCATGAGTTCTCCCCCTATGCCACGTTAACGGTCAGGCCGTCATACGCAACGGTGATGTTTTTATCGCGGCAGGCCGCCACCAACTCCTCATGCAGCAACTTGCCGCTGTGAGAAATATGCGACACCACGATCTGGCTGCCGGAATGCAAACACTCCATCGCACGCAGTTTCTCTTGGGCGGCAAACACGGTTTCCAGGCTCATATGATTGTCGGTACGATCGTCGCCGTTGAAACCGTAGGTGCATTCCAGCACCACCAAATCCAACACTTTGCCCTGTAGCCACTGCCAGGTGAGTTCCGGGAACCAGCCCGAATCATGGCCATAGAAAATCGTCTTGCCGTCTTTTTCGATCACATACACGTAGCAAAGCTCCCACTTGGCGTGGTTGGCCAGCAGCGGTGTGATCTTGTAGCCATGGCTTTCTACGGTGACAAAAGGCACCAGGCAGTGGAAACCAAAGCGCTGTTTGCTGTAGCCCGGCAATACCGCAGCACAGCCGTTGATCGCTCGATCGTTACCAAAAATCTCCAATGGATGGTCGATATTGAAACCGTAACCCTCCATGCGGCTAAATAGCTCACCGACGTTGAAATGGTCTGGATGAGTGTGAGTAAACAGCAGGTCGGTGATACCACTTGCGTCCAGCCCATCACGCAACAGCTGTTGGCTGAACTCCGGGGCGACGTCGATCAACATCACATCATCAATAATCGCCGAAGAGTGGGTACGCAGATCTTTCCCCTTGAGAAAACGGGCCTGTTGGCAATGTTCACAGCGGCAAAACGGATTGGGGATCCCTTCAGAGGCAGCCGATCCCAGGAAATGTATTTTCATTTTTTATCCTTTTTATTCAGTACATTACTGACCTATTACTCCTATCTCCTTCGTTAATGTGGTCGACGAAATTGATTTTGGAACGTGTCAATCATAATCCTGAGACCAAAAAACGGTTAACACTGCAATACATATTGGTGATCGGCTTCAAATATTTAATTTAATATTTATAAAAATCAACAAACTAAAAATAACCATTGGTAATTATTACGTTTTTCATCAATTTTGTGACACTGGATTAATTAAGGACAAACAACAACCAATTAATGATGGAACGATCCAAATTTTACGCTTGAAGAGAAATCGAGATAGCGAAGCGCCCAAGCCGGTGTTAGCATCAAAACAGGCGGCTCAAAGCGGTGGGAAAATGGCAACTATCAAGGATATAGCGAAGCTGGCGGGGGTATCACACGGCACCGCTTCCAACGTGCTCAACGGGCGCGGCAATGTCAGCGTTGAAAAGATCGAGGCGGTCAAACAGGCTGCCCAGCAAATGGGTTATCAGATCAATGCCCAGGCGCAGTCGCTACGCGCCAGCAAAAGCAGTGGCGTTGCGCTGATCCTGCCCGATATCAACAGCGAGCAGTATCACCAGCTCTACCGTGGGCTTCAGCAATCATTACGATCTTCTTTCCCGGGCGATCTGGATTTGTACGTCACTAACGATCTGCCCTCTGCCGAAAGGGATATCTTGCAGACGCTGGCCGCAAAATCCTACCAAACCATCGTTACGGTCTCCTGCCTTGCCGACAGCGAAAGCTATTATCAGACGCTCCGGCTGCCAGCGGAGCAGATCCTGTTTGTCTATCGCCATCCAGCGCAGGCCAAGGTCACATTCAACCTGAACTTTTGCCAGGCGGGCCAGGCCATTGCCAGCGAGATCGCCCGCGAACAACCCACGCACGTTGGCGTGCTTTGTGAGCCCCTCGCTTATACCAACGGCCAGTGTTTTGTCGAGGCATTGAAAGATACGCTGGCACAGTTAAGCCCATCAACCCAGTTAACGGTCGTTCCGTCACCGGCCAGTGAATGTCACACCGCCGCTTTTGCTTTTTTTGCTGGCCAGCCACCACAAGTCCTGATTGCTCAAGACAGCGAAAAAGCCCGTTGCCTGACGCAGGCGGCCTATCTGGGTAGCGCAGCCCCCTGCCCGCCGATCTGGCAACTCAGCGATAACGAACCCGCCGTGGTAGCCAATCAGTACCACTATCAGATGGATTACGCCCGGCTGGGCCTGGAAATTGCCCGATATATCTGCGGATTGGCAACACTGGCCGATGAGCAGATACTGGATAGCCGTGGCTTTGCTCTCGACGTTCAACCCATGTCCGCCGTTTCCGAACAGGGTGAAACGCTGAACATGCTGATCTTGCCTAGCCCCTCGACCGATGCGCTGAAGAAGCTGTTGCCACATTTCTATCGTCAGACCGGTATCAAGGTGAATCTCGCGGTTTATCCTTATGATGAAGTGTTTGAGATCCTCTCGAATCTGCATCTGCATCCTTATTACGATTTGCTGCGTATCGATATGGCCTGCCTCCCCTGGTTTGCGGCAAAGGCCCTCACGCCGTTGGCAGAGATCGCGCCAGCACTACCAGAACTGCTGGAAAACTTCTCGGCAGAGGTTGGCCATCATTTCAGCCAGATTGACGGCAAAGCCTATGCGTTGCCGTTTGATGCCAGCACCCAGTTGCTGTTCTATCGCCGAGATCTGTTCGAAGACCCCACGGTCAAACGCATGTTCTATGAGAAATCGGGCAAAGAGCTGAAGATCCCGACCAGTTTCGCCGAGTTTGATGACATTACGGCCTTTTTCACGGCGACTCATCAATCCGGCAACCCGCAACGTCCGATAGGTTCATCAACGACTCTCGGGAGTTCCGGGTTAATTGCTACCGAATATCTACTGCGCTATTACGCGTTAGGTGGGCGGCTAGTGCACCAAGACAAACCGGTCCAACTAGAGGCAACCTTGGCCATCGAAGCGTTGCGGCAATATCAGCAACAGCTTACCGTCACCACCAATCTCAACAGTGAATGGTGGAATGCTGCGGTGGCCCAGTTTGAGCAAGGCCAGTTGGCGATGCTGATCATGTATATGAATCTGTTCAACGACGTCGCCCACAGCCCTCTATCACCGGCGATTGGTTACGCGCCAGTTCCGGGCAACATGCCGCAGATGGGCGGTGGCTCGTTAGGCATGTCTCGTTTCAGTGATAAGAAAGCGCAGGTAGAGCAGTTCTTCCGTTGGCTGTATTCGGCTGAAATTACCGAGCATCTGGTGCTGTTGGGCGGTAACAGCGCCCACCGCAGCATCTATCAGAACCAGCGCATTCTGCATCTCTATCCGTGGTTTAACCTGCTGCGAGATAATCCTAGTATCGGCATCCGTGAATCTCGGGGTTTACAGGGCGAGTTGTTTAACCTGCGCCATGCGGAGATCATTATCGGCCAGGGCGTGACCAACGTCGTGAACAAGATAATGGATCCGCAGCCAGCTATTGATTACATCAACCAGCGCCTGCTCAGCGAAGCCCATGCTTAAGGCATAAAAAAACCGGGAAGCCACAGCAACCCGGTTTCATTAACTTAATAAGTTCTTAGTTTACTTACGACGCCAGCTAGTCCCTTGCGGGCCATCTTCCAGCACGATATTCATCTCGTTCAACCGATCGCGAGCGGCATCTGCCAGCGCCCAGTCTTTGGCGGCACGTGCGTCGTTACGCTGTTTGATCAACGCTTCAATCTCTGCCACTTCCGAGTCGTCCGCTTGCGCGCCACCTTGCAGGAACTGTTCTGGCTCCTGTTGCAGCAGGCCCAATACCTTGGCCAGTTTACGCAGCTCTGCCGCCAACCCATTTGCCGCCGCCATGTCTTCGCTCTTCAGACGGTTTACTTCACGCGCTAAATCGAACAACGCGGAATAAGCTTCTGGGGTGTTGAAGTCGTCGTCCATAGCTTCACGGAAGCGCGCTTCAAACGCTTCACCGCCAGCAGGTTGCGCATTGGCATCGGTGCCACGCAGTGCGGTGTACAAACGTTCCAGCGAGGCGCGCGCCTGCTTGAGGTTATCTTCGCTGTAGTTCAGTTGGCTACGGTAGTGGCCAGACATCAGGAAGTAACGCACGGTTTCGGCGTCGTAGTAGCCCAGCACGTCGCGGATGGTAAAGAAGTTGTTCAATGACTTGGACATCTTCTCTCTGTCGATCATTACCATCCCGGAGTGCATCCAGTAGTTGACGTACGGACCATCATGCGCACAGCTGGATTGGGCAATCTCGTTCTCGTGGTGCGGGAACATCAGATCTGAACCACCGCCGTGGATGTCAAAATGGGTGCCTAGCTGTTTGCAGTTCATGGCTGAGCATTCGATATGCCAGCCCGGGCGGCCTGGGCCCCACGGCGATTCCCAGCTTGGTTCGCCCGGCTTGGACATCTTCCACAGCACGAAATCCATCGGGTTGCGTTTCACGTCGTCGATTTCCACACGTGCACCGGCTTGCAGCTGCTCCAGATCCTGGCGGGACAGCAGGCCGTATTGCGGATCGCTATCGATGGAGAACATCACGTCGCCGTTGCTGGCCACATAGGCATGATCGCGCGCCAACAGGCGTTGGGTGATCTCGATGATTTCTTCGATATGGTGGGTGGCACGCGGTTCCTGATCCGGGCGTTCGATCAGCAGCGAATCAAAATCGGCGTGCATCTCTGCCAGCATACGCGTGGTCAGTTGATCGCAGGTTTCGCCGTTTTCTGCCGCGCGGCGGATGATTTTATCATCCACGTCGGTCACGTTACGCACGTAGTTCAGCGAATAGCCGAGGTAACGCAGGTAGCGCGCGACTACGTCGAAAGCAACAAAAGTACGCCCGTGGCCGATATGACACAGGTCATAAATGGTTACCCCGCACACGTACATACCGACTTTACCGGCATGAATGGGCTTAAATTCCTCTTTTTGACGACTCAGGGTATTAAATATCTTTAGCATCAGGGCTGTCCGTGGTGTGCGTGATAACAAACATATCCGCATATTGAAACCCGAAGGCTGCTCTATTGCAAGGTCAAGCCCAAGGATTGCTGAATTGATCGGCAGAAAATTGCGTGAGATCGGAATTAACCCAATCCAGACTAAGATAACAACACGTGTATTTCTGCCGCGGAACTACCACCCTAGCCACTGCTGACTGATTAATTGAGATATGTTATAAAGTCGGTCTGATTGCTCACACGCCTTCCTATGTGACAGCTCATTTCATCTTGCTAGGACTAAAACTATGGTTACTTTCCACACCAATCACGGCGATATCGTTATCAAGACCTTTGCTGACAAGGCACCGGTTACCGTTGAAAACTTCCTGAACTACTGCCGTGAAGGCTTCTACAACAACACCATCTTCCACCGTGTCATCAACGGCTTTATGGTTCAGGGCGGTGGTTTTGAACCTGGTATGCATCAGAAAGACACCAAAGCAACCATCAAGAACGAAGCTAACAACGGCCTGAAAAACACCCGTGGCACCCTGGCAATGGCTCGTACCAACGATCCACACTCTGCCACCGCCCAGTTCTTCATCAACGTGGTGGATAACGACTTCCTGAACTTCCGTGCTGAAAACTCCCAGGGTTGGGGTTACTGCGTATTTGCCGAAGTGGCAGAAGGTATGGACGTGGTCGAGAAGATCAAAGCGGTAAAAACTGGCCGCAGCGGCATGCACCAGGATGTACCGGTTGAAGATGTCGTGATCACCAGCGTTACCGTCAGCGAGTAATCGCGGCTGCATGAGCACGCTGTTCATCGCAGACCTGCATCTATGCGCACAGGAACCGGCAATTACTGCCGGTTTTCTGCGTTTTTTGCAGCGAGAAGCCGTTCACGCCGACGCATTATACATTCTGGGCGATCTGTTCGAAGCCTGGATTGGTGATGACGACCCCGAGCCGTTGCATAGCGAAATTGCCGCCGCACTCAAGGCGTTGCACCAGGCCGGAGTCCCCTGCTACTTCATTCACGGCAACCGCGATTTCCTGTTGGGTAAGCGCTTTGCCAAGCAGAGCGGTATGATCCTGCTACCTGAAGAGCAGGTCGTTGAGCTGTATGGCCGCAAGATCCTGATCCTGCATGGCGATACCCTATGCACCGACGATCAGGCCTATCAAGAATTCCGCAACAAAGTTCATAACACCTGGATCCAACGTGCTTTTCTCGCGCTCCCTCTACGCTGGCGCTTGAAGATCGCCGCTAAAATGCGTGCGCGCAGCCAACAAAGCAACCAATACAAATCCACCGCGATTATGGACGTCAACCCGCAGGCCGTTGAGCAGGCCATGTTGCGCCACAACGTCCACTGGATGATCCACGGCCACACCCATCGCCCGGCAATCCATCCGCTGGCATTACCTGACGGTGAAGCCCATCGCGCGGTGTTAGGAGCCTGGCATACACAAGGCTCAATGATTAAAGTCACGGCAGATGCCGTCGAACTGATCGAGTTCCCCTTCTAGGTCGTTTTCACGCTTTTGATGGCAAAAACCGTCGACGCAACCGTTTTCCTCGTCCTTTACCCATGGTATGCTCTACGCCCTCATACGGCCTGCCAGCCGACGTTTGTCCACATCACAGGAGCCATGCACTCATGGGAGCCACCGCTACTTCAGCCGCCAACGCTGGGGTTAAAATCGCAATCGTAATGGGTTCAAAAAGTGACTGGGCCACAATGCAGTCCGCGGCAGAAGTTCTGACCACGCTGGATGTCCCGTTCCATGTCGAAGTTGTCTCCGCCCACCGCACGCCGGATAAACTATTCAGCTTTGCCGAACATGCCAAGGCCATGGGTTTTGACGTGATCATCGCCGGTGCCGGTGGTGCTGCGCATCTGCCGGGCATGTTGGCGGCCAAAACGCTGGTTCCGGTGCTGGGTGTGCCGGTACAAAGCGCCGCGTTAAGCGGTGTCGATAGCCTGTATTCCATTGTGCAAATGCCACGTGGCATTCCGGTGGGTACGCTCGCCATCGGCAAAGCCGGTGCGGCCAACGCCGGGTTGCTGGCAGCACAAATTCTGGCACTGCACGATGCCGGGCTGGCACAGCGGTTGGCACAATGGCGTCAGGCCCAGACCGACGAGGTGCTGAACCACCCGGACCCACGGGAGGACGCATGAAGCCGGTTTGCGTACTGGGTAACGGCCAGTTAGGACGTATGCTGCGCCAGGCCGGTGAACCACTGGGAATTGCGGTTTATCCCGTCGGCCTGGATGCCGAGCCGGAAGCGGTGCCCTATCAAAATGCGGTGATCACCGCAGAGATCGAACGCTGGCCAGAAACCGCCCTGACCCGCGAATTGGCGACGCACAATAACTTCGTCAACCGCGATATCTTCCCGCGTTTGGCCGATCGCCTCACACAGAAACAACTGCTCGATCAACTTCATCTTGCCACCGCCCCTTGGCAATTGCTGGCAAATGCTGTCGAATGGCCGCAGGTATTTGCCACCTTGGGTGAGTTGGCGATCGTTAAACGCCGCGTGGGTGGGTATGACGGCCGTGGCCAGTGGCGTTTGCGCCCGGGCCAAGAGGCGGAGTTACCGGCGGATAACTATGGCGAATGCATCGTTGAGCAGGGGATTAATTTCTCTGGCGAAGTGTCGTTGGTGGGCGCTCGTGGTCACGATGGCCAGTCGGTATTCTATCCGCTGACTCACAACCTGCACGAAGAAGGCATTCTGCGTACTAGCGTAGCGCTGCCACAGCCCAATCAGGCGTTGCAGCAGCAGGCCGAGCAGATGTTGGCTGCGATCCTTGATGAGTTGAACTACGTAGGCGTGATGGCGATGGAGTGCTTTATCGTCGGCGACAGCCTGCTGATCAACGAGTTGGCTCCGCGTGTCCACAACAGTGGCCACTGGACGCAGAACGGCGCTTCTATCAGCCAGTTTGAGCTGCATTTGCGTGCCATCCTGGGGCTGCCGCTGCCTAAGCCGGTGGTGAATACGCCTTCGGTGATGGTCAACCTGATCGGCACGGCGGTGAATCAGCAATGGCTGGGCCTACCGCTGGTGCATTTGCACTGGTATGAGAAAGAGGTGCGTGAGGGGCGTAAAGTGGGTCACCTGAATCTCAACGATCCCGACGCAGCTTCTTTGCAACAGGCGTTGCAGGCATTAGCGCCGCTGCTGCCAGCCGAGTACCAAAGTGGCTTGGCCTGGGCGCAGCAAAAGCTGGGATAATCAGTTAAAACCGCAAATTGAGGGTTCAGCCACACTGAACCCTTTTTATTAGACGTTTAACCTTCGTAGCTGCGGAACAGCGCCCTGCCGCGCAGCAGGCGTACACCTAGCCAGCCGCCACACAGCGAGAGCAGCAAGGCACTCAGCAACGGTAACGCCCACCACAGCACCGGTGTAGGTGCCCACGGGAAGTCGAATACCTTGGTTTGCAACAGCCACAGTGCCGCTTCTGCCCCCACCGCCGCCGCGATGCCGGCCACCAGCCCCAGCAACGCAAACTCGCACCACAGCGTACCGCGCAACAGGCGTTTGCCTGCGCCTAGCGTGCGATAAACCACCAGTTCCTGCCTACGCTGCCGCATCCCTACCTGTACCTGTGCCAGTAACAGCAGACCACCGCAGATCACCACCAGCACCACCATCACCTCCAGCGCCCTGCTCACCTGCTGCAACACGCCGCCGACCTGCTTGAGGATCGAACCGATATCCAGCAGGCTCAGCGTTGGGAACTGGCGGTTAAGCTGGGTTAGCACCTTGCCGTCGCCGTCATAGCGGAAGCTGGTCAGCCAGGTTTGTGGCTGGCCGTCCAATGCACCCGGCGGGAAGATAAAGTAAAAGTTCGGCTTCAGGCTTTCCCAATCTACCTGCCGCAGGCTGGTAACTTTGGCGCTGAACGATTGGGTATCGCCGCTGAACGTCAAGGTATCGCCCAGTTGGATCTTGAGCCTGCCGGCGATCCCTTCATCCATTGAGACCTCGCCGGTTTTCGGCGGCCAGGTGCCTGCCGTCAGCGGGTTGTGGTCCGGCAGATCGCTTTGCCAGGTCAGATTCAGTTCACGGTTCACCGCCTCACCACCGGGATCGTCTTCATGCACCCGCTCCGTCGCCACCTGCTGGTTAATTTCTGACAGGCGCACACGTACGATGGGATAGAAGGTTTCCTCATGCAGTTGATGCTGTTGCAAGAAGGCTTTCACCTGCGGAACCTGTGCCGTGGTCATATTCAGCAGGAAATAGTTCGGGCTGTCTGGCGGTAACTGCTGTTGCCAACGATCGAGCAGATCGCCACGCAAGACCAGCAACAGTGCCAGCAACATGAACGACAGCGAGAATGCCGCTAGCTGGCTGATCGTCACCCAAGGCTGATGCAACAGGCGGTTCACCGCCAACCGCAGCGCCAGATTCTTAAGAGTGATGCGCCGCAGCAGCAACAGGCTGCCCCAGCCAATTCCCCCTAGCAGCAAGGCCAGCACCACCATACCGGCCAGAATGGCCCACAGTAGGGTACTTGCCCCCATTAACACCGTCAGTAGCCCGATTACAATCACCGCAGTGGCTGGCAGGAAGTAACGCAGCGGCCAGACGTTGGCTACCACATCCCGGCGCAGTACGCGCAGCGGCTGAGTCGCCAGCAGTTGCCGGTACGGGCGCAATCCAACCAGCAGCGAAATCATGACCAGAGCCCCCATCGCCCACAGCCACGGCCAGCCCCCGGCGGCGGGGAGTTCCCCCGGCAACACCGGTGCCAGCAAGCGGATCAGCACCGCTTCAAACCCGAGACCAATCATGCTACCGCAGATTCCCGCCAGCAGTAACACCGCCAGCCACTGGCCAATAATCAGCTTGCTGAGCGCCTTTCTGCCAGCGCCCAGGGTTTTCAGCACTGCAATCAGGTCATAGCGGCTGCGGCAATAATGGCTCATCGCCACCGCCACAGCGGCGATCGACAGCAGCAAGGTCAGCAGCGCCGAAAGCAGCAGGAACTGTTGAGAACGCTGTAGCGATTTACCCAGCGCGCTGCCGGACTCCTCTAATCCATACCAGCGCTGATCGGGTTTGAGCTGCGGTTTGAGGCGTTCTTCATAACGTTGAATATCGGTTGGCGCACCGGCAAACATATAACGGTAGGTCAGGCGACTGCCCGGCTGTACCGCTCCGGTTTTATCCACATCCGCCAGGTTGATGATAATGCCAGGCGCAGTCTGGAACGGATTGAAGCCAGAATCCGGCTCCTGCACAACTTCACCGGCTATGCGTAACGTGGTATCCCCCACATCCAGATTATCGCCGACCTTGATATCCAATAATGCCAACAGGCGCGGAGCCACCAACACGCTGCCTGGCACAGGTTTGAGATTGGCTGGCAGGGTTTCCAACTGCCCATACAGCGGATAGGCCGCATCGGTAGCCTTGACGTTGGCCAGTAGCGGACGATCCCCGGCGTAGGTCATGGTGGTAAAAGAGAGCTGGCGGCTAACTTTCAGCCCCTGTTGTTGGGCATCGAGCAGCCAGCCTTCCGGCACCGGACGCGCGGTACGCAATACCCGATCCCCGGCGATAAAGTCGCGGCTTTGCTGGCTCAAGCCTTTGTCCATGCGATCGCTGATGCTGCCCAGTGCCAACACGCAGGCGACCGACAGCGTCAGCGCCAGCCAGACGATCAGCAGCGAAGGCGAACGCCATTCACGCCAGAACCAACGCCAAATCATGCTTCCTCCCACAGCTTGCCTTCACGCAAGCGCAGCCGCCGCTGACAGCGCGCCGCCAGGGTCTCGTCATGGGTGACCAGGATCAGTGTGGTGGCGAAATCGCGGTTGAGGGAGAACAACAGATCGGCAATGCGCTCACCGGTCTGGCGATCGAGGTTGCCGGTAGGTTCATCGGCGAACAGCACCCGTGGGCGGCCACTGAACGCCCGTGCCAGTGCCACACGCTGTTGCTCCCCGCCGGAAAGTTGTGCTGGCAGATGGCTAAGACGCTTGCCTAACCCCAGCTGTTCCAGCAGTTGCACCGCTTGGTCCCGGCTTTGACGATCGCTTTCACCACGCAGCAGTGCAGGGAGTTGTACGTTTTCCAACGCGTTCAAGGTGGGGACCAGCATGAAAGACTGGAACACAAAACCGACGTTTTTTGCCCGCAGCGCAGCGCGCCCTTCTTCATTCAGTGCGGTCAGCGACTCCCCCAGCAGGCTAACTTCTCCTTCGCTGCCGTCGTCCAGCCCGGCAAGGATGCCCAACAAGGTCGATTTACCTGAACCGGACTCGCCGATCAGCGCAATTGTCTGTGCGGGTTTGACAACCAGCTCGACTCCGGTAAGGATGGTAAGCTGATGCTCACCCTGACCAACGTGTTTACTAAGATGATGAACTTCAAGAACGTTTTCCGCTGGCATCTTCCCTTCCTTTTGCTGTTGGGATTATTCAGTTTACGTGCTGTCGCGGCCGATACCTTGTTGATTTTAGGCGACAGTTTAAGTGCTGGCTATCGGTTGCCGATAGCGCAAGCCTGGGCAACTCGCCTGGCCGATGAGTGGCAGAAACAACCTGGCCACCCGATCGTGGTCAATGCCAGTATCAGCGGTGACACCGCCGCTCAGGGGCTGGCACGCTTGCCCGAGCTGTTGAAACAACATCAACCCCGCTGGGTGCTGATCGAACTGGGTGCCAACGATGGTCTGCGCGGCTTCCCGGCTGCGGATATTGAGCGCGATCTCAACCAGATTATCACGCTGGTTTTGCAGGCGGGGGCCAAACCGCTGCTGATGCAAATTCATATTCCGCCAAACTATGGCCGCCGCTACACCGAGGCCTTCGGTGAGATCTATCCGGCGTTGGCCAAGCAGTTCAACATTCCGCTGCTGCCGTTTTACATGGAACAGGTGGTGATCAAACCGGAATGGATGCAGGATGACGGTTTGCACCCCAATCAGGATGCCCAGCCGTTTATCGCCACCTGGATGGCGCAACAGCTGGAACCACTAGTTAAACATGAGTCTAACTGAATAGGGTTAGCTACTAGGTAAAGTTATGCAAAAAGCGGTATTGATAACCGGCTGTTCCAGCGGGATAGGATTGATTGCAGCGCAAGATCTGCGTAACCGTGGCTATCGTGTGCTGGCCGCCTGCCGTAAGCCGGAAGACGTGGAAAACATGTGCCAGCTTGGGCTGGAAGGCATTGAACTGGATCTGGACGATAGCGCCAGCGTAGAACGCGCCGCCGCACAGGTGATCGAGCTGACCAACGGGCGGCTGTACGGTCTGTTCAACAATGCCGGTTTCGGCGTTTACGGCCCACTCAGCTCGGTTTCACGCCAACAGCTGGAACGGCAATTCTCCGCCAACCTGTTTGGCACCCACCAGCTCACCCAGTTGCTGCTGCCAGCCATGCTGCCGCACGGTGAAGGGCGTATTATTCAGACCAGTTCAGTGATGGGGTTAATCTCCAGCGCCGGGCGTGGGGCCTATGCCGCCAGCAAATTTGCGCTGGAAGCCTGGTCGGACGCGTTGCGTATGGAACTGCACGGCAGCGGCATTCAGGTCAGCCTGATCGAGCCAGGCCCGCTGACGACCCATTTCACCCAGAACGTCAATCAGGCGCAGAGCGATAAACCGGTGCACAACCCGAGTATTGCCAAGCGTTTGACGCTGCCCGCCGAAGCGGTGTTACCGAAGCTGCGCCATGCGCTGGAAAGCCCCAAAGCCAAGCTGCGCTACCCGGTCACCCTGCTGGCGCATACCATGAGCATCCTGCGCCGCCTGTTGCCAGGCCGCGCGCTGGACTGGTTATTGCGCAGTAATGGTTAAGCAAACGGGGGCTAAGGGTTGAAGCGCGCCGCTTTGCCCCCATCTAGAATAGATTGGCTCCGCAAGATCAGATTAGAGAGAAACCATGCTAGCTCAAGCCGTTGTTGATATTAACGAAACTAACCTGCACCAAACGCTGGAACAGTCCATGTCCCAGCCGGTGCTGTTCTACTTCTGGTCGGATCGCAGCCAGCACTGTCTGCAACTCACCCCGATACTGGATAAACTGGCGGCGGAATACGCAGGTCAGTTCGTTCTGGCGAAGGTGGATTGCGATGCCGAGCAAGCGATCGCCGCCCAGTTTGGTCTGCGCTCCCTGCCAACCGTTTATCTGTTCAAGGATGGTCAGCCGGTTGATGGTTTCCAAGGGCCGCAGCCGGAAGAAATGATCCGCGAATTCCTGCAGCGTTTCCTGCCAAAAGCCGAAGACCTCAAGCTGGCAGAAGCCACTGAACTGTTGCAGGAAGACCGTGCTGCAGAGGCACTGCCTTTGCTGAAAGACGCCTGGAGCCTCAGCAATCAGCGCAGCGATATCGGCCTGACGCTGGCGGAAACCCAGATCGCCCTGAACAAGACGGATGATGCCGAAGCGGTGCTGGCGACCATCCCATTACAGGATCGCGATACCCGTTACCTCGGCCTGGTCGCGCAGATTGAGCTGATGAAGCAGGCCGCCGATACGCCGGAAATTCAGCAGTTGCAGCAGCAGGTTCAGCAACAGCCGGAAAACGTCGAACTTGCCGTGCAGCTAGCCTTGCAACTGCATCAGGTTGGCCGTAACGAAGAGGCGCTGGAATTGCTGATGGGTCATCTGAAAAAGGATTTGGCGGCGGCTAACGGTAGCGCCCGCAAGACCTTGATGGATATTCTGGCCGCACTGGGGACTGGCGATGCGCTGGCCGCCAAGTATCGCCGCCAGCTGTATTCACTGCTGTATTAATCGTACATGGGCGCAGCCGCACGGTTGCGCCCTGCATCAAACATCAAGCCTCCTGCGCCGGTTTCCCCTCTTTGACGAACAACATGGCGATAAAACCCACCACCGTGATCATCGCGGCAAAATAGAAGCCCGCATTCAACGTTCCCGTGCTGTCGGCAATGAAGCCGGTCACGTAAGGCGCAAAGATCGACGCCGCCATGCCAAAGAAGTTATACAGCCCGAAAGCGGTACTGAGCGCGGCACGAGGTGCGTTGTCTGCTACCAGGGCGATCAGTACCGGGTTGAGGCTGATTTTGCCGATAAACCCATACAGCACCAATACGCCAATCAACGCCGCTTCACTGGTGGAATAAACGATGCCGAAGATCGCCAACAGTGAGAAAGGCAGCATAAACAGCACCACCGGTTTTCTGCGGCCCAGCTTGTCGGAGATATAGCTGCAAATCAGCGTCCCGAGCACCGAGATCCACGGTACGATAGAGGCGATACTGGCTGCGTGCACAATATCCATGCCGCGTTCTTTTTGCAGATAATACGGCAGCCAGGTAATGATCACGAAGAAGCCATAGATCGAGCAAAAGATGGTGATGTAGGCCATCAGCAGGTTACGGTTTTTAAACAGATCCAGGAAACTGAATTCGCTCTTTGCTGCCGCCGCTACCGGAGCATCGCTGGCACTTTGCGGCGCTTTTTCCCGAATGAAAAACAGCATCAGCAGCGCCACAATCAATACCGGGACCGCCATCGCCAGGAACGGCATCTTCCACGAAGTATGAAAGTGTTCGATCATAAAGCTGGAAAGGTAATACCCCAGCGCGATACCGAACGACATCCCGCTGCCGATCACCGCACTGCCCAAGGTGATCCATTTCTTGGGGATGGCCTCGGATGAAAGCGCATACTGCGGGCCATAATAGACGCCTTGCGAAGCACCGGTCAGCATCCACAGCACGATGAAAATCAGAAAGTTGGATGAGATACTGACGGCAGCGATAAACAGCGCAAACAGCATAAAGCCGCTGACCAGAATGCGTTTTCTCCCCAAGCGGTCACCCAATAGCCCCGCAGGCACCTGTAAAATGGTGTAGGTCAGAAAGAACAGGCTGCTGATTAAGCCCAGATGGCTTTTTGACAGCCCGAACTCGGTTTGGATCTGCGGCATGATGGGGCTAAGTACCGAACGCCCGGCATAGATAACGACCCAGCCGAGGAAGAAGATCACTACGGTTTTAATCCAATAGGGCATTCGCTCTGTTTTTATAGTTTGCATATTCATTTTCCCTTGGTTGATGGGCCGCTCGGCCCATCCAGTATTACGGCGTAATTAATGTCCCTGCGGTGCCTGCCAGTACCGACTCGATATCTTGCAGGGCACCGATATGTGCCACCTTACCGCTGCGCTGCACAAAGCGGCTGACCGCCATGATTTTTGGCCCCATCGAACCATCGGCTACGGCCATCGGGGCCAGTTCTTTGGTGGTGGCAGAACGAATGGCTTTTTGCTGCGGGGTGCCCCAGTGCTGATACACCGCATCAGCATCAGTGAGGATCACCAGGTGATCGGCGTCCAGGGCTTCGGCCAGTAACGCAGAGGCCAGATCCTTGTCGATCACCGCTTCGCTACCGATCATTCCCTGTGCGCTGGCCACCATCGGAACACCGCCACCGCCGTTGCAAATCACGATGTGGTTTTTCGCCAGTAGCAGATTGATCGCTTCAATATCGATGATCTTTTTCGGTTCAGGGGAAGGCACCACCCGGCGCAGGTATTTCCCATCCAGCTTCATGCTCCAGCCATACTTTTTTTCCAGCTCGGCTTGCTGTTGCGGCTCATAAACCGGCCCGATAAATTTGCTGGGTTCCCGATACGCCGGATCTTCGCTGTCTACCAAGACGCGAGTCAGCAACGTGGACACCGGCTGAGCAGGATGGAACGCCCCTAGCTGCTGGGCCAGCATATAGCCGATCATGCCCTGGCTTTCCGCCACCAGAATATCCAGCGGATAAGGGGGAACATCGCGATAGGCCAGGTTTTGCAGCGCCAACAACCCCACTTGTGGGCCGTTACCGTGCACGATGGCGATGCGGTATTTCTTGGCCAGCTTGCCAATGGCATCGGCAATTAACGCAATGCTCTGATACTGATTCTCTGCAGATAACACCGCGCCACGCTTTAACAGGGCGTTGCCCCCCAAGGCAATAACTAACGTTTCCATTCAGGTACCCATTTTTCAAGTAATAGCAGCCCATACCGAACGGCATTCGGCATGGTTTTCCGCTGATAAATTAATAAAGACGATTGATTGCCATCGCGCCCAACCAGACGCCCAATAGCGTGTCCGCACCGGAAAAATGCCCGGTTGCCAACATGTCGTTGATGGCTGCGGGTAATTCTTGTGGTCTGAGTAAGGCGCGTGCCAGGAGTTGTACCGGGGTGGAGAAGATCCCCTGCTCGGCAAACTGCAAATAGTGGACGCTGACCAAGGTGGTCAACTGGCTTAAGGGTTGGCTGGCGGCAAAAAAGGACGACAACCTTGCGACATCCACGCGGCTATCGAGATGAGCCGCCAGCAACATGCCCAGCACCGTGTCATCATTGCTTGGCGTCAAGCCAGGGCCTTTGCCAAGCACGGCGCTCCAGTCTACTTTCTGCCCCAACAACCAGGCGGTAAAGTGCTGCCGTAGTTCGCGAATTTCCAGACAATGCGGCTGGTCAACGAGGTTGTCCAGGCGGCCAAACAGGCCGGTCTGGGCATCAACATCGGCCAGCGCGGTAGCCAATGGCGGCAACGCAATTTCTCCGCTCACCTTCAGACAGAGATCCAAGCACCTCCCCTGGCGGTAGATGGCAATATCCTCCAGTTCGATCCCCGCCGGTGAAAGCTGGCAATGCTGGGCCGCAGGCAGGCTGTCAAAGATTTCGTCGAAGTCATCGTCGCCAATTTCCCAGCCCATTGGGCTAAGCCCACGCCCTTCACGGTGCAACGTCAGTAGCCGATCGTTAGGCGAGAGGAAGTTGATGGCATTGTTGAAACGCCCCACGCAGCGTAACGGGCCGTAATCTTGCGTGGCATAGCGGCTAATGGCTAACGCGGTGATGTCCATAACTTGCTCCCTAGCCCGGAGTCTCCTCCGGGCTAACCGGTTGTTACGCGCTGATACCCAGCTTTTCTGCCAGTGCTTCGATGGCTTTTTCAAAGCAGCCCAATGGAGCACGCACGGTACCGGCACCAATCTGCCCAACCCCGGCTTCACGGTGGGCAATCCCAGTGTTGATCAACGGAGTAATGCCGGTTTCCACCACCCGGCGGGCGTCCAGCCCCAGGCAAGCGCCCTGGAAGTCCCAGGTTGGGATTTGCAGCATCATGTTGCGTTCCAGGTAAATCTCGGCCATCTCTTCGGAGATATCGGTCGCGGCACTCATGCCACCGGCGGCACCGACAAAGCGTGTCACACCAGGCGCGGCGACCATGGCCGCACCGCCAATGCCGAAGGTTTCGGTAATGGCGCTGTCGCCAATATCCGGGTTGGCGTCAGCCTGGCTATAGCCGGAGAAGAACAGGCCTTCCGGCGTATTGACCGGCGCGGTAAACCATTGGTCGCCCATGCCGCTGATCTTGACGCCAAAGTTTTTGCCGTTACGGGTCATCACCGTCACGATGGTGCCTTGCTTAATCTCGGCCCCGGCGTCCATGGCCGCCTTGCAATAGGCCATCGCCAGGTTGAGGAAGAACTGATCGGTGATGCTGAGGAATTGCATGACCTTGGCCAGCTCAACGTTGTCCCGCTCAAGCAGGCTGATTTTAGGGGCTAACAAACGCATCAGCAGCGCCGACGCCGCGATATTACGCTGGTGGAACTCGTCCCCCATGGTGATGGCCTGGGCCATAACGGCGGTGAGGTCAATCCCCTCATCAAAGGTGGCAAGCACCTCTTTCAGTACCGGTGCCAGTGAGTCACGCATCCAGCGCAGGCGCGCCTGCACGTCTGGCCCATAGGCACCAAAGCGCATCACCTTACCGATCCCTTCGTTCAGGTTGCAGTAGGCATGGTTACCATGAACGGTGTTTTTCACCACCACCAGCGGCATATGCGCCGAGGTGATGCCCCCCATCGGGCCAACGGCACTGACGTTATGGCAAGGGATGAATTCAATCTCACCATTTTCCAGCAGTGCCAGCGCCTGCTGCTCACTTTCAGCCCACTGTTCAAACAGGCATGCCCCAATGCAGGCACCGCGTACCGGGCCACTCATTTCCGCCCAGGTCACCGGCGGCCCGGCATGCAGCAGTTTTCTCCCCTGCGCCAACTGCGGGATCAGGTTTTTCGCTAAATCAACATCCTGCCAATGAGGGCGGGCTTCACGGATCCTGGCGATAACGGCAGCGTTTGCTTGTTCAATAGTTGCGGTCATATCAATCCCTTACTTTAAATTTTTCAGTATGTTAGCCAATCGTTGATTACCACCGGCCACCGGGGCCCATTGGTAATGCACCACTGAAATTTCGTTGGTTTGCAGATCGTCGGCAAAGCTACGCAAGCCTGCATTGATCACGGAAACACCAGCCAGCATGGCGGGTGCTGGTTCGTTAGTACCCAGCGCTGGAGGGGCGATTAACTGGCAGGCCAGCGCTACCGCTTCAGGCAGCGAATTCATCACGGCAATGCCCGCCTCGGTGAGCGTGGCAATCTGTTTGGAGCGCTGCTGGGGGTCTTGTTCGGTGCCTGTCACCGTGGCGATAACTGCCAACGGATGGGCCGCACCACGTTTTTCGCGTACGCGTTTGACTTCGGTAGCCAAGGAATCTGCGGGATCTTCCTGCGCGCCATAGCCAATCACCACATCCAGCAGCAACACGCCAATCTGCGGCTGCTGAGCAAGGCGAGCGATTTCCTGATTACGGGTGGACGGATCGATCATCGGGTGTGGTTTGCCCTGGGTGTAGAAATCGTCCCCCATATCGATAATGCGGTGTCCGTCGGCGTTGAGCATTGAGCCGTGCTGATGCTTGCTGTCGGCCTCCACGCCCAGCCGATCGGCCAGCAACATGGCGCATTCCGCCGCCAGCGTGCCACCGGCGTACAGGCCGGATATTTTGCCACCGCATACCGCAGGTTGCTGTGCGGCCATTTGCTGCACGTTTGCCAACATCGCAGCCAGGCGGGCGGCTTCATCCAACGTCGCGGCGAAGGTGATATTCCCCTCTTGTTTCGCAGGCGCTTTAGCTCCCAGGAACAAAGCGACCACCGGTTTGCCAAGGGTCTTCATCTCACCGATAACCCGTTGACGTACCGCTTCGGCCGGAGGCTTGGAGACAAACGCCAACACCTGGCTTTGCGGATCGGCCGCCAACATTCGCAGTGCGCTGATAGCGCTGATACCACCGATTTCGGCAGTTAAATCACGCCCGCCCAAGCCAATGGCGTGAGAGATGCCTTGCCCAGCCAGGGTAATTTGTGAGGTCAGCTCCTGGATACCCGTTCCCGAGGCGCCAATGATGCCGATCATGCCTTTGGGCGCCACGTTGGCAAAGGCCAGCGGTGCCCCGGCAATATTGGCCGTGCCACAGTCTGGCCCCATCACGATCAGGCCCTTGTCACGCGCCTTGGTTTTTAGCGCCACTTCCTGCTCAACGCTGACGTTGTCGGAAAACATCATCACGTTGCAGCCATCGTCCAGTGCCTGATCGGCCAGCTGCGCGGCATATTCCCCCGCAATGGAGATCAGCACCATATTGGCATCCGGCAACTTCTGCCGCGCCATACGCCAACTGCGTGCCTTGAGCAGGCGTTTACCGCCCTGCTGCCCCTGGGCAATGGCTTTCAACGCCAGGTCTAACGCTTCACCGATCTGTGTGGTGATGCTGTCATCGGCAGATTCCGCCTTGATCGCCACGCAAATATCATTGGGGGTCGCTTCACTGAATTGCGGATGCCAGAAACCGGTCGCTTCAAGTAAGGATTTATTGGCCGGAGTCCCCATCATGACCGATATTTCTTCGACGTTGGGTGATTCGCTGAGCTTACGGGAAATTAGCATCAGGCTGACGGAATCCTGAAAGCTCCCTTTTTTTATAAAAGCATGGATCATAGTGATATCCTTAAAACAGCATGTGAACTTCGCAATGGGCGTTCTCAGATATTTTTAGTAACCTATTTATTTCAGACCCCATATTCTTATTGGCCAAGCTACAAATAAAACCCATTGACGAAGGTGAGTCTCATCACACTTTGCCCATTGTTAGAAAAAATCATCAAGTCCGGCGGGGATTAATTGAATTCAATCGTCAGAAAGACGGCGCTTTGTTAAAAATAATCTAACAATGGTAATGCCATTCAACGAAAATTTAAGCCAATAAAATAATAGCCGTCTGGATCACATTATTCCCTTGCTATGTTTATACAGTAGGAGACAGAGATAGTTTTAATAAACCGTGTACCCGTCGTCTTTCAAGCTGCAGCTTGAAATCCATAGGGTATATCAATGGAAGGACTGTCAATGAAAGTCTCTAAGCAGCAACTGCATCAACTGATTCAAAATAAAATTCATTCTGCAGGCCTAAGCCAGGAACACGCCGGGATTGTCGCGGACGTTTTGGTCCATGCAGATGCGCGCGGGATCCATTCCCATGGCGCGGTGAGGGTGGAATATTATTCTGAACGCATCAGCAAAGGCGGCACCAATAACGACCCGCATTTCACCTTTGAAAAAACCGGCCCTTGCAGCGCAGTTTTTGATGGCGACAACGGTGCCGGACATGTCGCAGCCAAGCTGGGTATGGACCACGCCATCGAAATGGCGAAAGAGAACGGCGTAGCGGTGGTAGGCGTTCGCCGCATCGGCCACAGTGGCGCGCTGTCTTACTTTGTGCAACAGGCCGCCCATGCGGGCATGATTGGCATCTCAGTGTGTCAGTCGGATCCGATGGTCGTCCCTTATGGCGGTGCAGAGGTCTATTACGGCACCAACCCTATCGCTTTCTCGGCACCGGCCGAAGGCGACGACATCATGACCTTCGATATGGCCACTACGGTTCAAGCCTGGGGCAAGGTGCTGGATGCTCGCTCACGCAACGTGCCAATCCCGGATACCTGGGCGGTAGACAGCGAAGGCAATAACACCACCGATCCTTTCGCCGTCAGCGGGCTGTTGCCTATCGCCGGGCCAAAAGGTTACGGCCTGATGATGATGGTCGATATTCTATCCGGCGTGTTGCTTGGCCTGCCGTTCGGTAAACACGTCAGCTCGATGTATCACGACTTAAGCGCAGGCCGGGAGTTGGGCCAGTTGCATATCGTGCTCAACCCAAGCTATTTCACCAACGAAGTGACCTTCCGTAAACATATCAGCCAGGTAATGAGAGAACTGAACGAAATCAAACCGGCACCTGGCGTGAAACAAGTGCTCTATCCTGGCCAGGGTAGCCATATGCGTGAAATAGAAAATGAAAAGAATGGCATCGATATTGTTGACGACATTTATCAATACCTGATTTCTGACGATATTTACCAGCGTTCCTACGACCATAAAGATCCGTTTGCCAGTTAATCGTCAGATTAATTAAATCAGGCGGAGAAAAGCTATTTTCGCCGCCATTTTCCTTATCAACCCTCCCGACAAAGCTGAGTTGGCGCATGTCTCAGGGACGTTACAAGCAGGCAGATAAATATGAAGAATTTCCAACAAGAAATTAGTGAAACTTCTGGCTGGTTATCCAAGATCGGGGCAGATCCCAGCGGCGGCATGACGCGCTTGCTGTATACCCCTGAGTGGGTGGAAGCCCAACAGGCGCTGAAGCAGGCTTTTGAAACCGCCGGTCTGGCGACCTCTTTTGATGCCGTCGGCAATTTATCCGGCCGCCTGCAGGGCAGCAAATATCCCGATCAGGTGATCCTTTCTGGCTCGCATATCGATACGGTCGTCAACGGCGGTAACCTTGATGGTCAGTTTGGTATCGAAGCCGCCTATCTGGCGATCAAACATCTGAAAGAAACCTACGGTGCGCCGTTGCGCACGCTGGAAGTCATCTCGCTGGCCGAGGAGGAAGGCAGCCGTTTCCCTTACGTTTTCTGGGGCAGTAAAAACATTATCGGTTCCGCTCGCCCGGAAGAAGTCAAAAGCATCTGTGATGCCAAAGGCGTGAATTTCGTTGACGCCATGCATAGCGCAGGCTTTGACTTCCGCCCGCAAGACCAGCCACTGCGCAAAGATATCGCCGCCTTCGTTGAACTGCATATCGAGCAGGGCAAAGTGTTGGAGACCGAAGGAAAAACCATTGGTGTGGTCACCAGCATCGTCGGCCAGCGCCGCTACGATATCAAACTCAAGGGCGAGGCCAACCACGCGGGCACCACGCCAATGGGTTACCGTAAGGACACCGTTTATGCCTTCAGCCGGATCTGCTGCGAATCCATCGCCAAGGCCAAAGCGGAAGGCGACCCGCTGGTGCTGACCTTTGGCAAGGTCGAGCCCAAGCCTAACACCGTCAACGTCGTGCCCGGATTCACTCATTTCACCCTGGATTGCCGCCACACCGACAAAGCGACGCTGCTGCGTTTTACCCAAGAGATCGAAGCCGATATTCAGCGCATCTGTGCCGAAATGGGCATTGAGGTCGAGATCGACCTGTGGATGGATGAAACGCCGATCCCCATGGACAAACAGCTACTGGCCTGCGTCAGCCACCTGTGTGAAAGCCATAAGCTGAACTACCGCATGATCCACAGCGGTGCTGGCCATGACTCACAGATTTTTGCCCCGCACGTGCCGACGGTGATGATGTTTGTGCCAAGCATTGCCGGTATCAGCCATAACCCGGCGGAAAAAACCGAACTGCCCGACCTGGCCGAAGGGGTGAAAATTCTGGCGCATACCTTATACCAACTGGCCTATACCGAGCAGGGAGCCCGCCTATGAGCAACAGCAAAACCTCCTCCAACACCGGATTTGATCCGCTGTATTGGAAAAAAATCGTGGTGGTCCTGTGCCTGGGCTGGGCGGTGATCTGGATTTACCGCACGGTACTGACACCGATCTTCCCTGAGATCCAAGCGACCATCGGCTCGCATTCCAACGCCGAGATGGGCCTGATCGCCAGCTTCTACTTCTTTGCCTATACCGGGATGCAAATCCCGGCCGGGATCCTGGTGGATAAGTTCGGCAAGAAGGTGGTGCTGATCCCAGGTTTTTGCCTGTTCATCATCGCCACCTTACTGATCGGCAACGCCACCAGCCTGACCATGATCTACGCCGGTAGCCTGCTGGCCGGAATGGGCTGTGGCTCTTACTACGGCTCGGCCTACTCGTTGTCATCAGAAAATATTCCGTTGGAACGCCGTGGTTTGGCCACCGCCATTATCAACAGCGGCTCTGCGCTGGGGATGGCCATTGGCCTGATCGCCTCCAGCCTGCTGGTGAAAAGCATGGGGATGGACTGGCAAATCATGCTGTTTATCATCACCGGCTTGCTGGTGGTAATGACGGTGGTGTTCTTCCTGGTGATCAAAGGGGGCTCCTATACCGCCTCTCTGGCCGCCAGCCCGGCTGCCTCCGCGGCCACTCCAGTGGAAGAGACCGAGGAAGCCAGTGGGTTGTTCAGCCTGCGGATGATTTCCGCCTACGTGATGTATTTCGCCACCTGCTATGGCTACTACATGATCGTGACCTGGCTGCCTTCCTTCCTGCAACAGGAACGTGGGTTCGAAGGCGTGGCCATCGGCTTCTCCGCCGCGCTGGTGGCTTTTGCCTCCGTTCCAGGGGCGCTGTTCTTCAGCCGCATGTCTGACCGTTTCCGCGCCAAGAAAGTGCAGTTGATCATCTTCTTGCAAATCTGTGCCGCAGTGACGCTGGTCTGCACCGTGATCTCACCGGACTCTACCACTCTGCTGGTCAGCCTGATCCTTTACGGCCTGCTCGGTAAGCTGGCAGTGGATCCAATCATGATCTCCTTCGTTGCAGATAACGCTCCGAAGAAAGGCTACGGCACCAGCTTTGGCGTGTTTAACTTTTTCGGCATGTCCTCTTCGGTGATTGCTCCATTCCTCACCGGGGTGATCTCCGACAGCACCGGCTCCAAGGTGATGGGCTTCTATATCTCGGCCGCCATCCTGCTGATCGGCACCGTGATCTTCTTTACCGTCAACGTGTTGATGAAGCAGAAAAACAATCGCCAAACGGCGGCACAGGCATAATTTTTGTTGTAGGGCTACGGCCCTGACTAATCAGGAGAATTAACGTGGGTTATATCAATAATCAGATTGGCTATCCAAAAGATATCCTAGCTTCGCGCTCCATTATCAAACGCGACAACTATGCCGTGATCCCACCGGATGGCCTGGTGCGTAACATCATTCCAGGCTTTGAGAACTGCGACGTTACCATTCTTGCCACCCCGAAACTGGGCGCCACTTTTGTCGATTATCTGGTGACACTGCATGATGGCGGCCGTAACCAGCAAGGCTTTGGCGGTGAGAATATTGAAACCTTGGTCTACGTTATCGAAGGCAACATCACCGCGTCAGCCGACAGCACCGATTATCCACTCACCACGGGCGGCTATCTGTATTGCCCTGCCGGTGTGATGCTGCGCCTGGAGAACACCAACGGCGGAAAACCAAGCCAGCTGTTCCTCTACAAGCGTGTCTACAACCGCATCAAGGGCTATGAAGCCCACGTGGTGAGCAACAACGTCAACAAGCTGGAAAGAATTCACTATGAAGGCATGAGTGATGTGATCCTGCAAGATCTGCTGCCGAAGGATCTGGGGTTCGATATGAACATCCATATCCTCTCCTTCAAGCCAGGCGCCAGCCATGGCTATATCGAGACTCACGTGCAGGAACATGGTGCTTATATTCTCAGCGGTGCTGGGATGTACAACCTGGATAACGAGTGGATCCCGGTCAAGAAAGGGGATTACATCTTTATGGCTGCCTATGTTCCGCAAGCCGGCTATGCGGTGGGCCAGGAAGAGTTCAGCTATATCTACTCGAAAGACTGCAACCGCGACGTCGACTTCTAAACCCGCCTAAAGGCCACGCTCTAAGTAGTGTGGCCTAATTGATTAAAGCAGAGTCTTCTTACTCATTCAGCAATCAATATTTCCCCTCACCCCAACCCTCTCCCACAGGGAGAGGGTGCCAGTTCAGCGCAACATTCAAGTGTAGAAGCCCATCGGTAAGACAAAGACTTTAATACGCTGGATTCAATCTATGGATTCGATACGCTGATGTTAATCGGTAACACGTTGCCAATCCTTAATTAAGGATCCCGGCAAAGGCATTAATACGATGGATTCAATCTATCGATTCGATACGCTGGAGTTAATACGTGGCACATTCGGTCCCCTCTCCCTGTGGGAGAGGGTTAGGGTGAGGGGCCAACACTGAGTCACCTGTTATTCATTCCACCCTACTCCACTTTTAATATCGCCACCATAACGTTCCCCTCTTCATCATTAACCAATAAAAAAACCATACCCTCAGCCAATGAAATAGATCACCACATAGGCAGAGAAAGCATGGTTTTTTATCAATCGGAGCAATTATCAATAACTGAACTTCTATTGACTATTATTTATTAACCAGTTTTGCCGGAACGCTATAGGTCAGTATAGCCCCCAGTATCATCATACTGGATAGCACACACATCGCGACTAGATTACTCTCCGTGGTGTTTTTAAAGTAACCAATAATATAAGGAGAAATAAAGCCACCTATATTGGCAATCGAGTTAATTAGCGCTATCCCAGCAGCAGCACAGGTACCGGTAAAGATAGCATTTGGCAAACTCCAGAACAGCGGTGAAGGGACCAGGCTGGAGGCGACAGCAATACATAATGCCACCATCACGATGACTTTATTGTCTGGGAACAGGCCGATAAAAATCAACGAAACCGCAGCAATACAGAAAGGAACAATGATATGCCAACGCCTTTCTCGATGTTTGTCAGAGCTGCGTGCAGCCATTAGCATAGCGACAACGGCCAGCATATACGGCAGCATGGTCAGCAAACCGATATCCATTACCGAGCTTACCCCCGTATCACGGATCATGGTTGGCACCCAGAAGGCCAATCCCCCTTGCCCCATCACCGTACAGAAACAGATCAACCACATTTTAGTGAAAGCAGAAGACTTCAGCATGGTCTTCATTGTCCACTCCTGCGCTGCACCATCAGCACCTATCTTTTTCGATGTTCCCTGCACCATATCTTGGGTGATCATCTCTTTTTCTTGTGGACTGAGCCATTTAGCACTCTGATAGGTATTATCCAGGAAGAAGAAAATGACGACCGCAATCAATAATGCACGCGGACCACTGATAAAGAATAACCATTGCCAGCCGGACAGCTCGAACATGCCATTCATGTTTTCAATAATCCAACCGCAAAGTGGCCCACCGATGATATTACTCACCGGTATCCCGCAAACAAACAGCGCCGTCATTTTTGCCCGCTGGCTTGAAGGGAACCACAGTGTCAGATAGAGGATCACCCCCGGATAAAAACCGGCTTCGGCTAACCCCAGCAGGAATCGTGCCAGATAAAACTGTGTGGGATTGGTAATGAAGATACTCAGCATTGAAATCGTGCCCCATACCAACATCAACAGGGCGATGACCTTCCGCGCACCATACTTACTCAGTAAGATATTACTTGGCACACCGGCGATAATATAACCAATAAAGAATACACCGGCACCGAGGCCATAAACCGCCTCCGCCATCGACACATTACCTTGCAGAATATCTGGCATCATCTGGAATTTTGAAAATGATATCCCAACACGATCAAGATAACCGACGATATAGCTAATCAGTAATATCGGCATAATTCGCCAGGCTATTTTACGGTAGAGTTTAGCCTTGTCGGGACTGGCCAGAATAGCTTGATCAATCGCAGCATTATTGGTCGCCATATCGGATCTCCTTGGTTGGCATCCTGCTATTTTCAGATTTTATTTCAGTGTCATTGGATTAACTCGCCCTGATTATCAAAGACAGGGCGGTGGGAATTTAAACAATATTGATTAATAGCTGTATTATAAATGCTAGCGTGGTTTCACCTTATCCCACGGAATACTATTCTCAACCAACACCGCCAGCAGTACGCCAATCAACAGGCCATTGCTGAATAGCGGCCTGATGGTGATCGGCACCCCCTGCCAAAAGGAGGAAGGCATACTCATCAGGAATACGCCCAAAAACAGCGGTAGCGCCAGCCGATAAATGTTGCGGCTATTCAGTTCGATCTTGTTGATAAACAGCACCGAGGAGAACAGCAAGGGCAGATAAGAGGCCAGCATGACGGCACTGCTGACCGTGAGCGGAATACTGCAGAAGAATTGCGCAAGCGGCGTCAACATCCCCACCAGCAGGAATACCACGCTACCGATAATAAACGAGCGCTGGCTGCTGTCTTGCGTCTGGGTCAGCAGGCCAATGGAAGAGACAAAAGGCGAGAAAGGCACCACGCCCAGTGGAGCAGCCAGGCAGGTCAGCCCACCTGAAACCATAAAGCTACGCCGGAACAGGCTTCTGCCCGCCGGGCCGTCCGCATAAAAAATATCGGTGCCACGAATGGCGGCAAAGTTATTCGACACGTTGACCAAACCGGTCAGGACGGCGCTGATCACAATCCCCCAATGCAATTCCTGCGGCCACCCGAGTGGGAACAGTACCCAATCGCTGCCCGTGAGCGGCTCACCGGTAGGTGCAAACCACCAGCTGTAAACGCCCCAGCCAACCAGAGTGCCGATTAACAACGCATATTTGCCGATCGCCCGCGGTAAAAAGGCAATAATGGCGATAATCAGCAGCAACACCGTCAATGCCCAGTAAAAGGCCGGATAGTTAATGGTCACGATGCCGGTATAAACGCCAAAAGGTAACCCCAGCATCCCTTTCATGAAGATGGTGATTAACTGCGCCCCCAGCAAAAACATAAACGTGGCCATCACCGCCGGACGGAACAGCCGTGCCAGGCGGAACCCCAAACCGCTAGCCCCAATAAGAATGGTCAAGATGCCAGAGATCAGGATCCCCACCGCAAGGCTGCCACCAATTTCTGGCAGCGGCGTACCGTTGGCCGCTTCCGCCAGGGTCAGGGTTAAGATGGTCACCCACCACAGGCCTGTTGGCCCTTCCATAATGGCTCGTCGATGGCCCAAAAATACCTGTGCCAGGCAGGCCAGCGCCGTTGAGATAAAGGTATATTGGGTAATACAAAAGGTCACACCGGCAGAGAGGTTGAATGCCGATTGCAGGGTAGGCGGGATCACTACCGTATTGCAGAAAATGAAAAAGAACCACTGCAAACCCGATAACCAACTGCTTCGACTGGCACATAACCCGTTCATGGGTGCTTCCTTCATATCCACTATCCCATCATTCACGCGCCCGCCCGGTGACGGGCGCTGATTAACTAGCGTTATTGCTGATGTTTAAGCACAAATTTACCGATCGGACGAACGCCAAAACCCGCCTTGAGATCGTAAATCACTTCGCCACGCAGGATGGTTTTGGCGACCCTTGCGTTGATTTTCCGCCCCACATAAGGGCTGACCTTATGGCGATACTCGAGATCGCCGGTTGCCAGTACGTAGCTGCTGTTGGGCTGAATGAACACCAGGTCGGCATCTTTCCCTACAGCAATGCGCCCCTTGTGCTTCAAACCAAAAATATCGGCGGCGTTGGTCGCCATCAATTTGGCAAACACCGGCAGCGACATGCCCCTTTTCTGCACCGCTTCATCGAACATGATATCGACGCAGTTTTGTATCCCGGCGATCCCGCCCCAGGCCTGCATGATATTGCCCGCTTTCATATCCGGTGGGCATGGCGAGTGGTCGGACACCAGGCAGTCAATCTCACCGTTAAACAGCTTATCCCACAGCCCTTTTTGGTTCTGCGCATCGCGGATCGGCGGTGAACACTTGGCCAAGGTGCCTATTTCCTCAAACTGGTCGGTATCCAGCACGAAGTAGTGCGGGCAGGACTCACAGGTGACCTGTTGCCCTTCCAGACGAGCGCGAGTCACTTCCGCCACCCCTTCTGGGCTACTGACGTGGCATATGTGCAAACGGCAACCCGCGACCTTGGCCAGATACAGCACCCGGCGGATCGCTTCAACCTCGGTGAATACCGGGCGAGAGGCGACATAATCGTGCGCCGTTACGCGCCCTTCCGCCTTGGCCTCTTCCCCCAACGCATCGCAAATCAGGGCGTTTTCGGCGTGCACCGCCACTAACTGATCCAGCTTGGCTAAGGTCTGCAAACCTTTGAAGTATTCGAAGTCATTCACGTCGCGGAAGTCATTGCTGACGCTGCGATCGCCGCAGGTCGCTACAAAGCATTTATAGGCCACCACGCCAATCTCATCGAGTTCATGCAGCCGATCCAGATTGTAGGAAACCAGGCCACCAAACTGGGCCGCATCGATGGTGAGCTTGCCTTCTGCCGCCGAGAACTTCATTTCTATCGAGGCTCTGTCCACCGTGGCTGGCAGTTGGTTCAGCGGCATTTCGACCATGGTGGTGATACCGCCCTTGGCCGCAGCACGCGTACCGGTTTCATACCCTTCCCAATGAGTACGGCCCGGCTCGGACATATGCGCATGGGCATCGATCATGCCCGGTGCCACCACCATTCCGCTGGCATCAATCTCCGTTTTGGCGCCGGTAAGACCATTGCCGATGGCGGCTATCTTGCCCTCTTTAACCGCAATATCAGTAATGATGGCATCATGTTCTAAAACAACCTTACCGTTCTTGATAATTAAATCGTATGACATGGTCATGCTCCTTCGTGAAATTAAAGTATCATATTATTACGCTTAGGGTTATTTACTTCTTTATCATATTCACTTCAGGTATATTCTTGCCGATTAACCACTGTTCTACTTTTGAGTAGCGCATATAAACAGAATGCGCTGATAACGCCAACAAACCAGGAAACCCGTGATAAAGGTTCGAGTATCTCAATGAACTTACCGCCCAATGACAGCAACACAGCAAACAGCGTTACAATAAACGCTACGCTGTTAAAGCCGTTATCGTAGTATTTATAATTACCGGGTTCGATATATAAGGTATCAAGGTCGATCTCACTGCGCATCACGATGAAATAATGCGCCATCATCACGCCGATCACCGGCCCTAAAATTCCGCCGATCACATCAAGGAACAGATAGATGCTTTCCTGATTCTCCATCAGTTTCCACGGGCAGATAATCAGGCTGATGATGCTGGCAATCACCACGCCATTTTTATAGGTGAGTTTTTTCGGGGCGATAGCGGCAATTTGGTAACCCGCAGGTATGATGTTACCGGTCGCATTGGTTGAGATAGTCGTCATCAGGATCACCAGCACCGCAAACACCGAGGCGAAAATACTGTCCCATTTTTGTACGATATCCAGCACGTTCCAGGTATCAACGCCGTAATGAATGCTGGCCCCGGCCAGGATACAGACGCTGGCGACGGCAAACAGCAGATAGCCAACCACCAATCCCAGCGTTTGCCCCCAGGCCTGCTGGCGGAAACTGCTGGCGTTCTGGGTAAAGTCCGAGGCGCTGACCGCCGGAGCGGCCCATACCGCCACCACCGCATTGATCACCACCAAAAACATGAAGCCGCCATTGTTAGTCGTTATAGCATTGGCCGGAACATAAGCGATGATGTTGTCCAGGCCAGCGATGGAAATAGCCCAAATGGCCATGCCGCCAAACACCACGTAGATGCAGGGGTTGAGGATCGCGGTAAACTTGTTGAGAATGCTGCCGCCTCCCAGGCCGATGGCCACGTTAACCGCCCAGAAAATCAGGAAGGCAATCAGCCCAGGCAGGCCGATCCCCAACAGGTTGAAATCCCCGCCCAAGGTCAAAAACTGTGGCCACAGTTTGCCAATCAGGATCAGGAAGGCCAGCGAGCCTGCGTAACACTGCAAGCCAAACCACATGATGGCGGCCACGCAACCTCTGAGGATCCCAGGAAACAACGCGCCACGCACGCCATAAGAAGCACGTAGGATCATGGCAAAAGGAATACCGTATTTCGAACCGGCAGCGCCGTTCATCACCATCACAAAGGCAATAATAAAGGCGCTGAGAATAATGGCGGCCATAATGCTTAAGGTGGAAAGCCCCAGAATAAAGAAGCCCCCGACGGCTACATAGTTGGGTACGTTATGTACCGAACCCATCCACAAGGTAAAATAGTTAATTCCCTTCCAGGTTTTCTTATCCGCTTCTTTGGGTAATAGGTCCTCATGATAGCCGCGCCGTTGGTAAATCTCTCTCTGCTTATTGCTAATAGATTCCATGACAGGTCCTTCTTATATTAAATAAGAAAATAGCGTAGGGTGTTTTTGTTTATTATCATTACAACAAACTGATGTTCTAATCTTTATATTAGTCAAATACCAATACGGCCAAGACAGACAGGAATATAACCATTAAACAACTAGACGATAACCAGAATCCAAGTTGCAGGCGAAAGGCACCTGCAACTTGTTAAGCCTTACTCTTTAGCCAGCCACTTTATGGTTAGCCATAATTTCCAACGCCTGTACCAACGCGGAATGGTCGAGATCTTTGGCACCATTGGCCGCACAGAGGTTGAACAGCTCTTGGCAACTGGCAGTATTAGGCAAACTGAGCGCCAACGACTTCGCACCCTGTAACGCCAGATTGAGATCCTTTTGATGCAGGGAGATACGGAAGCCCGGCTCAAATGTCCGTTTGATCATCCGCTCACCGTGCACTTCCAGAATGCGCGATGAGGCAAAACCGCCCATCAGCGCTTCACGGACCCGAGCCGGATCGGCACCCGCTTTGGAAGCAAATATCAGCGCTTCGGAAACCGCTTCAATCGTCAGAGCCACAATAATCTGGTTGGCAACCTTGCAGGTCTGGCCGTCGCCATTGCCACCGACCAGCGTAATGTTTTTCCCCATCAGGGCCAGCAACGGTTTTACCCGCCCAAATACACCTTCGTCACCGCCGACCATAATGGTCAAGCTACCCTGCTTGGCCCCCACTTCACCACCAGATACCGGCGCGTCCAGATAATCGGCGCCCAGTTGGTTAATGCGTTTGGCAAACTCCTTCGTCTCCAGCGGCGAGATAGAACTCATATCTACCAGGATCTTGTTTTTGAGCGGTGCTTCGGCACAGCCATTGGCCGCAAATAACACCTCTTCCACCTGCGGCGTATCAGGCACCATAATAAAAATAACGTCAGCCTGCTCGGCCACCTGCTTGGGAGTAGCACAGGCGATGGCCCCTTTTTCCACCAGCTCCTGCGGAACCTGATGCAAAGTGTTGGCATACAGCTGATGGCCGCCTGCGATCAGCTTTTCAGCCATTGGCGTGCCCATGATCCCTAAACCAATAAAGCCTACTTTCATGATATGTCCCTCAATGTTGATATTGCTTAATCCATGACAGGCCGGCCGCCGTCGTGGTCGCTGGTTTGTATTCACAGCCGATCCAACCGCGATAGCCCATCTTGTCCAGCGCGCGGAATAGATAGTCGTAATTGATTTCCCCGGTTCCTGGCTCATGGCGCCCCGGATTATCGGCAACCTGGATATGCGCGATTTTCTGCAACAGCGTTTCCATGGTGTGGGCCAGTTCGCCCTCCATGCGCTGCATGTGGTAGATATCGTATTGAATAAACAGGTTAGGACTCGCGACCCAATCCATCAGCTCCAACGCCTGACGAGTGGTTTGCAGATAGAAAGCGGGCATATCGTATTTATTGATCGGTTCAACCAACAGACGGATATTGGCCTTGGCCAACTCCCTTGCCGCATAGCTCAGGTTAGCGACCACAATCTCATCGGTCTTATGTTGGGCGACGGATTTATCCGGGTTCCCGATCAGGCAGTTGATCTGCGCACAGCCCAGCGCACGGGCATATTCCACCGCCAGACCTACGCCATCACGAAACTCGGCCTCGCGCCCAGGCAGGCAAGCGATACCACGCTCACCCGCAGCCCAATCCCCGGCAGGCAGGTTTTGTAATACCTGCGTGAGTTGATTCTCTTCCAGTGCGCCCCTCAACGCCTGCACGGAATAATCGTAGGGAAACATATATTCAATCGCCGTGAATCCCTGCTCTTTGGCGCAGCGAAAACGCTGCATAAAATCGACTTCATTAAACAACATCGATAAGTTGGCTGAAAACTTCGGCATGAGCCTGCTCCTTACTGATAGTTGAAGTAACTGACCGAGGTCGGCGCATCTTCTGGCGACTCGGCAACGGGTTCGAATTCAGTGACGTTATCCAGCTCTGTCCCCATCGAGATATTGGTGACCCGCTCGAGGATAATCTCCACCACCACCGGAACCTGATGCAGACGCATCAACTCTTGCGCCTGCTGGAAGGCCGGAGCGATTTCCTCAGGCTTAACGACGCGGATCGCTTTACATCCCAGCCCTTCGACTACCTTGACATGATCGACACCGTATTCGCCCCCTTCCGGGTTGTTGATGTTTTCATAGGACAGCTGGACGCAGTAATCCATATCGAAACCGCGCTGAGACTGACGGATCAACCCCAGATAGGCGTTGTTGACCACCACGTGGATATACGGCAGCTTGAACTGCGCGCCAACGGCCAACTCTTCGATCATGAACTGGAAGTCGTAGTCACCCGACAGCGCGATCACTTTGCGCTGCGGATCGGCGGCACAGACGCCCAAAGCAGAAGGAAGAGTCCAACCTAATGGGCCCGCCTGCCCGGCATTAATCCAATGGCGCGGTTTGAACACGTGCAGCATCTGCGCCGCCGCGATCTGCGAAAGCCCGATGGTGGTGACGTAGCAGGCATCACGCCCGAACGCCCGGTTCATCTCTTCGTAAACGCGCTGAGGTTTGATGGGCACGTTGTCGAAATGGGTTTTACGCAGCAGAGTTTGTTTGCGCTGGAGGCAGGTTTCCACCCACTGTGAACGATCCGGCAGCAGCCCTTGATCCGCACGTTCACGAGCTCTTGCCACTAACATTTGCAGGGCGATTTTGGCATCGGAAACAATGCCCAGATCCGGGCAGATCACGCGGCCAAGCTGGGTCGGTTCGATATCAATGTGGATCACCTTACGCCCGGCGGTGTATTTATCTACCGAACCGGTATGGCGGTTAGCCCAGCGGTTGCCGATGCCAAACACCAGATCCGAATCCAGCAGGTTGGCGTTACCGTAACGGTGTGAGGTTTGTAATCCGGCCATCCCTGCCATCAACGGATGATCGTCCGGGATACAGCCCCAGCCCATCAGCGTTGGGATCACCGGTACGTTGCAGGTCTCCGCCAGCTCTTGCAACAGGTCGGCCGCATCCGCGTTGAAGATCCCGCCACCGGCGATGAACAACGGTTTGCTTGCGGCACACAGCATGTCCAGGGCTTTGTCGATCTGCGCATCAGTGGCCGCCGGTTTGTAAGCCCCCAGCGAGGAGTAGGTGTCCGGATCAAACTCAATCTCGGCCATCTGCACGTCATAAGGCAAGTCGATCAGCACCGGGCCAGGGCGGCCAGAGCGCATCAAGTGGAAAGCCTGCTGCAACACGCGGGGCACCAGTGCCGGTTCCATGACCGTCACTGCCATTTTGGTCACCGGCTTGGCGATCGATTCAATATCTACCGCCTGAAAATCTTCCTTATGCAAACGCGCCCGGGGAGCTTGGCCAGTGATGCATAAAATGGGAATGGAATCGGCAGAGGCGGAGTAAAGTGCGGTGATCATGTCCGTTCCCGCTGGCCCCGAAGTCCCGAGACACACCCCGATATTGCCGGGTTTGGCCCTGGTGTAACCTTCCGCCATGTGGGAAGCGCCTTCAACATGACGCGCCAGATAGTGTTTGATGCCGCCGTGTTGACGCATCGCGTTATAGAAAGGATTGATCGCCGCGCCAGGCACGCCGAATGCGGTGTTCACGCCTTCCTTTGCCAACACGTACATTGCCGCATCTACTGCTCGCATAATTGCCATCTAAACGTTCTCCTAAATATTTGGAAAAATTTTCCAAAACTGAAGTAGGTTCAAAAAAACCCGTTTAGTAATAAACGGGGAGGTCACCTCATCCTGCAGCCGCGATCGCGGCTACAGGTTTTGCTTTAAACGTGCTATTTCTTGCTGCGCGACTCACCTAGCGCGGTACTGATGTCGTTGGCTACGTCACGCACCAACTCCCCCAGATCCTTGAAACGATCGCTGCTAACGCGCGAACTGGGCCCTGAAATGGAGATGGCCGCAATGACGTTGTTGTTACGGTCAAAAATCGCCGAAGCCAGGCAATTCAGGCCAAGGGCATGCTCTTCAGCATCAACGGTATAGCCCTGCGCCTGCGATTGCGCTAAATCCTTACGTAATAGATTTACGCTGGTCAGGGTCTTCGGGGTAAACGAGTGCAGCCCCGAACGTACGCACAAATCCAGCATCTCCTCTTCCGCTAGCGGATACAGCAGCGCTTTCCCCGCCCCGGATGCGTGCAGCGGTAAGCGGCTGCCAAGTGGCGCGCACATCCGCACCATCGCCTGGCACTCACATTGACGGATCAGCACGGCGTCAAAGTTATTCCTGATGGCCAGATTGGCAGTTTCGCCGGATAGCAACATCAGCCGCCGCATGTAAGGCCCCGCCACCGAAACCACATCCCGGTCATTCATATAGGCCGCACCGACGGTAAACGACTGGATGCCGATATGCCACCAGCCAAGCTGGGGATCCTGAAAAACGAATTCCGATTTCTCTAATACTTTCAATAATCTGAAAGTCGTTGATAGTGGTAATTCCAACTTCTCGGATAGCACGGAAACGGATGAACTTCCTCCGGCATTGGCCAGAAATTGCAGGATCTCCAACCCACGATCCAACGCCTGCGCGCCTTTCGTCGCCCCTGCTTCTGTCGTTGGTCTTCCCTTTCTGCGTACTTCGTTCATTCAGGCTTTCCTTATTTAGCTCAAGGTTTCTCCGCTATAATAAACAGCCTATGCGCTTGGGGACAGCGCTATCCAAGCACAACCCGGTAAGTCTCTGGCAATGTTTTGACAATACAGTTGTCGGCACCGCCACGATCGACCGTGAAAAAGTCGGTGATCGCACCGTAGGCAAACAGCGGGTGGTGCCATACATTGCGGTGATAATTCACCCCTTGCTTACCGTTGGTGATAAAGGCGCGCAAAGTATGTAACGGAATTTCGTCCCCTTCTCCGGCTTCAGCAACAATCACCACGAAACGTTCCCCCTTCATAGGCATAAAAGCCTGTGAAGACAAAGGATGTTTCTCCAACACTGAGAACTCCAACGGAAGATCACAAGGCTCAGAACGGTTGATGCTGACCAGCACCCGATGATCGTCGGCCACTTCTACATTGGCAAGATCATGATATCGTTCTGTTTTACCACCATTAATATGGAAAAAGGGCGCCCCCTCGATCTGCAATACATTCCCATAGGGTGCAAAGGCTTCAGGCGTTAACTCAACGGCAATCAGGTCCATCAGTTTCTCCAGGATCGTTTCAAAAAGGAACATTACTGAATGGGTTCACTCTAGACAGGTCGCCTGAAATTTAAAAGTTATTATTGGAAAAATTTTCCACAATACGATCTGCTGCACATTTTCTGTGCCACATTGAAAATATTTCATTAAAAATCAGCATATTAAAAAACACACCGCAACGATACAGTTCGTTAACAGAGCTGTTACTTTCAGCAGAGGAAGGGTAATAAAACGTGAGCGCGATCACGGGAAGCCGTTTTATGACTAACCCAAGGCAACTAAGGTAAGTAAATTCTTTTGCAACACTAGGAGAATGATGGCCGCACCGGTTAAGGAATCGATATGCTGGATCACGAAACAATTCGATCGTTTATCAAAGTCGCGGAATGCCAGAGTTTTTCCCGCGCCGCCGAATTACTGCACAAAACCACTGCCACCATCAGTTACCGCATCAAAACGTTGGAAGAAAGCATCGGCACCCAGCTATTTATCCGCACCACCCGCAGCGTCAACCTGACCCCCGCAGGTGAATACCTGCTGGAACGTTGCCGCCAATGGCACAACTGGCTCGACTCCATGCCCGATGAGCTACGCCAGATCAATGACGGCGTGGAGCATCAGGTCAATATCGTGATCAACAACCTGCTGTACAACCCGCTAAGCGTCGCCCGGCTGTTGGCCTACCTGCAACAGCGTTATCCCTTCACCCAGTTTCATATTTCGCGTCAGGTGTATATGGGGGTATGGGATTCGTTGTTGCACGGGGATTTTCAGCTGGCCATTGGCACCACCGGCTCTGAATCACTGGCTAATGACGTCAGCGTCTTGAAATTGGGGGGGATCAGTTGGGCCTTTGTGGTCACGCCAGATCATCCGCTTGCCGCCTGCCAGGACACGGCACTGCACGAAGATCGGCTGCGCAGCTACCCGGCGATCAACGTGGAAGATACTTCGCGCAACCTGACCAAACGCGTTGCCTGGCTGCTACCCGGCCAAAAAGAGATCAAGGTGCCAGACCTGCGCAGTAAACTCGAATGCCATCTGCAGGGGCTAGGCGTTGGGTTCTTGCCGAAAAATCTTTGCCAACCCTATCTGGATAGCGGCCAGTTGATCACCCGTGACGTCGTCAATCAGCGGCAACCGTCACCGCTCTCCCTGGCCTGGCGTAACGACTGTGGTAAAGCCGTGGAAGAAATTGTCACGCTGTTCCAACGGCGCGATGAACGCATCACCGGCTTTCTGCAAGGTATTGATTTACCAGCTTAGCACGCGATTTTATCGCTTCTGGGCCGCCACCTGGGCCCGGAGTTTCTTAATCGGCGGTGACGGCTCACGCTTCAGGACGTGCAGAAATTCATACGCCTTGTCATTGGTCGCGTACTCTGCTGGCACGCCAAAGTCCTGGATCATCATCCAGCGCTGGAACAGCTCCGGATCGGACTCTTTGATAAACCACAGCATTTTGACCGCAGTCGTGGCGATGGCCGGGATTGCAGTTACCGTGCCATTGACCCATTTATTCAGGGTGCTGCGCTGCACCCCCAAGAGTATGCACAGTGCAGGTTGCTCAATGCCTAATCGTTCCAGATAGCTTTTAAACTCTGCTTGATTATCCACCCTGCGATTTCCTCTTACTCTCTACAGACATGCCGCAGTTTAGCACATAAATTCCGTCCCCCACAGCTACGTAAATTCCGACACAGAGTTAACTTAACTCAAATTAAGGAGCTATTAGCTACATGTAAATAGCTTTTGAGATCTGTTCTCAGTAGCTGACAAAAATTGACATTAATCAACAGAATGGTTAAAACGTGATGCTTGTCTAAGAATATTCTGTAGCATCAGTTCGGTAAATCAACAAACCAGGCTAAAAACCGCTTTATTTAGTAGCTAATAGCTTCTAAAAAAATGCATAAATAAACACAGGAACACTCCGGTGCCATCCTGACTAACTCGAAGAACTAAAAATGATGATTAGGACACTGTCTACCGTGGTGATTGCCATCTTGCTGGCTGGCTGCACTTCTACGGCATCGCGCATGGCTGAATGTGAAGCACAGGGCGTTTCCAAAGATACCTGCTATCTGGCCGAACAAAACCGTCAGACCGCCATTTACGCTGCGGCAGAGAAGCAGGCGTTGGAAAATGCGGCAAAACAGTACGCGCAATCGGCAAAGAGCAAGACACTGCAGGCACGTATTGCCGGGATAGACATCAAGATCTCGCCGGATATCAAACAGGGCTACATTGAGCAAACGGCAGCCGCGTTGACCGAAGAAAACCAGTATGCACAGGTTTATCAGAAAGGTGTTTACACCGCCATCTGGTACCGGCAGAAACACAAGATTGTGTTGCTGCGTGATGGCCAAATCGTCGGCAGCGCCAAAGGATAGCTCTCTTGAAAAAATCCCAAACCGACAGATTCAAACATTTGCCCGAGATGCAGCAATTCGTTTGTCTTAAAGCGCTTCAACATATCGAGCAGACCGATCTGCAGTCCGGCGTGATCGGCATGGCGGTCAGCGTGTTGCTGACCGACGGCCACACCGTGACGCTGAGCAAATTCGACGCGGATCCTGAAGAAGTCTCCATTATCACTTCATGGCAACGTTAAGCCAGCTTGGTAAACCCGGTTAAAACGGCCCATTCACGGCGACATGCTGGCGTTTTCTGCAAAAAATGGCCTTACATTGGTGATACATTAGGCATTCCCCCTGTCGCTGGCGTAATATCTAGCAATATGTCTGACAGGAGGTTGTGCCATGTTTACCATTATTCCGATCGTGATCGTTGTCGCGTTGATTATCGTCTTCTCGAGCATCAAAATTGTCCCGCAGGGCTTCCAATGGACGGTAGAGCGCTTCGGCCGTTATACCAAAACGCTGATGCCGGGTTTAAACCTGGTAGTACCTTTTATGGATCGTATTGGCCGCAAGATCAATATGATGGAGCAGGTGCTGGATATCCCTTCCCAGGAAATTATCTCGCGCGATAACGCCAACGTGTCAATCGATGCCGTCTGCTTTATCCAGGTGGTCGATCCGGCCCGTGCCGCCTATGAGGTCAGTAACCTCGAGCAGGCGATCGTTAACCTGACCATGACCAACTTCCGTACCGTGCTCGGCTCCATGGAGCTCGACGAAATGCTGTCACAGCGCGATAGTATCAACAGCCGCCTGCTGCATATCGTCGATGAGGCCACCAACCCTTGGGGCGTCAAAATTACCCGTATCGAAATCCGTGACGTTCGTCCACCGGCCGAACTGATTGTGGCGATGAACGCCCAGATGAAGGCCGAACGAACCAAGCGTGCCGACATTCTGGAAGCGGAAGGGGTACGTCAAGCCGCGATCCTGCGCGCCGAAGGGGATAAGCAATCACAGATCCTGAAAGCCGAAGGCGAACGCCAGTCGGCGTTCTTGCAGGCAGAAGCGCGTGAACGTGCCGCCGAAGCAGAAGCACGGGCAACCCAGTTGGTATCTGACGCCATCGCCACCGGTAATATCCAGGCGATTAACTACTTCGTAGCCCAGAAATACACCGACGCATTGCAGAAGATTGGCTCGGCCAATAACAGCAAAGTGATCATGATGCCGCTGGATGCCAGCAGCCTGCTGGGCTCTATCGGCGGTATTACCGAATTGCTGAAAGACAGCAAAGGTAAGTAATTATGCTGGAACAGATCGCAGCAAACCCACAATGGTTCTGGATCTCGTTAGGCGGGCTGCTGTTAGCCGCGGAAATGCTCGGTGCCAGCGGCTATCTGCTGTGGAGCGGCGTTTCTGCGGTGATTGTCGGGGTAATTATCTGGCTGCTGCCGGAGTTGAGTTGGGAGTGGCAGGGTTCCCTGTTTGCCGTGATGACCATCGCCGTGGCCTATCTATGGTGGTACTGGCTGCGCAAGCGGCCAACGACAACCAGCGGTTCCCCGGTGCTCAACCAGCGTAACCGTCAACTGATCGGCACCCGTGCCACGCTGACCGAGGCGATGCATAACGGCCATGGCCGCATTAATATCGCCGACAGCAGCTGGCGCGCGCAAGCCAACGAGGATCTGCCGATCGGCACCGAAGTTGAAGTGGTGGCGGTCGAAGGCACCACCTTGGTGATCCGCGCCATTACGCGCTAGCCTTTGTGGCAGCAGCCTGCCAGATTATTAATGATCGGGCAGTCTGCGCCTTCATCGCCAGGGCATTGATCCGCCAGCGCCAGCAGCCGTTGGCGCATTTCCCCCAGTTCGCTGATGTGCTTTTCGATATCGGCGACTTTCTGCAGCGTGCGGGCTTTGACATCGGCACTGTGCCGCGCCGGATCGTTGAACAACGCGACCAGTTCACGGCACTCGTCAAGGTTGAATCCCACCTGGCGAGCCTGGCGCAATAACGTCAGTTCTTCAATATGCCTGGCGCTGTAGCTGCGGTAGCCGTTGTCCGTACGGATCGGGGCGGTCACCAATCCTTTCTCTTCATAAAAACGGATGGCTTTACTGGTCAAACCGGTTTTTTTGGCAACGTCGCTGATATTCACTTTATCTCCCTTGACCTTACCCTTGCTGGAAGGTTTAAGATCATTCTCAATGAAAAGAACCTAGGCGGTCAACCGCCATTATTTTGCGAGGAAAACCATCATGTCACAAACTACCGTGCTGGCGTTGCAGGGACTCTCCTGCATGAACTGCGCGCAAAAGGTGAAAAAAGCCTTGGAAAGTCGCGCAGATGTCGAACAGGCCAACGTCAACGTTCACTACGCTAAAATCACCGGCGCAGCCCCGGCTGCCGAGCTGATTGACAGCGTCGTTGCCGCGGGCTTCCAGGCAGAAGTCGCCCATCAGGCAGACACCGAGTTACAACTTTCCGGCCTCTCCTGCATGCATTGCGTGGGCAGCACCCGTAAAGCGCTGGAAGCGGTGCCGGGCGTGATCGCCGCCGATGTTACCATTGAGGGTGCCAAAGTCTATGGCGATGCCACACCAGAGCAGCTCATCGCTGCGGTCGAGGATGCGGGCTATCACGCCAGCCAGGCGGGAGCCAATAGCCACCCAAAAACTGAGCCGCTGACTGAATCTGCACCAACCTTGCCGGAACCCCAGGCAGCGGCCCCCTCTTCCCTTCCGGCAATCAAGACTGACGACGACAGCATCCAGCTGTTGCTCAACGGTATGACCTGTGCCAGCTGCGTCAATAAAGTTCAGACGGCATTACAGAACGTCCCCGGTGTTGAGTTGGCGCGGGTAAACCTGGCGGAGCGCAGCGCCCTGATCACCGGGAAGGCCACACCGCAGGCGTTGGTCGCTGCGGTGGAAAAAGCGGGCTATGGCGCCGAGATGATCCAGGACGAAACCAAACGTCGTGAACGCCAACAGCAAACCGCGCAGGCTAATATGAAACGCTTTCGCTGGCAGGCCGCATTAGGCTTGGCAGTGGGCGTACCGTTGATGGCCTGGGGCGTGTTTGGCGGCAGTATGTCACTGACGCCAGAAACCCAGAGGCCGTGGCTGATAGTCGGCATCATTACCCTGGCAGTAATGGTGTTTGCCGGTGGCCACTTCTACCGCAATGCCTGGCGATCGTTGATGAACGGCAGTGCCACCATGGATACGCTGGTCGCCTTGGGGACCGGTGCCGCCTGGCTGTATTCCATCAGCGTCAACCTGTGGCCAGACTTCTTCCCGATGGAGGCACGGCATCTGTATTACGAAGCCAGTGCGATGATCATCGGCCTGATCAACCTTGGTCATGCCATGGAGCAGCGCGCGCGGCAGCGTTCTTCCCAGGCGCTGGAACGGCTACTGGATCTCACTCCGCCAACCGCCAGGCTGGTCACCGAACAGGGGGAGCAAAGTATCCCGCTGGCAGAAGTGCAATTAGGCATGACGTTGCGCCTGACGACTGGCGATCGCATCCCGGTTGACGGCGAAATCGTGCAGGGCGAAGTGTGGATCGATGAAGCCATGCTGACCGGCGAAGCGTTGCCGCAGCAAAAAGGCGTCGGCGATACGGTGCATGCCGGTACGGTGGTAGACGACGGCAGCGTGCTGTTTCGCGCGGCCGCCATAGGCACTCAAACCACGCTGGCACGTATTATCAAGCTGGTGCGCCAGGCGCAAAGCAGCAAACCGGAAATCGGTAAGCTGGCAGACCGCATCTCGGCGGTATTTGTGCCCACCGTGGTCGCCATCGCTCTGTTCAGCGCCGCTATCTGGTACTTCTTTGGCCCACAACCGCAGTTGGTCTACACGCTGGTGATCGCCACCACGGTGCTGATTATTGCCTGCCCATGCGCTTTGGGGCTGGCAACGCCGATGTCAATTATCTCTGGCGTTGGCCGGGCCGCGGAGTTTGGCGTGCTGGTGCGTGACGCCGATGCGCTGCAGCAGGCCAGCAATCTCGATACGCTGGTGTTCGATAAAACCGGTACGCTAACGGAAGGCCAGCCGCGCGTGGTGGAAATCATCACCTTTAACCAGGTGGATGAGCAGCAGGCCTTACGTTGGGCCGCCGCGCTGGAACAAGGGGCTAACCACCCACTGGCGCGCGCCATCGTCGAACAGGCTAAAGGGCAGACATTGCCTACTGTAGAGCAGTTCCGGACGTTGCGCGGCTCCGGCGTCAGCGGTGAGGTTGAAGGTGTGCAGCTGTTGCTGGGTAACGCCAAGCTGTTGCAAGAGAATCAGATCGCGACCGATGAGCTCACGCAGCAGATACAGCAACAGGCTGAACGCGGTATCACGCCGGTGCTGCTGGCTGCCAATGGCAAGCCTGCCGCGCTGATCGCCATCCGCGATCCGTTACGCAGTGACAGCGTGAGCGCACTACAGCGCCTGCATCAACAAGGTTATCAACTGGTGATGTTAACGGGCGATAACCCGGTGACGGCCAACGCGATTGCCAAAGAGGCCGGTATTGACCGCGTGATTGCTGGCGTGTTGCCCGATGGTAAGGCCGAAGCGATCAAACAGTTGCAGGCACTTGGCCACCGGGTCGCGATGGTTGGTGACGGCATCAATGACGCCCCCGCGCTGGCTCAGGCCGATGTCGGGATCGCCATGGGCGGCGGCAGTGATATCGCCATTGAAACCGCGGCGATCACCCTGATGCGTCACAGCCTGAACGGCGTGGCGGACGCGCTGGCCTTGTCGAAGGCAACGCTGCGTAATATGAAGCAGAACCTGCTCGGGGCATTTATCTATAACGCACTTGGCATTCCCATTGCCGCCGGTGTGCTGTACCCGCTGACAGGTACCCTGCTCAGCCCAGTAGTCGCTGGCGCAGCTATGGCTCTCTCCTCCATTACCGTGGTCAGCAACGCCAACCGATTACTGCGTTTTAAACCCAAGCAGTAACCCTCCACCGGGGCGCAACCCATCGCGCTCCGGCCTTTTGAGATAATTCCCCTGCCCTCGGGCTTTATTGTCAGCCACTTAGCGTTTAGCATGGGGAAAAGCCAGCAGCCATCCTGCACGCTGGTGGAAAGGATCAGGAGCCACGCTGTATGGGTCAACTGTTACGCCGCATTGCTACCTTTCTCGGTATTATTTCCCCGCAGAGCTACACCTACCCGGCCCTGGACATCAGGCTTACGGGAAATCGCCAACTGCATTTGGTCGGCAGCATTCATATGGGCACCGTCGATATGTCGCCCCTGCCTGCCCGGTTAGCAGCACGCCTGCGCCAGGCCGATGCGTTAATTGTTGAGGCCGATATCACCGGTTCCTCTTCGCCATTTGGCCACGCTGAGCCGCAACTCGAACTTGAACAACGCCTTGGTAATGAAGAATTCCAAAGGTTGCAGGTGCTATGCCAGGAGTTAGGGGCGGATGTTGAGAGCTTCTCTGCCCTTCCTGGCTGGCAGGTTGCGCTGATGATGCAAGCGCGGCAGGCACAGCGGCTGGGTTTACGCGCCGAATACGGGATTGATTACCAGCTATTGCAAGCCGCTAAAGTGCAGCAGATGCCAGTGATCGAACTGGAAGGAGCCGAGGAACAGCTGAGCATGCTGGAACAACTGCCAGAAGGCGGTATGGCCCTGCTGCACGATACGTTAGAGCACTGGCACACCAACGCCCGTTTGCTGCAAACCATGGTGAGCTGGTGGCTGGACGCCAAGCCGCACGCCACGTTGGAAACGCTGCCCTCCACCTTCAGTGCCGAGTTGTACGATGTATTGATGCACCGCCGCAATCGCCACTGGCAGCAAAAGCTGGAAGCGTTACCGCCGGGAAACTATGTGGTGGCGGTCGGTGCTTTGCATCTGTATGGCGAAAACAATTTACCGGCCATGCTGCAGGCACGATAAAAAAGTGGCCAATATCGCTATTGGCCAGTCAAAGAGGAATTTTTCATATTTTAGTTATACGCATTGTAACCGTGTTAACGATTACAATAGACAGGGTAGCAACCTGACGAACCTATTGGCAACTGCCTTTCATCCTCCTTGGCACAGGTTGCTCATTCGGCTCCATTTTTATCGTTTCGTTGCCACCGATGACAACGTCCCACAGTTTTGGAAAAGAGATTATGACACCCGCAGTGGTTCTGCTTGAAAAACAAAAGGTGGCCTTCACCCTCCACGCGTATCACCACGATAGCGAAGAAACCAACTTTGGCGACGAGGTGGTAAAAAAGCTGGGGCTGAACGCCGAACAGGTCTACAAAACGCTGTTGGTGTCCCTCAATGGCGATGCGAAAAATCTGGCCGTAGCGGTCACGCCGGTCTCGACCCAGTTGGATTTGAAGAAGGTGGCGAAAGCGCTAGGGGCCAAGAAAGCCGAAATGGCCGATCCGACAGTCGCTCAACGTGTGACGGGTTATCTGGTTGGCGGGATCAGCCCACTCGGGCAAAAGAAACGCTTGCCCACGGTGATCGACAGCCCAGCGCAACAGTTTGCCACCATTTTCGTTTCCGGCGGCAAACGCGGGTTGGATATTGAATTGGCGGCTAGCGATCTGTGCCGCTTGCTGTCCGGCACCTTCGCCGAGATCGCCAAGCGGGACTGAAAAAGTAGGCCGTTAGCTTCCTCTGCAACGGCCTATGTCACCTTACTTGTAAACGATCTCGCCTTTAGGCTCGTACGCCGCCGCATCCAGCGGTGAGTGCTTCTCGATATACTGCTTGAGCACTTCCGCATCGATAAAGCCGGTATTGACGTAGCTTGGCAGGGTATCGATCTTCGGATAACCGTCGCCGCCCAGGGCGTTGAAGTTCAGCGTCGCCATACGATAGGTCTTGTCTGCCTGTAAAGGTTCACCCTTGATCTTGACGTCGCTAACGCCTTTGCCGTCCGCCACCAAGCTGACGTTGGCGAACTGCGCATAGGCACCGGAATCCACCTTCATATTGGCTACCGCTGCCAGATACGGCTCAACCTCGCTGCCTTTCATATCGACATACACCAGCGTGTTGCCAAACGGCTGCACCTTGAGCACGTTTTTATAGGTGATATCACCAGCCTCGATCGAGTCACGCACACCACCACCGCTCATCACGGCGAAGTCTGCGTTGGCGCGTTCCATCTGCGCGGCTAGCAGCACGCGCGAAAGGTTGGTCTGCACGAAGCGGACTTTACTGCGATCCCCTTCCAGTTTGCCGTTGACGCTGCCCACTTTCACTTCCAACTGGGCCTTGCCCTTGTCCTGGAACGGCGTCAGCAGCTTCATCATCGACGGATCTTCCTGGATCTGCTGGGTGTAATAGACCCGCTCGCTGGTGCCGTCGGCTTTCTCTACCTTTTTCTTCAGGTTGATCGGGATCAGCTGGTAATGCATCAATTTCAGTTCGCCGTTGCGGAACTGGAAGTCGGCACGACCAACGTATTTACCCCATTCGTGAGCCTGGACGATCCAGGTCCCGTTTTGGCGATCTGGCGAGCAAGGCGTGCCCGGTACATAATCCACCTGTTTGTGGTTTTCACTCGCCATACAGACCGGATCTTGCGAATGCCCACCGACAATCATATCCAGATAGCCCGCAGGCAGGCTACGTGCCATCTCTACGTCCCCCGGCGCGTTGGAGCCATGGTTACCATCGTCGTAGTGGCCCATGTGGGTGGCAGCGATAATCACGTCCGGCTTTTCATCTTTGCGCAACTGCTCCACCACCTGCTTGGCTTCTTGCGCCGGGACACGGAATTCGATATCGGTAAAGTATTCCGGGTTGCCGATTTTTGCGGTGTCATCGGTGGTCAGGCCGATCACCGCAATCTTCACCCCTTGCTTTTCAAACAGGGCATAAGGCTTGAACAGGCGTTGCTGGGTGCTTTTTTGATAAATGTTGGCGGACAGTAGCGGGAAAGAAGCCCACTTCTCCTGCTGGCGCAACACGCTGAGCGGGTTGTCGAATTCGTGGTTGCCGATCGCCATCGCGTCGTAGCCGATCAGCGTCATGCCACGGAAGTCGGGTTCTGCATCCTGCAAATCCGACTCTGGCACGCCGGTGTTGATGTCCCCACCGGACAGCAGCAGCACGCTGCCGCCTTTCGCCGCCACTTCCTGACGGATACTGTCCACCAGCGTCTTTTGCGCCCCTAGGCCGTACTCGCCATGATCGTTCTGCCAGAAATGGCCGTGATGATCGTTGGTGTGCAGGATGGTGATATCGTAGGTTTTATCCTTTTCCCAGGCACTGACCGTTCCTGAAAACAACGTCAGGGAAACAGCCAACGCACATGCGGTGGTGTGAAGCGAAAAGCGCATGGCAGATCTCCATTGTTAATAATGGGTATTTTTTGATGAGGACGAAATTGTAACGCGAATCGGCTGCAACTAATTTCAAATTTTTGCGACATACGTCAAATTATGTCGGAAAGGCACGGCCGGTCAGAATTTGATCGGCGCTCCCGATAGCACATAATGATCGAGAGAGAATCAGCTACCCCGTTGTCGGACGAAAGATGAACGTTATAAGATGTCGGCTCTCTCCTCTCACTTACCAGGCTAATAATAATATGACTGACCGTAGTGAAACGGATATTCCACCGGTAACCAGCAGCGCGGCCAAAGGCACAGCGTTCTCTATTCTCGGTGCTATCAGCGTTTCTCACCTGCTCAACGATATGATGCAATCGCTGATCGTGGCGATTTACCCGATTTTGCAAGCCGATTTTAGCCTCAGCTTTGTGCAGATCGGGATGATCACCCTGACCTATCAGCTCACCGCATCGCTGCTACAACCGCTGATTGGTTATTATACAGACAAGCACCCGCAGCCTTATTCGCTACCCATCGGCATGGGATTCACCCTGTCGGGCTTACTGCTGCTTTCGGTGGCCAACACCTTCCCTCTGGTGCTGCTGGCGGCCGCGTTGGTGGGCACCGGTTCCTCGGTATTCCATCCTGAGTCATCCCGCGTTGCTCGCATGGCATCCGGTGGACGGCACGGTTTGGCCCAGTCGCTGTTCCAGGTGGGGGGCAACTTCGGCAGTTCACTCGGCCCGCTGTTGGCCGCGCTGATTATCGCCCCCTACGGCAAGGGAAATATCGCCTGGTTCTCACTGGCTGCGCTGCTGGCCATTGTGGTCCTGTTGCAAGTCAGTAAATGGTATCAGCAGCAACATCGGGCAGCCCAAGGCAAGCCAAAAACCGCTTCCCTGGTCAAACCGCTGCCAAAACGTACCGTCGTGTTCTCCTTAAGCATCCTGCTGGTGCTGATATTCTCCAAATACTTCTACTTGGCGAGTATTAGCAGCTATTACACCTTTTATCTCATACATAAGTTCGGCGTTTCGATACAGAATGCCCAATTCCATTTGTTTGCCTTCCTGTTTGCCGTGGCAGCAGGAACCATCATTGGCGGGCCTTTGGGAGATAAGTTCGGGCGTAAATATGTAATTTGGGGTTCTATCCTGGGCGCTGCCCCATTTACCCTGGCTTTACCCCATGCTTCTCTCTACTGGACCGGGATTTTGACGGTGATCATCGGGGTTATTCTGGCCTCGGCCTTCTCGGCCATTCTGGTGTATGCGCAAGAGCTGATCCCCGGCAAAGTGGGGATGGTTTCCGGGCTATTCTTCGGTTTTGCTTTCGGTATGGGCGGGTTAGGCGCGGCAGTTCTTGGTTATGTCGCCGATTTGACCAGTATCGAGCTGGTTTATCAAATCTGTGCATTCCTGCCGCTTATCGGCATTATCACCGCATTGCTACCAAATATGGAGCATAACCAGCATTAACCCTGACATCACCCCGGTTTAGCGCAGAAGTTAAACCGGGTTATCTACTCCGAAACCCCATTTAATCCGGTCAATTACACCATAATTCCCCTTCCTTCTGCCATAATAGACGAATAGTCTGGTTTTTTACACAAAACCCTAAATTAGCTAAGCAATGAAAGCACAAATGCAATAAACTAAATGTATCCTTTCGTAACATCCGTGAGCACAACCAGAGGAGTATGGATGCATAATTCAACACCCTTGATCACCACTATTGTTGGAGGGTTAGTACTCGCCTTCCTCTTCGGAATGCTGGCAAACCGCCTGCGCATCTCCCCATTGGTAGGGTATCTGGCCGCAGGCGTACTTGCCGGCCCGTTTACCCCCGGTTTCGTCGCTGATACCTCGTTGGCGCCGGAACTCGCGGAGATTGGGGTGATCCTGCTGATGTTCGGTGTTGGTCTCCATTTCTCGCTTAAAGATCTCCTCGCAGTAAAAAATATCGCTATCCCAGGGGCCATTGCCCAAATCGCCGTCGCGACGGTGTTGGGGATGGGGCTGTCCAAACTGATGGGCTGGGATTTGGTTTCCGGCCTGGTGTTCGGCCTGTGTCTGTCCACCGCCAGTACCGTGGTACTGCTGCGCGCCCTGGAAGAACGGCAACTGATCGACAGCCAACGTGGGCAGATCGCCATCGGCTGGCTGATTGTCGAAGATTTGGCCATGGTGTTGGCCCTGGTGCTGCTGCCGGCGTTTGCCAATATGCTCAACAGCGATACCGCCAGCACCACGCAACTGCTCACCGAGTTGGCCATCACCATTGGCAAGGTTATCGCCTTTATCGCGCTGATGATTATCGTCGGCCGCCGTGTGGTGCCATGGATCCTGGCAAAAACCGCCAGTACCGGCTCGCGCGAGCTGTTTACGCTGGCGGTATTGGCACTGGCGCTGGGTATTGCCTACGGCGCTGTCGGCCTGTTTGACGTCTCATTTGCCCTGGGTGCCTTCTTTGCCGGTATGGTGCTGAACGAATCGGAACTGAGCCACCGCGCAGCGCACGATACGCTGCCGCTGCGTGACGCCTTTGCGGTGCTGTTCTTTGTCTCGGTCGGTATGCTGTTCGACCCGATGATCCTGATCAACCAACCGCTGGCGGTGTTGGCAACGCTGGCGATTATCCTGTTTGGTAAATCGGTGGCAGCCTTCGCACTGGTCAAAATGTTCGGTCACTCCAAGCGTACCGCGCTAACCATTTCCGCCAGCCTGGCGCAGATTGGTGAGTTCGCCTTTATCCTGGCCGGATTGGGGGTCACGCTGGGCATGATGGATCAGCATGGCCGCAATCTGGTGCTGGCCGGAGCGATCCTGTCAATCATGCTCAACCCGCTGCTGTTTACCTTGCTGGAGCGCTATCTGGCCAAGACGGAAACCATCGAGGATCAGATCCTGGAAGAAGCGGTGGAGGAAGAGAAGCAGATCCCGGTCGATATCTGCAATCACGCCGTCGTCGTGGGTTATGGTCGGGTTGGTAGCCTGCTTGGGGCCAAGCTGAGCGAAGAGGGCGTCTCGATGGTGGTGATAGAAAACTCCCGCCCCCGAGTAGAAGCGCTGCGCGCTCAAGGGATCAAAGCGGTGTTAGGCAATGCAGCCAATCCTGAGATCATGGAACTGGCGCGGCTCGACTGCGCACGCTGGTTGCTGCTGACCATTCCCAACGGTTATGAAGCCGGTGAGATCGTGGCCTCGGCCCGCACCAAGCGCCCTACTCTGGAGATTATCGCCCGCGCTCATTACGACGACGAGGTTTCGTATATTTCCGACCGGGGTGCCGATCAGGTGGTGATGGGTGAACGTGAGATCGCCAACAGCATGTTGAATATCCTCAAGCTGGATACGCTGTCGGACGAAGAAAAGCTGGCCGCCTGCCCAATCTGAAGCCATTAAGCCGGTAAGAGCGCTAAAACCGCGCTCTTACCGGTTGTTGTTGGTTACCGTTCCCAGTAAGACTCTTCCAGACTGTCTTCCCGCTCCGGCAGCCCACGGGTCAAACGTGGCGAGTGCTGGTTAAGCACCTGATAGCTAACGCGGTTGGCATATTTGCAAACCTGCGCCAATGAAGAATAGGTCAGGTAGCTACGTACATGCTTGCTGGAGTTTGGCACGTTGTTACGGTGATAGCCGTTAGCGGCGATATCATGCAGCAGCGCAGACAACGCACCGTCGCCCGCACCGTTGGTATTCATGATCTTTTCCGGGCCGCCCATATACGGGGCGATATGCGAATAGACCTTGAGCGCGTTTTCGCAGCTTGCACGGCGCATCGCACGGCTGAATTCGAAGCGGTTAAACTCGGCGATATGGCCCGGCAACAGCGGATGCTGAGTTTCACGCTTGTTGGCCTCTTCGGTGTAGCCTGCCATGTACAGACCGTTTGGCCCAGCGGTACACAGCACCAAATCTACCCAGTCCAATGCCATCTCTGAGGCCATCAGCGGATCGCTCAACCCAGTGAGTTCCAGCGCCTCATCTTCATTCATCGCCAGAATGGAAACATGTTCCCTGAGAAAATCACGCCACCACACCGGGTTATCCGCAATGACATACTTGGTGCCCAGCGTCAGCACCACCGGTACATCATGCTTTTTGGCAAACGCGATCGCCTGCATGGTGGCTTCCGGCATTGGCTCACCGGGTTTGCAACGCACCAGGTAGGAGGTCAGTACCAACGCGGCAGCCCCTGCGATCACTTCTTCAGGAATGCTTTCCGGGCGTAGCTGGTTCATCTGCCCCGGGCTGATGGCAAAGGTGCGCTCGCCGCTCTCGCTAATCAGCGTAAAGCAGCGGCCAATGGCCCCATCCACCGCTTGCAGGTAGTTGAGATCGGTACGGCTGGAGGTGTTGCACAGATAGCGATAGGCATAGCTGCCAATTTTGACGTTGCTGCACATCACGCCGAGCAGCACGGAACGATCGTCCGCCAGTACCGAGTAGTTGTGCAGGGTGTTACCGATGGTGCCACCGGCAAATTGATGAGTGATCAGGTTGTTGTCGCTCAGTTCCTGATACAGCGCCTCGGCAACGTCGTCTTCAATGACCAGCGAATGGCCCAGGCTAAGGCCGTAGCGTTCAACAAACGCATCATCCACTTTAGCTTCGATATCTACCAGCGTCTGATCGATACCGACGACATAAGAGGTACTGACTTCATTTTCAGGCTGTGTCTGCTGCAATAACGGATCGCGAGCGTTGACCGGAAAATAATGTTTGGATTTACGTTTACCAGGAAATTTCATGTGATTGGCGGTGAGTTGCGGTGAACAGGCAGGAATGTTAGCACATTCCCGCCTGATTGCTGCGCTTTCACGTGAGCATTTTGCTAGCCGAGCGGTGAAAAGCCGGCTTGATTACAGCCGTTGACCCACCAGCTGTTGCATCATATCGATATGGGCGGCGTCATCATTAAGTGCCGGGATGTATTCAAACTTCTCGCCCCCCGCCTCAAGGAAGATTTCGCGGTTCTGCTCTTTGATCTCCTCCAGCGTTTCCAGGCAATCTGCAGAAAAACCGGGGCAGATCAGTTGGATATGCTTCACCCCTTGCGCTGGCAGGCTCTTCAGGGTTTCGTCGGTGTACGGCGTCAGCCAAGGCTCCCGGCCAAAACGCGATTGATAGGTCATCATCACCCGATCTGGGGACAGAGGTATGGCCGCCGCCAACGCGCGGTAGGTATCTTCGCAACGTTGCGGGTAATCATCACCCAGAGTGGCGTAGCGTTTGGGAATACCGTGGAACGACATCACCAGGCGATCGGGCTTACCGTGTTCAGCGAACGACCGCTCAACGCTTTGCTGCAAAGCCAGGATATACGCTGGGTGCTCGGCATAGTCACGGATAAAGCCAATCGATGGCAGGCGGCGATAGCCTTTCAGCACCCGCGCCACACCATCCCAGACTGCGGCGCTGGTCGAACACGAGTATTGCGGATACAACGGCAACACCACCAGATTGGTCACGCCCTGCGCCAATAGGCTGTCGATCGCCTGTGCCAGGCTGGGTGAACCGTAGCTCATGCCCAGTTCTACCGGGGTATTTGGCATACGCGCCGCCAGCTCCCGCTGTTGGCGGCGGCTATAGACCAGCAACGGTGAGCCTTCTTCCATCCAGACGGATTGATAAAGCTTTGCCACACGCGGTGAACGGATCGGCAGAATGATGCCGTTAAGAATTGGCCACCAGATCAGCGGGGCAGTATCGACCACCCGGTTGTCACTGAGAAATTCTTTCAGATAGCGTTTTACCGCCTGCGGAGTAGGTGCCTCTGGCGTACCCAGATTCACCAGCAATACCCCGTGTTTCTCTTGTTTCATTCCGATCCCCTTGTCCTTCCCGGCAAATACCCTGTTATTTCTCAGCGTATTAACAGCCACTCATGCGGCCTATTGTAACGGAAAAGCGCCGGACCGGAACCTATATCAATAACAGGTAGAACGGGGGTTATTTTTGCGCCAGTTGCCAGACGGCGGCTACGTTACGCGCCGTGACTTCCAGGTTATGGGCCGCGTCCGCCAGCGCCTCTGGCAGCGTCACGATGCGGTCGATCACCGAGAAAGCGGCGTCGATGCCGTGTTGATGCACCACCTGATAGTCTTTTGACAGGCTACCGGCAATGGCAATCACCGGTAATTGGTGGCGCTTGGCTACCCGCGCAACGCCGATCGGGGTTTTGCCGTGGATCGACTGGCTGTCGAGCCGCCCTTCACCCGTGATCACCAGGTCAGCATTACGTACCGCATCTTCCAGATGCAGCGTTTCGATCACGATTTCGATGCCTGGCCGCAGCTCAGCGGCCAGAAAACCGATCAATGCCGCCCCCATGCCCCCTGCCGCGCCCGAGCCGGGCACCTGCAATACCTTGCGCCCGGTGCTCTGCTCCAGGAGCGTGCCGTAATGATGCAGCGCCTTGTCCAGTTGCTGCACCTTCTCCGGCGTAGCCCCTTTCTGTGGGCCGAAGATTGCTGAAGCCCCGTGATCGCCACACAGCGGGTTATCCACATCACAGGCTACCGTAATCTTCACCTGCTGCAGGCGGGGATCCAATTGTCTGAGATCGATATGCGCCAGTTGCGCCAACGCCGCGCCACCGGGCCTTAATTCTTGATTATGATGGTCGAGTAGCTTAGCGCCCAGCGCCTGCATCATGCCCGCCCCGCCATCGTTGGTTGCGCTGCCGCCGATCCCCAAAATGATCGAGTCTACACCTTGTTGCAGTGCCGCCAGGATCAGCTCACCGGTGCCAAAGCTGGTGGTCACTAATGGATCGCGTTCGTCACCCGCCACCAGATGCAGCCCGGACGCGGCCGCCATTTCGATAACTGCGGTTTTCCCTTCCCCCAACAGACCATAAAATGCAGCAGTAGGTTTGCCCTGCGGCCCGCTCACCTGCACATTGATGATTTCCCCACCGGTGGCGGCCACCATCGCATCGACGGTGCCCTCGCCTCCGTCCGCCATGGGCAGCAACACATAGTGCGCCTGCGGATAGATTTGCCGGAAACCACGCTCGATCGCTTCTGCGACACCCTGAGCACTCAGGCTCTCTTTAAAGGAGTCGGGGGCAATTACCACTTTCTGTAGGGTGTTCATCGACAGTGCCTTAATCTTCAGAGGATGCCACTGCATCGGTTAGTGAATACCATACCCTGCCGACAACGGAAATTCTTTAGCGATAGACACAAACAAAAGGGTAAAAAATAACGTTATTTTGTGCATTCACACAATTCAATCCTGCATCAACATACCGATATACAGTTGCAAGACGTCCGCCAATTGATTGATCTTCAGGCCAGTCGTTTTTTCTACGCGCTGTAGGCGGTAACGCAGGGTGTTAACGTGAATATGCAGCTGTGCCGCAGTCTTGGTTTGGTCACAATTCTGATTGAAATAGTGGCGCAGCGTGTTTCTCAGCATCCCTTTCTCATCCTGGACGCTCAATTGCTGCCAGGGCCGGGATAGCTCCTGCGCTCGCCAATCCTCCCCCAAATCACACAACAGAGAGGGCAGCGGGTAGTCATCATAAAATAGCGTATGCTGGGGCAACTTAAGGCGGTGCGCCATGGTTTGCACTGCACGCGCGGTCTGAATGGAGCGGTAGACGCCCTCATCACCACTGTAAAAGCCCCCGACGATCAACCGCAGGCCAAAGCGTTGCTGGATCTCATGCTGGAGTTGCTGGGCCAGCTTGCGCTCCTGCTGCACGTCCCACACGCCCTGTCTCATACAGGCTGGGCGCAAGAGCACCAGTTCATTAAAGCTGGTCATGGTGATAAGCGCCTCACGCTGGGTGATCTCCAGCTCTGCCAGCAAGCCTCTCAGTGCCTGCGGCTGCGGCTCATACAGCTCAAGCAGCCAGACAATGCGTGGCTGTTGCAGATCCAGTTCTAAATAGGCCGCCATCGCCTCGCGCGAACCGGGTTCACTGTGCCCTTGCAGCAGTTGATTGGCCAGCTCTTCCCGGTAACGCTTCTCCCACTGATGTTGATCGAGCATCGCGGCCTGTTCCACCATCAGCTCCGCCGCCATTTTCACCAGTTCACCATAGGCTCGCACCTGAGCCGGATCGCCGGAAACCCCTATCGCGCCGACCAGTTGATTGCGGAAACTGAATGGCAGATTGATGCCGGGTTGCACCCCCTTCAGATGCTGTGCCGTGGCCTCATCAATCTCCACCACCCGGTTTTCGGTCAGAGCCAATACCGCCCCTTCGTGGCGCTGATACAGACGCGAGGCGTTGCCGGAAGCAATAATGACGCCGTTGCTGTCCATCACGTTGACCGAATGGTGAATGATGCTCATCGCGCGTTGCACGATCTGACGCGCGGTCGCTTCTTGCAAAAAATTTGTCTGCCTGGGCATGCGGCTTTTCCTGTCGGGCGAAACGGTAGCACTGATAACCTAGCATGAAGCGGCAAAAAAAAACGCCGGGCAGCAACAGCAAGCCCAGCGTTTTCTACAGCCTTGACACCGATTAGCCCAGAATGGTCGCCAGCTCAGCGCTCACTTCCGTCACCTTACGGGTGCCATCGATCTTGTGGTAGGACGTATTACCCGCCTCGGCTTCTTTATGGTAGTAAGACACCAGCGGTGCGGTCATCTGATGGTATTCCACCAGGCGCTTACGCACGGTCTCTTCCTGATCGTCTTTACGGGTGGTCAGCTCTTCGCCAGTGGCGTCATCTTTCCCTTCCACCTTCGGCGGATTGAATTTGATGTGGTACACGCGGCCAGATGGCGCATGCACGCGGCGGCCAACGATACGATCGACGATCAGTTCGTCCGGTACGTCGAACTCCAGCACGTAATCCACTTTAATGCCGGCTTCTTTCATCGCATCGGCCTGTGGAATGGTGCGTGGGAAACCGTCCAGCAGGAAACCGTTACGGCAGTCTTCCTGGGTAATACGCTCTTTGACCAGCGCAATAACCAGCTCATCGGTCACCAGCTTGCCGGCGTCCATGATTTCTTTCGCCTTTTTGCCCAGCTCAGAACCGGCCTTAACGGCTGCGCGCAACATATCGCCCGTGGAGATTTGCGGAATGCCGTATTTCTCCATGATGAATTGAGCCTGAGTGCCTTTACCAGCGCCTGGAGCGCCCAGCAGAATGATACGCATTGCGTAAATCCCCTTGCTATGTATTTCCCTTCATTCTTCGGGCCGCGGCCGGAAGTCTATCGGGTTTGAGTTTTTATTAAATTTCGAAAACACTCAACCTTACCATTTCTGAGGGGGGTGGCTCAAGGTAGCGAGAGGAAATCGGTTGCGGAAAGATCGGGCTGAAACGAGGCAAGCAGCGAGAAAATTTAACCGGAATAGAAGAGATTACGCCCCAAACTCTAAGGTCTGGGGCGTATTTTGCTGATTAAGCGGACAACAGCTTATTCATGCGGCGGATAAACTGGTTTGGATCTTCCAGCGTCCCACGCTCGGCCAGCAGGGCCTGATCCAACAGCAGATCGATCCATTCGGCAAATTGTTCGTTATCGCCCACATCGGATGCGCGTTTGACCAACGCATGCTCTGGGTTCAGCTCGAAGATATACTTCACTTCCGGCGCAGCTTGCCCCGCAGCGGCAAACAGTTTGGCCATCTGGGTGCTCATCTCGTCGGCATCGGTGGTGACGATGGCCGGGGTATCAGTCAGACGATGCGTCAGACGCACGTCCTTCACTCGCTCACCCAACAGCGTCTTGACCCGCTCGATAAACGGCTCCAGCTGCTTCTCGGCTTCTTTCTGCTCTTCGGTTTCATCCGCCAGTTTATCCAGCGCTTCATCCGCTTTGCTGACCGACTGGAACACCTTACCGTCAAACTCGGTCAGGTAGCTCATCATCCACTCATCGATACGGTCAGACAGCAGCAGGACTTCGATGCCTTTCTTGCGGAACAGCTCCAGGTGCGGGCTGCTCTTGGCGGCGGCATAACTGTCGGCAGTGATGTAGTAAATCTTGTCCTGGCCTTCGGTCATGCGGCTGACGTACTCTTCCAGCGAGACGGTTTGCGCCGAGCTGTCATTGTGCGTAGAAGCAAAGCGCAGCAGTTTGGCGATGGCCTCTTTGTTGCCGCCGTCCTCCGCTGGCCCTTCTTTCAGTACCATACCGAACTGCTGCCAGAACTTCTGGTAGGCTTCCGCATCGTCTTTCGCCAGCTTGTCCAGCATCTGCAACACACGTTTGGTCAGCGCGCCACGCAGGTTCTGGGTAACACGGCTGTCCTGCAGGATTTCACGCGAAACGTTCAGCGGCAGATCGTTGGAATCGATCAGGCCACGCACAAAGCGCAGGTAGTTCGGCATGAACTGCTCGGCGTCATCCATGATAAACACGCGCTGAACGTACAGCTTCAGGCCGTGTTTGTGATCGCGATTCCACATATCCCACGGCGCCTGGGCCGGGATGTACAGCAGGCTGGTGTACTCCTGCTTACCTTCCACCCGGTTGTGGCTCCAGCTCAGCGGATCGGTAAAGTCATGGGCAATATGCTTGTAGAACTCTTTGTACTCTTCTTCGGTCACGTCGGCTTTGCTGCGAGTCCACAACGCTTGCGCCTTGTTGATTTTCTCCCAGGTGACGGTGCCGTCTTCTTCATTCTTGGTTTCGATCTCTACCGGCAGCGCAATGTGATCGGAATATTTGCCAATCACCGAGCGCAGACGCCAGCCGTCGAGGTATTCGTCTTCGCCTTCACGCAGGTGCAGGGTAATTTCGCTGCCGCGATCGGCCTTGTCGATATCGGCGATGGTGTAATCACCTTCACCGGCAGACTCCCAGTACACCCCTTGATCTTCCGCAGCACCAGCCGCGCGGGTACGTACGGTGACTTTGTCCGCCACGATGAACGCTGAGTAGAAGCCCACGCCGAACTGACCGATCAGTTGGCTGTCTTTAGCCTGGTCTGAGCCGATAGACTCCAGGAAGGCCTTGGTACCAGATTTGGCAATCGTCCCCAGGTTTTCGATCACTTCTTCGCGGCTCATACCGATGCCGTTATCGGCAATCGTCAGGGTGCGCTTCTCTTTGTCGAAAGACAGACGCACGCGTAGTTCACCATCACCTTCATACAGCTCAGGCTTGGAAAGCGCGCGGAAACGCAGCTTGTCTGCCGCATCGGAGGCGTTGGAGATCAGCTCACGCAGGAAGATTTCTTTATTGGAGTACAGCGAATGGATCATCAAATGAAGCAGTTGTTTGACTTCAGACTGGAACCCACGGGTTTCTTGACCTTTCATACTCATTGATTACCTCAAAGACAGTAGTGACCAAATCATGCAATGAGGATCAGATGGGGTTAACTCTGTGGTTTTTCAAGCGGCTGGCGGGGAATTTTTTGTCAACTGAATTACGGGGCAGAGGGCTGCCCCGTACAGAATCATCAGAATTTGATCGCGTGGCGTCCGGCCAGGGAGTGCGACAGCGTGGTGCCGTCCACCATTTCCAGTTCACCACCTACCGGAACTCCGTGGGCAATGCGGCTGGCAAGTACGCCATATTGGCCACACATCTCGGCGATGTAGTTGGCCGTAGCGTCCCCTTCCACCGTCGGGTTGGTGGCCAGGATCACTTCGGTGATGGTTTCCTTCTCCAGCCGTTGCTCCAACCGATCCAGGCCGATATCGCCAGGGCCAATGCCGTCTAACGGTGACAGATGGCCCATCAGCACAAAGTAGCGCCCGGCAAACTGGCCGGTCTGCTCGATGGCGTGAATATCCGCCGGGCTCTCCACTACGCAAATCTGGCCGTTTTGCTGGCGGCGCACATTATTGCAGATGGTGCAGGTATCCTGCTCGGTGAAGGTACGGCAATCGGCACAGTGGCCGATCTCCGACATGGCACGGGTCAGCGCCTGTGCCAGCCGCATCCCGCCGCTGCGATCGCGCTGCAGCAGTTGGAACGCCATACGCTGCGCCGACTTCGGGCCAACGCCCGGCAGGCAGCGCAGTGCCTCCATCAATGATTCAAGGAGCGGGCTGGTTTGCATCAGAACGGCATCTTAAAGCCTGGCGGCAACTGCATCCCGCTGGAAACCGACGCCATCTTCTCTTTCTGGGTTTCTTCGATGCGACGTGCTGCGTCATTGAAAGCAGCAGCGATCAGATCTTCCAGCATCTCTTTGTCGTCTTCCATCAGGCTTGGGTCGATTTCAACCCGGCGGCAGTTATGCGCCCCGTTGATGGTCACTTTCACCAGGCCTGCGCCGGATTCACCAGTCACTTCCAATTTGGCAATTTCTTCCTGCATCTGCTGCATCTTTTCCTGCATTTGCTGGGCTTGCTTCATCAGGTTACCCATACCGCCTTTACCAAACATAGTCGTCTCTCATTGCATTGGCCGCGCACTGTGCGCCGCGTTAAATAGGGCGAATACTCTCTTCATCCAGATCTGCATCGAAGAACCGACGCAGGGTCTGGATATTGGTATCCGCAACGATGGACTGGCGAGCCTGTGCCAGTTTTTCTTCATAAATGGCTTGCCGCCACTCCAGCGGAGTCCGCTCCGCCGGATTATCGTCTTCCACCACGCTGAGTTCAACCGTGCGGCCATGTAACTCACTGAGTGCCTGTGCAAGCGTCTTCTGCGCCGAAGGCGAATTCAGATGACGCTGCGAAGACCGCAGGTGGAGACAAATACTGTCTGGTGCCAGTTGCTGCTTAAAGGCATTTAGCGCCAGTTGCTGCACCAGTTTCGGTATTTTTAGCTGGTCGATCTCTGCCGCCCAAGGATCGCGTTCGATGGACTCAACCACCAGTTTAGCCGACAGCTCAGGCGTTTTTTCATGTTCGAGCGCCGTACGCAACGCTTTTGGCGTGGCCAGCGGTTCCGGCACGACTTCTGGTTCGGTAAGCGCGCGCCAGCGATAAGCCTCCGGCTTGGCCGGTTTCTCCGTCACGATCTTTTCGGCCTGACGCTTCTGGCTGCGTTCGGTTACCGAGGCTAAACGCTCTAGTGCCGAGTTAGCCGGCCGCGCTATTCCTGGCGCCGCCGGCTCATTCTTTTTTGCGGTGGATGCCCCCTGTTGCCGCAGCAACTGGGTTCGCGCTTTAAGTAGCTGCGCGGTAGCATCCGGTAAATTTGTTGGTTGAGTATTCTGCGGCGGCGCAGCCTGCCCTAAGGGGGGCGGGGCATCTGGATAGGCAGAAGGTGGCGCAACAGCCATATTCCCCTGCGGCTGCGCCGGCGCGATCTGCACCATGGCCACCGGCTCTGGGATCACCGCTTTTGGGTGAAACGCCAGCGCGCGTAGCAGGGTCATCTCAACGCCCATACGGCGATCCGGGGCATAGGCCAGCTCTTTGCGGCCAACCAGCAAGGTTTGGTAGTAAAGCTGTACGTCCGTTGGCGGCAGGGTGCGCGCAAGCTCGCGTAACCGCTGCTCAATCGCAGCATAGTGGTTATCCAGCACTGCGGGCAGCAGTTGCACCATCGCAATGCGGTGCAGCAGCGCCAGTGTTTCCACCAGCAGGTTTTCCCAATCCACACCGCGTGACGCTGCCTGGGCGACCTGCGCCATCACTTTTTCGCCGTCGGCACTCACCAGGGCTTCCAGGATGGCCAGCGGCTGCTCATCATCCAACGTCCCTAGCATCTGGCTGACGGTGTCGGTCGTCACCTGCCCTTGCCCCATGGCAATCGCCTGGTCGGTCAGGCTGAGGGCATCACGCATACTGCCATCGGCGGCGCGCGCCAACAGTTGCAACGCGCGGGCATCGCTGGTGATGTGCTCTGCCAGCAAGACGGTTTCCAACTGCGTGCGGATCTGTTCCACGTCCATCGCTTTAAGATGGAATTGCAGGCAGCGGGAAAGAATAGTGACCGGCAGCTTCTGCGGATCGGTGGTTGCCAATAGGAACTTGACGTGCGCAGGCGGCTCTTCCAGCGTTTTCAGCAACGCATTGAAGCTGTGGCGCGAGAGCATGTGGACTTCATCGATCAGGTAGACCTTGAAACGGCCACGCGCCGGGGCGTATTGCACGTTATCGAGCAGATCGCGAGTATCTTCCACTTTGGTTCTGGAGGCGGCATCGATCTCGATCAGATCAACAAAGCGCCCCTGCTCGATCTCACGGCAGTTATCACATTGGCCGCAGGGCGTCGCGGTGATGCCTGTTTCGCAGTTCAAACCTTTGGCCAGCAGCCGTGCAATGGTGGTTTTACCCACGCCGCGCGTGCCGGAGAACAGATAGGCGTGATGGATCCGCCCCAGAGAGAGGCCATTAGCCAGCGCCGTCAGGACATGCTCTTGTCCGACAACCTCTGCAAACGTTTGGGGGCGCCACTTACGGGCAAGAACCTGATAGCTCATTAAGACTTCATCACTGATTTATGGAGTAATTTCAACCCAAGTAGTACATCACAACGTCAAGGACATTGCCATGTGGGCGGCCTGCTGGGTACCGAGGTTGAACCGATACCCTTTATCGTCCGATGGCCACGCACACTTTAGTGTAACAGTACGCCCGCCGTCATTCCTATAACTTTGCATCATGCCTGTCAGGTGCAAACTTGTTAGCCCGTCAAGATAGGGAGCGCTTTGGCATTTTTAGCAAGGAACTGATGGGGGCGAAACAGAAAATGTCAGAATACAGCGGAGAATACGGGGAAGTCGTGGTTATACGTCAACCCCGCAGCGAACCACGGGGTTGTCTATCGAAGGTATCAATGCCCAGCGAAGTCGAGCAGGCAGTAGCAATTAATACCCAGATTATTCAGGCGCGTTTCGCCCCCGAGGTCCGGCAGGTTGATGATAAATGCCGCGTCTGTCACTTCACCACCCAAACGGCGGATCAGCGTGGCGGTGGCTTCAATCGTGCCACCGGTGGCCAGCAGATCGTCAACGACCAGCACTTTGTCGCCAGCAACGATGGCATCAGTGTGAATTTCCAACTTGTCGGTGCCGTATTCCAGCTCATAGCTTTCGCTCAGCGTCGCACGCGGCAATTTGCCCGGTTTGCGTACCGGCACAAAGCCAACGCCCAGCGCCAACGCCACCGGTGCGCCGAACAGGAAACCACGCGCTTCAGTACCCACCACCTTGGTGACGCCCGTATCGCGGTAACGTTCGACCAGCAGTTCAATACTGGAAGCATACGCCAGCGGGTTTTCCAACAGGCTGGTCACATCACGGAACAGAATACCCGGCTTCGGGTAGTCGGGAATGGTTTTGATACTGTCTCTAATATACTGAAGCTGTTGCGCAGTCGCGGTCATAGTTATTGCCTGATAAAACTACCTGATAACTTCCACACAGGCCTTCAACTACCACGCTTTGAACAAAAAAACGTCGGGAGGAAACCTGCGCACGAAAACGCCCAAATCTATGCAAAAAGGCGGATAAATGCAACTGACGCCGCACGATCAGCGCTGTTTTTGTTGCGGCAGGTCAATAACTGGCAGCCGGAGCATAAAGGTCAGCAAAATAACCAGGATCGCCAGCAGTACACCTCGCACCCACCAAAGGTTCACCAACCAGAGGGAAGCGGCAAACGTCACGACAATGACCAGCACCGCTTTCCACTTGGCTCCAGGCGGTAACGCCTTATGCTGTTGCCAATGACGCAAATAAGAACCGAACCAGGAGCGATACAGCAACCAATGATGAAAACGCGGTGAAGAACGTGCAAAGCACCAGGCAGCCAGTAACAGAAATGGGGTCGTTGGCAGCAGTGGCAGCACCACGCCCAACGTTGCCAGCACTACGGCTAACCAACCCAGTATAATCAACAACCAACGAGTCATGCCTGTCCTTACCTATCATGATGGCCCGTTAACTGTAGCATCCTTGGCCATAATGCTGCCAGTTGGCGGCTTTATCCATCCGAAGCTTGTCTCATCTCTCTTTCACGGGCAAGCTTAGACACTTACTGCCTTATCGAAGGATCTCACGTGACTACGCACCGCTTATTACAGGCGCTTGAACAACAGATCGCCGCCCTGGCCAGCGAAATCCAACCGCGAGGTGATACCCCTATCTCGCAGGCGCGGTTTGACGTTGCCCTGTTCTCCAACCACGGCACGCGGTTACGAGATTATCTGGCCGAGATACAAAAGAACTTTGCCCAGCTACAAACGGCGGTAAAAGACAACCGTACCGCTCATGTCGCCTTTCTGGCGGAAAAGCTGGTTGCACAGCTCACCGCGTTACAGCGCGAAATGGCGACCCAGACAATACGGCGTAAAAATCAGCCGAAGGAAGTGGCTGTGGTCGATTTGTACCATAAGCTCGCCGAACATCAGGATTATGAACGCCGCTTGATCGCCATGATCCAGGACCGCGAAAGTCTGTTAGGGCAACAAACCACCTTCGCCGCGCAGAAGAAATTACAACAGGAACTGGCCGCATTTGAGGGCAGATTAGTGCGTTGTCGGCAAGCGCTGGCGCGCATAGAGCGCAGTATCGAGCGAAAAGAAAACGGTTTTTGAATATTTGTCACATTATTTTAATGATTATTCCCCTCCCCGCGCCAGGTTCACTATACTCAGCCCAAGCACAATCTCGTCTCTCCTGCGTTTAAAACACGGGAAGATCCCTTTACTAACACAAACGTTGGACTTATGTCGCTAGAGAATGCCTCCCCAGAATTACAACTGGCGGTAGACTTGATTTACCTGCTGGAATGCAACGAGATCGATCCGGCAACGGCGTTGGCCGCGCTGGACATTGTCAGAAAAGACTATCAGGAAAAGATGCAGCGTGCGGGCATTACCTCACCGTATTTGCCCGCGGGCCAATGATCATGGCCCGCTAGCGTTATCGTCAGGTTCCTACACCGCAGGTTGATCACCGATGCCTGGAACCTGAGTCCGCTTGACCTCCTGCACTTCGTTGCCCTGCTGGTTATGCAGGTACACTTCCAACTGGTTGAAGGCGATATTAATGTCGTTCTCACGGCATAGGCGGTCAATCGCCCGATTCAATTCATCCACGGTATAGCTGCGATCACGCAGCTCACGCACGTACAACCGCAGCTCATGATCCAGCGTGCTGGCGCCAAAGTTGAGGAAAAAGACCATCGGCTCAGGATCCGTCATCACGCGCGGGTTTTCATGCGCAGCTTGCAACAGCAACGCCTTGACCTTGTCCAGATCAGAGCCATAGGCCACCCCCACTTTAATCAGCACGCGGGTAATGGTGTCAGACAGTGACCAGTTAATCAGCCGTTCAGTGACAAACGCTTTGTTAGGAATGATCACTTCTTTACGGTCAAAGTCCGTAATGGTGGTAGCGCGAATACGGATCTTGCTGACCGTCCCGGAGTATGTGCCGATGGTGATGGTATCGCCGATCCGCACCGGGCGTTCAAACAGGATGATCAGGCCGGAAACGAAGTTGGCAAAGATTTCCTGCAAACCGAAGCCCAAACCTACCGACAGCGCCGCCACCAGCCACTGAAGTTTGTCCCAAGAGACGCCCAGCGATCCTAACGCAGTGATGGTCCCCACCGCCGTGATCAGATAGGTCAGAATGGTGGTGATGGCGTAAGAAGCCCCCTGCCGCAGCTGCAGGCGGGATAACACCAGCACTTCCAGCAAACCCGGCAGGTTACGCGTCATGACGTAAGCGACGATCACCGCCAGGACGGCCACCATCATATTGCCCAGCGTTACCGCCTGCGGTATCACACTGCCCGCCACGCTGCTGGAGTAATGCCATAGGGTAACGCTGTCGAGGTAGGAGATCACCGTTACCAGATCCGACCATATCGCATAAAACGCACTGGCGAAGATCAGAAACAGCACCATGGTGGTCAAACGCAGCGACTGCTGGTTGATTTGATCCAGCGCCAGTGGGGGTTCCTCTACCGGCTCGTTGCCTTCGGCCCCCTCTTTCTCTTTGGCCTGGTTTTGGCGGCGCGCCAGGGCACGGCGATAGGCCAACCGACGAGCAGCGACGCTCAGGCCACGGATCGCTGCCAGGTAAACGATATTCCACAGGAAGTACAGATACAGGCTATCGATCCAACGACCAGCCAAACGTAACGTGGTATAGAAATAACCGGCAAACATCAGCCCTAACAGGATCACCGGTGTGGCAGCCAGCGCGGTGACCATCAGCAACCGCACTTTATGGGAGTCTTTTTCTCGCCAATGGTCGCGGCAGATGGGAAACACCAGTACCGCTAATAGCGCCAACGTCAGGATCACCACCACCTGGCCAATAACATCTTCGACCAATCTCAGCGGAGCTTTTTCACCCAGTACTGACCAGAAGATCAGCGGTAACAGGGCCAGCCCCAATCTGAGGGTCTGGCGGCGATAGTGCGCACAACGATCGGCCGGGATAGTAAAATGCCGCTGCGAAATACCACCAGGGGCCAGCATGCGGAAAGTGAAGCCAAATACCAACCAGAACAGCGCCAGCTGTTGTGACAAGGCCCAGATAAAGTCGCTGATGCTGAAATCGGCCCGATAGAACCAGAACCCGGCACCGAGCAGCAGTAAAGAACCCGGTAACACCTTTAATAAGGTGAGCAGAATGGCTTTCGGCGTATGCAGCTGGCTATCGCGCTTTAGCTGGCCGACATCATTGGCAAGCTTTTGCAAATGCCTGTCAATCAGGCGGTAGCGCCAGCGAAGTAGGCCAATCACTACCAGCAATGGGATCAGGAACACCAGGGCATGCAGCCCGCCCAACAGCAACTGCCCGGGTTCGAATTTAAAATCCAGCCCGGCCAGCTGCTCTTTCACCGCGCCAGGCAACCCCTTGAGCCAAGCGAAATCGATCGGTTTGTTGCTGTTAACCCAGAAAATCTGCTGGGTCAGCGTGTCCTGTACCGAGCTATAGACGCTGGTCAGTTGCTGCTGATTAATCTGCAGGTTGATAGCCAACGACAGTTGGTTATTGAGCTGTTTATTCAGTTGATCGAGCAGCTCACGGCGCATATCGACAATTTCATTCAACGCATCAAGCACGTCACCGCTGGCCTTTTCCTTACTGTCCGCCACCAGTTTGTTGATGAAGTCATCACCTTTGAACAACTCATCGCGCTGCTGGTTGATCTCAAACTGCTCCAGCCGTAAGTCCGCAATATGGGTACTCATATCCGCTACCAGCGTACCCGGCGGCAGGTTTTGCTGCTGCTGATAAAGAATGCGCGACAGCACCAGACTCCCCTTCAGCACCTGGATCTGCTCTTTCAGGTTTTGTTCTGATTGCAGGCCGCGATCGAGCCAGTTTTTCACCTGAATATTTTGCTGGAACAGGGTATTACTCTCTTGCGTGGCGGTGATCAGCCGCTGGCTGATTTGCCGGTTGATGTTCAGCTCTTTGCTCACCAGTTTGTCGCTCTGGATATCGCTGGCATCCTCCGGGTTCTGCGCCTCTTTCGCCGTTTTTTCCGACAGCGTCAGCCGTTTGCTGTTTACCACATCCTGTAATACCTGCACCCGACGATCCAGGGCGTCGATGTTCATAGTGGTGTAATCGCGCTGTTTCTGGAGTAGATCTTGTAGCGTGGTATTGGCCTCTAGCCTTCTGCGCTGCAGGTCTATCTCGTCATTCAGCAACACCTGCTCCGTATTGAGCATGACCTGTTGGGTGTTGCGTAACACCTCTTGCCCAGGCGCACGATCGCTAAGGAGGTTACGGATTTCCTGCAGGCGCTGGGATGCAGTGTACATACTGCTTTGCACACGTTCGGGCTGGGTCTGTAGTGAGATGAGCTGGCTGTTGTAGGTCGAGAGGCTTTCCTGGGTGTCCTGCAGTTCGTCCAACGTTTGGTACAGGCGGCTTTCCAACTGACGCAGGGAAAGCGGCAACAATTCGGCTCGCGTTACCGCTTCATCAGCCGGGTTCTTCAGCGATTCCAGATCTCGCGTGACCTGCTGTAATTTGGCCGGTGCCTGCTGAACCTGCTGTTTAAGCTGATTGAGCTCTTGCTTGGTGCGATCGAGGCCGTCAAGCAACTCCATCGTGCGGGTTAAATCCTGCAGGGATTGTTTTTCGACCGGCGTCAGGTTTTTTTGCTTGTTCAGCGCCTCTATCTGGCTCTGAATGTCGCTGCGCGCAGGAAGATCGCTGCTCTGTGCCGCGAACGCGCCCAAAGGCAGAACCAGCGCCGCCAACAACAAAAACCATAGCGTAATAATGCGGAATTGGCCCGCAGCGTAAGACAGGGAAACAGTTTGGACTACGGGGAGAATACGCCTGCGACTCATGATTTAGCGTCGGTTTAACAATGAAGCGTCAAGGTTATCACGATCGCAGGTTGGCGATGAATAATAAAAGCGTTGCAGATGATGAACCGCAAATCCCCGTCGTCTTTTAAGCTACAGCGTTGTTACCTGTGAGCGTTAACCCCAGCCACTTACAATAGTAACGCCTAGCTGTAGCTCGAAATCCATAGGGCATATGTAGATATGTAGCGTACCGTTGTGAATTAGAAAGTCAGCACCTTCTCCGCCGCCAGCGTCCACTGGGCCAATTCCACCAGTGTGCCAATTTCTACGCCATCGGCCAGCTTCAGTTGGCTGACGCCACGGGCATCGGCACAGGTTTTACACAGTTTGACCGGCACCTGCTGCGCCGTCAGAATTTCCAGCATCTGCTGCAAATGATAGCCTTCACGCGGCTGCTGCCCGGCAATGCCCGCCACGACAGCATCGGACATCAAAAACAGTTTCAACTGCAGCTCGGGCTGCTGTTCTTTCAGGGTGATCGCCAGACGTAGCGCATTGAACAACGATTCCTGGCCATAAGCCGCACCGTTGGCAATCAGTAACAGAGATGACATTGGGATTCTCCTTATCGAGGTCTAGCGGGCTGGCGCGTTCACGCGTAAAGAAGGGCTAAGCTGCGCCATTTCGAGGAAGCTGTCGACCAAGATACTCGCCTCGGCTTTGAGATCAAAGCTTTCCGGCATAAACAGCCAGTTCTCCATCAGGCCGGTGATGTAAGCACGCAGGATGATTGCGGCCCGGCGAGTATGCAGATCGGCAGGGAGTTGCCCCTGCTCCATACTATTGCGTAAAACGCGTTCGATACGATCATAGCCTTCAAGATAAAGCACCTTGCGAGCGTCATGTAACGGCATCATTTCACCGATAAATTCGCATTTATGGAACACGATCTCCATCAATGCCCGGCGCCGACAGTCATCGACCGTAGCGGTCAGAATATAAATCAGAATTTCTCTTAAAATACGCAGTGGATTATCGGGATACTTTGCCTGATACTCTATCTCCAGGTCGCCTATTTTCGACTCTGATAGCTCCCAAACTTCATTAAACAGGTCTACCTTGTTCTTGAAGTGCCAGTAAATTGCACCACGTGTCACCCCTGCAGCGGTGGCGATATCTGTCAGTGAGGTTGCTGATACGCCACGTTCAGAGAATTCCCTCACCGCAGCGTCAAGGATCTGCTGTCGTGTTTCTTGCGCCTGCTGTTTGGTTTTTCGTGCCATGCTGTTGTTTTTTACAGGGAGTGTGATTTACATACATTCGCGAATGTATGTACCATAGCACGCAGATAAAATTAACGCAGCAATGGGTTTTAAAGCTTGTGATCCATTGATCAATTTGAAATCGGACACTTGAGGTTTTTCTATGAACAAAAACAGAGGGTTAACGCCTCTGGCGGCAGTTCTGATGCTTTCAGGCAGCTTAGTGCTTACAGGATGTAATGATAAAGAAACCCAGCAACAGGCCCAACACCAGGCTCCTGCCGTGGGTGTGGTGACGCTGAAGGCTGAACCTCTCAATATTACTACCGATCTTCCTGGTCGTACCGCAGCATACCGCATCGCCGAAGTTCGCCCTCAGGTTAGTGGCATCATCCTGAAACGCAACTTTACTGAAGGCAGCGACATCAAGGCGGGTGTTTCACTGTATCAAATCGATCCAGCGACCTATCAAGCCGCTTATGACAGTGCCAAAGGCGATCTGGCCAAAGCCCAGGCCGCGGCAGAAATCGCGCGTCTGACGGTCAATCGTTACAAGCCTTTACTGGGTACCAGCTACATCAGTAAGCAAGATTTCGATAACGCCAACTCCACTCTGCTGCAAGCTAACGCGTCCGTGATCGCTGCCAAGGCCGCAGTGGAAACCGCACGTATTAACCTGGCTTACACCAAAGTGACTTCCCCAATCTCTGGTCGTATCGGCCTTTCATCGGTAACCGAAGGAGCACTGGTGACTTCCGGTCAGGCCAATGCGCTGGCTACCGTGCAACAACTGGATCCGATGTATGTCGACGTGACCCAGTCAAGCAACGACTATCTGCGCCTGAAGCAGGAATTGGCTAATGGCACCCTGAAACAGGAAAACGGCAAGGCTAAAGTGAAGCTGCTGCTGGAAAACGGCCAGGAATATGCGCAAGAAGGTTCGTTGGAATTCTCCGACGTGACCGTTGATGAAACCACCGGTTCCATCACTATTCGTGCCATTTTCCCTAACCCGAACGATGCCTTGCTGCCAGGTATGTTCGTGCGCGCCCGTCTGGACGAAGGCGTGCGTACCGATGCCTTGCTGGTTCCGCAACAGGGCGTCACCCGTAACCCGCGTGGCGAAGCTACCGCGATGGTTGTAGGTGCGGACGATAAAGTGGAAGTGCGTACGCTGACCGCCGCGCAGGCAATTGGCGACAAGTGGTTGGTGACGGCTGGTTTGAAACCGGGCGATCGCGTCATTGTTTCTGGCCTGCAGAAAATCAGACCTGGCGTTCAGGTGAAAGCGCAAGAAGTTGATAGCAAGCCACAGACTGCGTCTGAACCCGAGAAGAAGTCATAAAAAGGAGCCGGTAATACATGGCTAAGTTCTTTATAGATCGCCCCATATTTGCATGGGTAATCGCCATCATCATTATGTTGGCGGGCATCTTGTCGATCATGAAGCTGCCTATCGCGCAATATCCGACCATTGCGCCACCAGCAGTCACGATCTCCGCCAACTACCCGGGCGCTGACGCCAAAACGGTGCAGGATACCGTGACGCAGGTTATCGAACAGAATATGAACGGTATCGATAACCTGCTGTACATGTCCTCCAACAGTGACTCGTCCGGTAACGTCCAGATTACGTTGACCTTCAACTCTGGTACTGACCCTGATATCGCTCAGGTACAGGTACAGAACAAGCTGCAGCTGGCAATGCCGCTGCTGCCACAAGAAGTACAGCAACAAGGCGTCAGCGTTGAGAAATCAAGCAGCAGCTTCCTGATGGTCGCGGGCTTTATTTCCGAAGACGGTAGCATGACGCAAGAGGATATCGCGGACTATGTAGGTTCCAACATCAAGGATCCTATCAGCCGTACCTCTGGTGTGGGTGACGTTCAACTGTTCGGTGCCCAGTACGCGATGCGTATCTGGCTTGATCCCAACAAACTGAACAACTACCAACTGACCCCGGGCGATGTTATCGCAGCGATCAAGGTTCAGAACAACCAGGTTGCTGCAGGCCAGCTCGGTGGGACTCCACCGGTGAAAGGCCAACAGCTGAACGCCTCGATCATCGCGCAAACCCGCCTGACCTCGCCGGAAGAATTCAGCAAGATCCAGCTGAAAGTCAACCCGGACGGCTCGCAGGTACGCCTGAGTGATGTGGCCAAGGTTGAACTGGGCGGTGAGAGCTACAACGTTATTGCCCGTTATAACGGTAAGCCTGCTGCCGGTATCGGTATCAAGCTGGCAACCGGTGCCAACGCCCTGAACACGGCGGCAGAAGTCAAGGCAGAGCTGGCCAAACTGGAACCGTTCTTCCCTGCAAGTCTGAAAGTTGTTTACCCTTATGACACCACGCCGTTCGTTAAGATTTCCATTAACGAAGTGGTAAAAACCCTGATTGAAGCGATCATCCTGGTGTTCCTGGTGATGTATCTGTTCCTGCAGAACTTCCGCGCTACGCTGATCCCAACGATCGCCGTGCCGGTAGTATTGCTGGGGACATTTGCCATCCTGGCAATGTTTGGCTTCTCGATAAACACCCTGACGATGTTCGGCATGGTGCTGGCGATAGGCCTGCTGGTGGATGACGCCATCGTGGTGGTAGAAAACGTTGAGCGTGTCATGGCTGAAGAAGGCCTGCCGCCAAAAGAAGCCACCAAGAAATCGATGGAACAGATCCAGGGCGCATTGGTGGGTATCGCCATGGTGCTGTCAGCGGTATTTATCCCGATGGCCTTCTTCGGTGGGTCAACCGGGGCAATCTATCGCCAGTTCTCGATTACCATCGTTTCCGCCATGGTGCTGTCGGTATTGGTGGCGTTGATCCTGACGCCTGCGCTGTGTGCCACCATGCTCAAACCGATCCCGAAAGGCGATCACGGCATCAAGACCGGCTTCTTCGGCTGGTTCAACCGCCTGTTTGAGAAGAGCACCCACCACTATACCGATAGCGTAGCGAACATTCTTCGTAGCACTGGGCGTTATCTGGTGATCTACCTGCTGATCGTGGTTGGTATGGCGGTGCTGTTCATGCGCTTGCCTTCCTCGTTCCTGCCGGACGAAGACCAGGGCATCCTGCTGACCATGGTACAAATGCCAGCGGGTGCCACTCAGGAACGCACCCAGAAAGTCCTGGACGAAGTTAACCGCTACTACCACGAGAAGGAAGGCGACAACATTAACTCGGTGTTCACCGTTAATGGTTTCGGCTTCAGCGGCCAGGGTCAGAACACCGGTTTGGCGTTTGTCAGCCTGAAAGACTGGTCTGAGCGTAAAGGTGAAGAGAACAAGGTGCCGGCAATTGCTGCCCGTGCAATGGGAGCTTTCTCGCAGATTAAAGACGGCTTGGTATTTGCCTTTAACCTGCCAGCGATTGTGGAACTGGGGACGGCGACCGGCTTCGACTTCCAGTTGATCGATCAGGCTAACCTGGGTCATGAAAAGCTGACAGCAGCACGTAACCAACTGTTAGGCATGGCGGCAGAACATCCTGATTTGCTGGTCGGCGTACGCCCGAACGGCTTGGAAGACACGCCTCAGTTCAAACTGATTGTCGATCAGGAGAAAGCACAGACGCTGGGCGTTTCCCTGAGCGATATTAATACCACTCTCGGCACGGCACTGGGCGGCTCGTATGTGAACGACTTTATCGACCGCGGTCGTGTGAAGAAAGTTTACGTGCAGGCTGACGCTCCGTTCCGTATGCTGCCTGATGATATTAATAACTGGTATGTGCGGGGTAGCACCGGGCAGATGGTTCCGTTCGCCGCCTTCGCCACGGCAAAATGGGAGTACGGTTCACCGCGTCTGGAACGTTACAACGGTCTGCCATCAATGGAAATCCTTGGCCAGGCTGCACCGGGTAAGAGTACCGGTGAAGCGATGGACATGATGGAAGAGTTGGCGGCGAAACTGCCAAACGGCGTCGGCTATGATTGGACCGGTATGTCCTATCAGGAACGTCTGTCCGGTAACCAGGCTCCGTCACTGTACGCCATCTCACTGATCGTGGTGTTCCTGTGTCTGGCTGCCCTGTATGAGAGTTGGTCGATTCCGTTCTCCGTTATGTTGGTTGTGCCACTGGGCGTCATCGGTGCCCTGTTGGCCGCGACCATGCGCGGGCTGGAAAATGACGTTTACTTCCAGGTAGGCCTGTTGACAACCATTGGGTTGTCGGCGAAGAACGCGATATTAATCGTGGAATTCGCCAAGGACCTGATGGATAAAGAAGGTAAAGGGCTGATCGAATCAACGTTGGAAGCGGTGCGTATGCGTCTGCGTCCAATCCTGATGACATCACTGGCCTTTATCCTCGGGGTTATGCCGCTGGTTATCAGCAGTGGCGCAGGCTCCGGCGCTCAGAACGCGGTAGGTACTGGCGTAATGGGCGGGATGGTGACAGCTACCGTCTTGGCTATCTTCTTTGTACCGGTGTTCTTCGTGGTGGTTCGCCGCCGCTTCAGCAAAAAGACTGATGATCTGGAACACACCCATCCGGTTAAGCATCACTGATGCTTTCCTGCTGACAATCAAGGCCGCGCAAGCGGCCTTTTTTATGTCTGTCAGTTAGCCAATAGTCCCAACGCTGATTAACGTTATTTTGGGGTTGATCCCGCTCCCAGAGAGGTGCATAATTATTGTTATAGTATAACATAACAATTGAGAGCATCATGAAAACAGGCATCCATCCAGACTACCGCACCGTGGTATTTCACGATCTCAGCGCCGATACCTTCTTCAAGGTGGGATCGACCATCAAAACCGATCGCACTATCGAGCTTGAGGGTAAAAGCTGGCCCTACGTCACCATAGATGTCTCTTCCGCTTCGCATCCGTACTACACCGGCAAGCAGAAAGAGTTCTCAAAAGAAGGCAGCACCGCGCGCTTCCAGCAGCGGTTTGGCCATTTGGTTAACAGCAGAAAATAATCGGGGTTGATGATGCAAGTATTGAGTTCACTGCGTTCGGCGAAGGGTCGCCATCCGGATTGCAAAGTTGTGCGCCGTCATGGCCGCGTCTTTGTGATTTGTAAGTCCAACCCGCGTTATAAAGCGGTACAGGGACGTAAGAAGAAGCGTTAAGCCAAAGTGTCATTGGTAGCCAAAGCCCCGTTGCTGCTCAACGGGGCTTTTTTATTGCCGAATGCCACTGCAAAGAGAAAACCCACCGTACGCGGTGGGGATAAAACTTACTTCATGCTGCCAACAATGGCCTCAACGTTGTGTTTAAACGCCTGCACATAGCTGGCTGCCGGGCCTTGCGGTTTGGATAGTGCTTCAGGATACAACTCCCCCCCCGCTTTCGCCCCCGTTGCTGCCGCGATCTGCTGCACCAAGCGCGGATCCGTTTGGTTCTCAATAAAATAGGCTTGGACTTTTTCCTGCCTGATCTGCTTGATCAACCCGGCGACATCGCTGGCGCTGGCTTCTGCCTCGGTAGAAAAACCGACCGGGGCAAGGAAGGTGACGCCGTATTCTTGGCCAAAATAACCGAAAGCATCATGGCTGGTCAGCACCTTGCGTTTTTGCTGTGGCACCGCTGCGAACTGTGCTTTGGTCCAATTATCGAGCTGCTGAAGCTGTTGAATATATTCACCACCACGTTGTCGGAAATAGGCGGCATCTTCAGGATCCGCAGCAATCAGCGCATTCATCACGTTGGTCGCATACTGCACGCCATTATTCATGCTATTCCAGGCGTGTGGATCGGTGACCTGTTTGCCCTCTTCTTCCATGCTGCGCGACTCGATCCCTTTGGATGCGGTGATCACCGGCCCCTGATAACCAGAAGCCTTCACCAACCGACCGATCCAACCTTCGAGCCCCAATCCGCTGACAAACACTACATCGGCCTGTGCCAGCTGCTTGCTGTCTTGCGGCGATGGCTCAAAACTGTGCGGATCGCCATCAGGGCCAACCAACGTGCTGACCTTCACATGTTCACCTCCCACCTGTTTGACGATATCGCCAAGAATAGAAAAGCTGGCCACGGCCTCAACGGTTTTCGCCTGCGCTAACGGGCTGGCGAGCAGAGCAGCTGCCACCAGCGTTATGGGTAAAGATTTCATATTTTCTCCTTGCAGATGCACTTCTCAATGACGCGCACGGCGCAACATCCCGCCACGCGTCCCAAACAAAATCGACATTAAAAACATCGCGCTGGCGCTGAGGACAATCGCCGGGCCTGCGGGCAATGAAGCGTAGTAGGACCACTCCAGACCAACCAGGCTGGCGAGCAGCCCAATTCCAATAGCCACGGCTAATGTCTGCGGCAAATCTCGTGCCCAGAACCGGGCGCAGGTCGCCGGTAGCATCATCAGCCCCACCGACATCAGGGTGCCAAGGATTTGAAAACCGGCCACCAGATTAATCACCACCAAGGCGAGAAAAAGCCCGTGGATCCACGCCAGTGAGCCTGGCGCACTGACGCGTAAAAAAGTGCTGTCAAAGGATTCAATCACCAGAGCCCGATACAGCACTGCCAGCATCATCAGCGAAATACTGGCGATAATGCCAACCATAACCAGCGCCTGCGCATCCACCGCCAGGATCGAGCCAAACAGTACGTGCAGCAGATCAACGCTCGAGCCGCGTAAAGAGACCAGCGTGACACCCAACGCCAGCGAACCCAGATAGAAACCCGCAAAGCTGGCGTCCTCTTTTAACGGGGTTTTACGGCTCACCAGCCCGGACAGCATGGCTACAGCCAACCCGGCAATAAATCCCCCTACGCCCATGGCTACCAGCGACATGCCTGAAATCAGATAGCCAATTGCTGCTCCAGGTAATACCGCATGGGAAAGCGCATCCCCCACTAGGCTCATACGGCGCAGCAATAAAAACACCCCTAGTGGTGCAGCGCTCAGCGATATTGCCAAGCAGGCAACCAATGCCCGGCGCATAAAACCGAAAGAGACAAAAGGATCGAGCAGCAGATGGAGTAGCGTCATTACGCGGCCCCCCTCTGATTAGCCGCCGTCGAATAATGCGCCAACACTAGTTCGGCGTTATCCCAATGGCAGCGTTCGGGGGTGAGCAACAGCGCTTCGGGGAAATGGTTGGCTACGGTAGACATATCGTGCAATACGGCAATCACCGTTCTTCCCTGCCGGTGTAACTGCGCAATGACCTGCAGCAAAAGTTGAGTGGTTGCCGCATCGATGCCGGTGAAGGGCTCATCCAGTAAAATCAGTGGCGCTTGCTGGACCAGTAAACGGGCAAGTAATACACGTTGTAACTGCCCACCGGATAGCTCCCCCACCGCCTCACGCGCCATTGAACTCATGCCTACGGTGTCTAACGCATCTGCAATTTGCCGCATAGAGCGTTTATTCACACCGCCAAACAGGCCGCTTTGCGGCCAGCAGCCCATAGCGACCAAATCCTGAACCAGAATAGGAAATTGACGATCCAACTCCGCCAGTTGTGGCAAATAGGCCATCGTCGTAGCCTTCCCTCCCGCAAAATGTAGCTTGCCGCCCAGCAGCGGATGCAAACCGGCCAACGACTTCAATAGCGTAGATTTACCGGCACCGTTAACGCCAATCACCGCCGTTAATGAACCGGCGGCAAAGCGGCCGCATAACGGTGGGAACAGAGGGGTGTGGTCATAACCCACGATGGCATTTTGCAGCGTTATCATGGCAGCACAACCGCCCACGCAATGGCTAGCCATAGTAAGGTCAGCAATACGCTAACGGCTCCGCAGCGCAAAACTGCGGCTGAGGAAAACAGGGTAACGGGAAGGAAAGACAGCATGGTTATCGCCAAAAAGAGTACATGAATGTAATAATATAACATCACACAAACTAGAGATCCTCAAGTCGTTCAAGTGCGAATAATGCAACGGAACGTAACATTTCCAGGCTATCGAGCCGATGCTGCTGGGTGAGTGGCAGAACTATCGAACGGTAAAAATCTCAAAGCTGGGTAAAAAAGCGTTATTGAGTGAAAAGTTTGCCCATCAAGGCTGGAAAAGGAGTAAGATAGAGGCATAGAATGTGATACAACCAGATATCCAAATGCTAGTGACGCTAAGCCGTTGTTCCGAAGTAGACACACTTTCTGTGAAACAATTAAGAAAAGTGGTCGGTAATCAATTATCTGACTTGGTACCAGCGCTCACTAGTGGGCTGAGCTTTTACTCCGAGAATGCACGCTATGTGGAAGGCTCATTAGAAATCATTGAGATTAACTGCATAAGTAATAGCGAGTATTCAATGAGTTACCGCTATCAGTGGTCGATTTTTAACGCATGCCTGGATATCCGTGGTGACGAATACATAAATGATTCTGTCACTTTTACCGTGGCGGAAAAGGGTTTGGTGTTTGAGATTATCGACAACTCACGGCCATCAACCGCTGACGAATTGTAAGTTTCGGTAATAGTAACAAGCTAGATGGCAAAAAATGATTTATATTTAATATGCTGAAAGTTTATTAAGCCTGAGCTAAGCTTTACAGCATATGATGTTAAGTCAATGTACTCACAGAGTGTTATCAACACCGAAATTAAGACTGACGGGGGATGATATGGATGAGTATTCGCCTAAAAGGCACGATATTGCTCAACTCAAATTCTTATGTGAAAATTTGTACGACGAAGGCATCGCTACCTTGGGTGACAGCCACCACGGCTGGGTTAACGATCCAACGTCCGCCGTCAATCTGCAGCTTAATGAGCTGATCGAACATATTGCTTCGTTTGTAATGAGTTTTAAAATTAAATACATGGACGAAGGTGATTTATCGGAACTGGTCGAAGAGTACCTCGACGATACCTACACCCTGTTTAGCAGCTACGGTATTAATGACTCCGATTTGCGTCGCTGGCAAAAAACCAAGGCGCGCACATTCAGATTGTTCTCAGGAGAGGGCGTCTGTACCACGATGAAAACTTAGGGGATAATTATCCTCAAATAATTTTATGGTTAATAAGACTAAAGGTTATCATGACAAAAATTGACTATCTGATGCGTTTGCGTAAATGCACCACGATTGAAACCCTTGAGCGCGTGATTGAGAAAAATAAGTACGAACTCTCTGACGATGAGCTAGAGCTGTTCTACTCTGCTGCCGATCATCGCCTGGCCGAACTGACCATGAACAAGCTGTACGATAAAATTCCGGTCGCCGTTTGGAAATTTGTAAGATAATCAAAAGTAGCCTTGCGTTGGGCCGATAATATTATCGGCTTCAATGGTCGCTCAGATTAAGCATTATCTTAAAAACTCAAGTTTACTTGCCTCTGAGCTGGAAATCGTGCAGTAGCAACTGGAAACAGTTTTCAATTAAAGGCGAGTGATTTTGTTTTGCGCTGCGCATAAGTGCCACAGTGCGGCTAAGTAATGGCTGTTGTAATTGAATAACGGTTAATTCTTCATCGTTTAAATGCGTCGTATAAAGCTGAGGCAAAATAGCCACCGCTAATTGTGACCGCACCAAACCATACAACGTTTCCAGAAAATCAACCTGATAACGCGCCGTTAAGTTCAGACGATGGCTTTCCGCCAGTGCCGACACCAATCGACTGCTATTCCCTTTCGAAAATACCGCAATATCTCTGTTAGCCAATTGCCGCCAGGGCAGATGATGTGGATCCGCCAAGGGATCGTCCCGGCGCATCACCGCCACAAACGGATCTTCCTGCAACGGATAAATCTCAAGCCGATCTGGCACCGAGCTGTCCAAAGCCCCAATGCCGAAATCTATCTGCCCATTTTCCAACTGAAGTAGCAGGGAATCATTGGTTTGATCGTGGAATTCTACGCGTAAACGCGGGAAATGTTGCGCCAGCAATCGCGGTACCGCAGGAAACAGCAGGTTGCTCACCGAAGGCACCAGACCGATACGTAACGTGCCATCCCCTCCGGCCAACATGACGCGCTGCATATCATCAAAGGTAGCGTGAGCCACATTCAGCAACCGTTGCGCATGCGGCAGGATCGCCGTGCCTAGTTCCGTCAGGGTCACCGCAGAGGCGGTTCGATTGACTAACTTCCCGCCAAGCACAGTTTCGACTTGCCGCAGGGCACTGCTTAACGCGGGCTGGCTGATGGCCAGACGGCTGGCGGTATCGGTGAAATGTCGTAGCTGCGCCAGGGTCACAAAGTACTGAATTTGCTTGAGGGAAAGCGCGGGTAACCGTCGCCATGGCTCGGACATAGCCTAACCTGCCAGGAAAAGAGGTAAACGTTTGCCACAGCATAAACGTTTCTTATCACACAATAAATTAAATCATCTGTGCAAAGCTTACGCCCCCGCCTACAGTAACTCCCTTACTCTTATTCCGGGGATTATCATGACCACCATTTCTGTCAGTAACGGTGAACGCCAACGTGCCGTACAGGCTGCGCTGGGTAATACGCCATTTGATCTCTTGCTGACCAATGCCAACCTGATCGACATGGTTACCGGGGAAATCCGCCTGGTTGATATTGGCATTGTCGGCCCACTGATCGCCAGCGTTCATCCTTGTGGCTCCTTGCCAACGGCACATCGGACACAAGACCTGGCGGGAGCCTACCTCAGCCCAGGTCTGATCGATACCCATGTGCACGTTGAGAGCTCCCATCTGCTGCCAGAACGCTATGCCGAGATCGTCGTCGCACAGGGCACCACCACCATTTTCTGGGATCCTCATGAACTAGCGAACGTGCTTGGCGTTGCGGGAGTGCGATACGCGGTAGATGCCAGCCGCAATCTGCCTCTACGGGTGATCTGCGCTGCACCTTCCAGCGTGCCTTCGACCCCTGGGCTGGAAATGTCCGGTGCCGACTTTGGCGGTAATGAGATGGATACCATGCTAGCCTGGCCCGAAGTAGGCGGCGTGGCGGAAGTGATGGATATGCACGGCGTGCTGCACGGCAGCGAACGGATGCAGGAGATCCTCAACGCCGGGCTTAACAGCGGAAAATTGATTGAAGGCCATGCGCGCGGTTTGAGCGGCCCGCAGCTGCAAGCCTATCTGGCTGCAGGCGTGACCTCCGATCATGAGCTGACCTCTGCTGCCGATGCTCTGGAGAAACTACGCTCTGGACTGACGCTGGAGATCCGGGGCTCTCATCCTTATCTATTGCCTGAAATTGTTGCGGCATTAAAATCTCTGCCGCACTTCTCCTCCCAAATCACCCTCTGCACTGATGATGTGCCACCCGATATGCTGCTGGAGAAAGGCGGCGTTATCGCCCTGCTCAATCTGCTGATTGAACATGGATTACCGGCCACCGATGCACTACGGATGGCTACGCTCAATGCCGCCATACGCTTGCAACGTAACGATCTGGGCCTGATTGCCGCAGGAAGGATCGCCGATCTGGTCGTCTTTGACTCCCTGGAACACCTTCAGGCACGGCGGGTTTACGTTGCTGGCCAGTGTCTGGCAGAGCAGGGCAAAATGCTGGCCCCAGTACAAGCCACACCAGGCGTATCCGCACCGCGTGACACACTCCATCTTTCACCATTGGTCGCAGATGACTTCATCATGCGGGTTGCGGCCATTCGTCACGGCCAGGCCACGTTGCGCCATATCAAAGGGGCACGTTTCACCCAATGGAATGAAACCACGGTAGAAGTCCGCGATGGCCAGGTACAGCTCCCGCCGGGGTTCAGTCTGATTTGGGTACAGCATCGCCACGCGCGGCACCCAGCCAAGCCTCAGTTGGCATTGCTGGAAGGTTGGGGCGAATTACGGGGGGCGATTGCCACCAGCTACTCTCATGATTCACATAACCTGGTGGTGCTAGGCCGCGATCCTCATGACATGGCGCTGGCCGCCAACGCGCTGATCGCCACCGGCGGCGGCATGGCTCTCAGCCAGAACGGTGAAATATTGGCGCAGGTAGCCATGCCGATCGCAGGAATGCTTTCCGATCTTCCCGCCGCACAGCTGGCGCAGCAGTTTAAAAACCTGCGCGATCTGAGTGCCAAGGTTGCAGACTGGGAACCACCCTACCGGGTGTTCAAGGCGATTGAGGGCACCTGCCTGGCATGCAATGCCGGACCGCACCTGACGGATTTGGGCCTGACCGACGGCACAACGCGCCAGATCGTCGATCCGCTGGTTGCCTGCTGGGAAACCCAGGCATAAACATCATATAGGTAAGGCATCGGCGGATTGTCGGTGCTTTTATTTGGGGAGGGGAGAGCTAGAAATTGGTGGAGGCCCTGCCATCAGCCATTAGTACTAAATTGTGTTGGTTAATCAATTGGTTATCATGTTAGTACTACAACAGTACTGTACCACTCTCGATAGTACCGTCCAGCACAAAATCTTGCAAGTTAACGTGTCGGGGGAAGTAGGATGAGAGCCATAAGATTTACATTGAGCACCAGCATGACGGTAGCCTATGTAAAGCAATGGGAGTCCACATTTATCTGATATGCGTTAAGTGAATGCTAAATCTTGAATTGGATGAAAGCGTACGAAAAGGATGGCTCAAAGACATCTTTAACAGGCTATGCCGCCATATGCTTTGCTTACTTCATGATGACTTTCCCCGCAAGCTCTTAAAATAATAAGTGCATTCCGCATTAGTGCCTCACTGCGTTCAGGTTCAAACCATTCACCGTTGAATTTACCGCCATGAAAGAGGTTGTTCCTTACACGACGTATCAGGATTAAAATTTTTTTTGCGATGATTTTTTCTTCAATGGGAGTCTGATCCCATGCAAGCACACCATCATTAACAACCTGTTTTTTGGGAGGGAAATTTAAAAAATATTCGATTGCAGCATTAAGCTCAGGATCTTCTGGTGACTCAAAGACATGAGTAACCGCCATAGCGTACATATCCCAGTTTGCTTTAGCATCTCTGGTATTGAATCGAAAACCAGTGGCTTTTAGACAGTACTCATAGCGTGCAAACTCTCGGAAAAACTCATAACACAGATTGTCTATCATCGAGATTTCCTAGTTGGTTAATATCCGCTCAAACATACAATAACCTAACGGTATAGATAGCAAGATAACATATTAAATAAATTTCACTTTAGTAATCGCGTCGAATGAAATATTAGTCAACACACGAAACTAAGCATTGTTGCACTCTCATAACTCTTGTTCGGTAAAAATTTAAAAGGGGCGATTAAGCCCCTTTTGGGCTACTTCTTGTCTTTTGGCGGACAAGGATCGTTGCCATGAGAATCTTTTTTCGCGATCTTGCCATCCTTGTTATGGATCACAAGCTCACTTTTTTGATTTGTAGCAATCCCTCTTGCAGCGTCCACCGCAGATTGCTTTGTTGAGTGAACGGAGGTCGCTTTACTGTTTCCTGCCCCCTTGACGGCCCAACCTCCATCATGAGGAACAACATGCTGATCTTTACCCATTATCGAACCCTCTATTTCCATGGAAGAATCAGCATATAGTGGAATTGCCGATTATTCAATACTACATATTGTGCTTAAGTTGATTTTCATCACAAAACATGGATAGATATCGAAAGGATTCTTTTACTACAAAACTGTAAGTACCCTTCCTTAACCCTATACCGCTATATCTGTTCATAATCTGGCAGTGCTGGCATACTCTGCCCTTTATTACCCACTATTCTTCTGTAAGAGACGAGTTTTTAGCCACCTTTGCGATAGTAGCTCTTGAACAACCGATCAAAGCCTGGATTTTGCTCCAGCTTTTACCGTCAGACAGCAGTTCTTGTACTTTATGATGCAAGCTCTCATCGACTGGACGACCACGATACTTTTTCTCTTTCTTGGCCTTTTCAATACCCTGCTTTTGTCGTCTGCGGCGATCATCATAGTCCTTGCGACTGATTGCCGCCAACATATCGAGCATCATAGAATTCATTGCTTCAAACATACGTGCGGTGAACTCATCCTGAACATGCAAAAGCTGATGGCTCGTAGGCAAATCTAACGATACAACTCTGATCCCTTTAGACTCAATGAGTCCTCGTAAGGTTTTCCAGTCCTCTGCGGTAAGTCTGCTTATACGATCTATTTGCTCACAGAGAAGAATATCGCCACGTTCCGCGATATCTAAGAGTAAAAATAATTGAGGACGCTGTAGGCTTGCACCTGATTCATTTTCTTTAAAGTACTTGGATATTTTTAGATCATGTGAATGAGCAAATGCCTCCAACTCTTTCAATGCCCGACCCGCATCTTGCTCTTTCGTCGATGCTCTTAGATATGCCCATACACGCATGATAGCCACCATCAGTCTGTTTTATATGGTTCATTATATATAGTCTGTTTTATGTTGTAAAATCCATTTAATGAACCAGTTTGAATGAAGATCTGTGCAGGTCTGCTTGAGGTATACATAAAAAGCACCATAGCTTAGAGGATGCTTATGACCTGACCCTAAGATTAAATATAACTGCCAGTTAGTAATTCGGATTGCTCAGTACCCAATTTTCCGATTCATCATTCTGCTTAAAATTCATATATTTGCTTGTAATTTGGCGATTAATGTGTCCGCTAAAGCTCTCAGATAGAAGCTTCGGCTTCCCGGAGAATACTGATAGTCTGCGGGTCGGAAAAACGCTTCTTCATAGGGATGTTCTTATGTGACTTATGAAGACATTACTAACATCGGGTTGTACTTATCAATGTGAAGCAGGACACCTGTCGACGATCCCTCTTAACTGTAAATTTCAAGTACACTCTCTGACCTAAAACAGCTTTTTATTTGTGCGAACCTCTTGTTGATTGAAGTTTTTCTTGATATAGATATCAGACAATAGGAGAATAAATTCATGATGATACGGACATTCAAAAATGAACTATAACTATTCAGACCTTTCTCCCACACAGTTTGAACACCTTGTCATTCTTCTATGCTATGAAATTTTTGGTATGGGAGCCGAAACATTTGCAGATGGTCCTGATGGTGGTCGTGATTCAAGATTTGAAGGTTTAGCTCAACTGTATCCATCTACAAATCGGCCTTGGGACGGGCTTACTGTTATCCAAGCAAAACATACGATTAGCTATAATAATAAGTTCAATGACCCTGATTTTTTTAACCCCACATCTGAATCGGCAACGATTACAGCCGAAGCAAAAAAGATCAAGAAGCTAATTGATAGTGATGGCATTAACAATTACATCATTTTCTCTAATCGTAAGCTGCCTGCAAATGCCAACGAAAAAATCAAAAATTATCTGTGTGACGAAACTGGACTAGCTAAAGAAAGCATTGGTTTGATGGGTATAGAGGCGATGGGGAATTACTTCAAGCGATTTCCACATATTGCTGATGCCGTTGATTTAAACCCATATGATGTTCCGTTGAACATTCAACCAGACGATCTAGCTGATATTATTATTTCTATCAAAGATGCACTGCCTGATATCAAGAAGAAAAATATTGAACCGAATCTTGAACGCACTGATTTTATAGAGAAAAACAAACTCAATAACCTCACGAATAGCTATGCACAGGCTATACTCAAAAAGATGGGGGATTTTTATGAAATCGAGGATTTTCTGTCAATGCCAGAAAATGAGGAGTACCAACAAAAGTACGCTGAAACAGCAGAAGAATTACACGCAAAAATTTGCATATATAAACATGACAATCATTTATTTGATCAGGTCATTGAAAATACAATAGATTTAATAATTAATAGAGACAATGACTGTAAAAGAAATAAAATACTTACGAGAACAATGATTTATTACATGTATTACAAATGTGATATTGGTGAAAACAATGTTGCTTAAGCCAAACAAAAATGCTGACCCAGATCTGACTATTATGGCTACATCAGCACTCTTACTCAAGGAACTAAAGAAGAACCAATTTGAGAAGATTACTGACCTGAGATTAGTGTTGATGGAACACAACAAAAATACGGTTGCCCTACTAGAACCATCCCTAGAATTTTTATTTATTCTTGGATTAGTTGAATATCATCCTAAAAATGACCTAATAGAGTACACTGGCTCATGAAAATCTCAAAAATTTACTCTAATATTCCTAAAGTTTTTGAGCCAATTAAATTCAATGACGGCTTTAATGTTATCATAGGAGAAATCCAACTCCATAATGATAAAGATAAAGATTCTCATAACTTAGGTAAAAGTAAGTTAGCTGACCTTATCGACTTCGGTTTTTTAAAAAAGCGAAATAAAGAAATGTTTTTGTTCAAACATTTTGATCGTTTTTCTGAATTTGTTTTCTATTTTGAATTCAAACTCAATGATGGAAAGTATATAACGATACGTCGCTCAGTTTCAGATAACTCTAAGATACACATAAAACGTCATGATTATGATAATCAAAATTTCACTACATTATCTGATGCTGAATGGGATTACAAAAAACTCACTTTCGACAAAGCAAAACTATTACTCGATAGCTTACTGAATCTTACGTCTATTTCCCCATGGGATTATCGCATGGCAATTAGCTATGCACTAAGACGCCAAGATGATTTTAATGATATTTTTCAATTAAAAAAATTCGGCCCAAAGCATATTTCCTGGAAGCCATACATTGGTCATTTACTTGGATTTGATGCTGAAAATCTTATAAAAAACTATGAGCTAAAAAATAGCATTGATAAAATCGCCGAAAAATTAGATGAGTTACAAAAAGAAATTGGTTTATATCAAGGTGATGAGGAAGAGATGCTTAAAGATGCTTTAGCTCTCAAACTTCAAGATGCACAAGTAATACAAGAACAACTCGATTCATTTAATTTCGATGAGTCAGATACAAAGACCGTAGAAGAGCTGTCAGAGAACATTGATAGTGAGATAGAAGAACTTAATCGTATTCGCTACTATCTAACCACCAATTTAAAAAAACTACGCAGAGCAGAATCAAAACAACCAACAACTTTTAACATAAGTAAAACCGAACAACTTTTCAAAGAAGCTGGAGTAATGTTCGGAGAGCAAATTAAGAAATCCTATGAGCAACTTTTAGAGTTTAATAGAAAAATAACAGTCGAGCGAACTGGCTTTGTTAAACAGCAAACTCTTGATTTAGAACATCAATTAATTGATATTTCTTCACGCCTGACGGAGCTAAATACGCAAAAATCACAACGTGTTTCATTCCTAACGAGCACGAATACATTCGAAAAGTACAAAGAGGTATCAACCCGCTTGGTAATTATTAACTCTGAAATTCATTCTATTCGTAGAAAGCTTGAAATCAGTGAGCAAATCAAAATTAAGAGGAGCGAGTCTAGGGCATTGAGCAATCAAAAGAACGAAGTTATTGAAAAGATAAGACTAAATCGTGAATCCGTAATGCATTCAGAAACCTCGATTTACAAGACTATCAAGGAGAACTTTGCTAATTTTGTTAAACTTGTTCTTGATAAAGATGGTCGTATATCGACAGAGCAAAATGGTGAGGGTAATCTTGTATTTCATGCTGGTTTTGTTAATGGAGACTTCAACTTTACTAGCGAATCTGATGGTTGTAGTTACAAAAAAATTCTTTGTATGGGATATGATTTAGCAGTTAACCTTGCTTATGCTAATAAAAATTTCATCCGTTTTATCTACCATGACGGTGGCTTAGAGACACTCGATAGTCGTAAAAAACTTGAGTTCTTAAAATATGTACGTTTAATACCAGGGCTATATGGAACCCAGTACATTCTTACTGTAATTGATTCAGATCTACCTGAAGGTTTTTCATTTAATAACGAGGAAATAGTTCTGAAACTACATGATAATGGTGATAATGGTTTACTGTTCAAAATGCCATCTTGGTGATTAATAGGGAGCATGCTCTCTATTAATTGTCATTGAAAATTATTTTCTGATCAAACTTGCACCGACAAATCGTATCAATATAGTCCATTCAAAAATATTCTTTTTGATAGCCGTATCCTTGTCAATATACTACCTGATACTCTTTCCACGGAGATATTTTTCTGAATGTCTAGATAAATTCGATAATAGATGTTAGAAATAGGATATCAAGCAACCTAAATAAAAAAACTCACATCTTGTAGCGGTACAGATTCGTATAACTCACCTTGCACTCCCCAAACACCCCATTCCTTTAAGTACTGCAATAATTTAGTATCAAATACGCATGATACGATAATCCTCGGACAATACTTCATTATATCCTTTAGTAGTACTGGAAAGCTGTTTCTGTAGAGTTGAGTACCGAAAAAAGTTTCATCAATCTTAACTACTTCAAACATGGTACTAACTCCAGTTTGTATATTCACATTTCCAACGCCAAGATAGTTAAGGAAAAGAGCATTGTTACTATTTGAAAGTGATTTCAGTACTGGATTACTTAACCTCTCATTGATCAGCAGCTTTAGATATGGCATTGATTGTGTAAGTATCTTAATGTAGGCGTCATGTTTCAAAATCAATGCAGTACTGGAATCGATACTAAGAGAACAAAATAGCTTATTCACTATGAAAAACGCTTCGCTATTGATAATAAAATGTATTACATCAACAAGATAAGCTCGTTTTTCGTGGATGGTCCAACCCAGAATTATTTCAGTAGGTGTCGGTCTGAGCAGGTTCTGACCATCTTTCTGGAATCTAGTCAATATTTCTACCCCTAACAACTTCTGATCTTTGCTCATTACAGGTTGAGCAAAGTATTGAGTAATCATCTCTGGCTATCCTGACTTTTAATGTACTGATATTTTATTATATCAGTACGTCAGCTACAAACTAACGCGACTAAAAAACACCCTATTTTTACTTTGCATAGGAATCCCGCCAACTTTCTAGTTCGGAGCTGACTGATCTGGGCAGTGAACTTATGGCAACCTTAAGAGGGCTTTGTTGAATAATAGGGAATCATGCTGTTTTTACATACCTGTTTTGGTCAAAGATGCTTGCCACTATTGCGAGTATTTCCCAACTCTGACTTTAACCTACTGATTTTACGTTGGGGAAGACCGCCATTTTTGTAGGCCCGCAGCATAATATCTATTTATTCAACAACGCCCCTTAAGAGTAGTAACTTAGCGTAGGTAGCAATAATAGAATAACAAGCTGCTATCCTCGCGGGATTTTAATCAAATTTTATGGAAAAGGCCGCTTTCGCGACCTTATTGCAAGTACAAACACTCATTGAGAACGATCAAGTACCATATACGCTGGCTGGCACATGCTACCGCGTTCCTGTAGCCAGTAGTAATCCATATCAGCTGCTCGGACGTTAAGCCCTGAGTCCACACGATTTACCTGCAAGCGTAGACCGACCGTTTCTTTGTAGGATAAGCCTGATTTCACAATGTATTTGTACTGAACGCCGCTTTCCTCTTCAAATTGCTTGAGGAAGGGGGCCATACGCTGTTGGATCTCTTTTAGGCAAACAACTTCATTATCATTAGTGAACGGCTTTTGAACTTTGCCATCAGGCACGGTTGCCGCTAATGTACTGAATGATAGCGTGATTAGTGAAGCAACTAAGTATTTTTTCATTTTGATAAATTCCCTGTACTAGTTACTAACGGGTCGCTGTCTTGTTAAATGATTTTTCATAGATTGTGCAGTATTGTATTCACATACTTCGAACCTATCTTTCAGTACTTTCTGGGTAGCCATATTTTCCTTATTGAATCGCTCTCTATAGTCAATTTCTGCTTGGAGTATGGAACCGTTGCCAATATCTCTTTTAAAGTCATTTAAAGATTGCCAACTTCTTGTTTCATTTGAATAAACTGAGTGGGCTCTCTGCATACCATTTTTAAAATCCATAAAACAAGAGGTGGTTTTTAAAATAGATTCGTATTCATTCATTCCTACTCCATACTTGATATAAGTGAGTTCTGCGACAGTCCTTTCGACAGAATCCTTCGTATATAAGGATATCTCTTTGAGTATTTTTCGTGTCAGTGCAGGGTTTTCTTTTAAATCTTTATCGATTAATGTATGTACTTGTTCCATGTTTTGAGAAGTTATCCACTTAATCATTGGAACTTTAGGTACATCTACAGTATTCGAGTTTTTATCTCTGGGGAAGAAATTAGCAACACCTATACCCATTGTGATAATGAATAGAAAGACACTCGATATCGATGCGGTAAAAAAAGTTCGAACACTACCATACCCTTTGTTACGGCTACTACTAGCGATCTTCTTATAGCAAAATACTGAAATAAAAATACAGATAACAATGATAACTAAACCAATCATGTAGATACCTTTTAAGTCATATCATTTCTGAATTAATACACGTAATTGAATATTCATCAACTAACTTTTATCACGTTACCTTTACCGTCAACGGTTATTTTTATGTTCTTTGAACAATTCCGGCATTGACCAACTCCAGTACCACTTTTAGATACTCCTGTCTGAACGGTTGTAGTACTGCCGCAATGTGGGCATGTAATCGTAAAATAGTTCGCCACTATATATCCTCTTTTATCGTCAAAATTTAATAACGTTCAGGCCAGATTGTGCTCACGGGTACACCGATAAAATCAGAAATGATCTTTTCACCTTTCGGCCAATGCCGATCCAATGTGTTGTACAACGTTCTTTCGTGTAACCCGCTATCCCTTGAAAGTTGTGCCAGTGTTCTCCCTCGTTTCTTGATAGCAGCCAAGATATCCGCTCTATGCCAGTTCTCAGTACTGGCATTTTGCTCCTTTATCTGAGATTCTAACTCGTTGTGAATACTCATAATGACCACTCGTTACTAACATTAAGAACATGATTGATCATTAAAAGGAATTCGTCAAATAAAAATGAGGAACAAAGTTCCTTTTAATGTGGTGGGTTGTACATGGCTGGCAAAAAAGAAAGCGTTGAACAGTTCAGCGAAAGGCTAAAATCGATAGTACCTTCTGGTTCAGGGCGAGATTTCGCCAAAAAAGCAGGCATTGGGTACAGTACTGTCCACAACTATCTACAAGCCGTATCAAGCCCTACGCTTGAGAATCTTGTACTTCTTGCTAAAGCTGGTGACGTCTCAGTTGAATGGTTAGCTACTGGCAAGGAACTAACAAAAGCAATAAGTACAGACCAAACCGAAAAACTGTTGAAAATACCTTTTATTGATAGCGATAATTTCCTTTTACTGGATTCAAGTACTTTCCCCGATTTGTTGGATAAAAGGGCAAACCTCTCAGCCCTTCGCGTTAAGACTGACGTAATGGAGCCAACATTCATGGTTGGTAGCGTCTTGCTTTTAAACCATAGGCAGAAACAGCTAAAAGACGGAAAAGTGGTAGTACTCCACAAAGAAGGCAACTACCTGTACAAGCGAGTTCAGGTAATCCCTGAAGGATATAATTTGAGCAGCGATAACACCAAATACAGTGCCATGATCGTCAATCAGGATTCACTATCTTCCTTTGACGTCCTAGGGGAAGTACTGGTAGTACTGAATCATCTGTAATTTAACGCTCTCGTGCATTTCTGAGGCGTTTTCTGACTGGTTCGATGCCTGAGTGCTGTTTTGAGCTACTTCCCCTTCAGGGGCTTCCTGTGCGTCTTGTCGGAAACACCATCATGGAGCGGAATTGATCGGGTCGGGTTCGCTCTGGAGAGTACTGATAGTGCTTTTACAGTAACTGAAACAGCAGATACCCCGCTAAGTATACAAAGGCACTATTGGTATAATAAGTAATTAAATAACAATCAGTTATGTAATTACTGACAGAACAAAAAACGCGATTGGTTCGCTCCGCCAGTGACCGAAGGGAACGCAGCAGTAGAACCGAATCCAGCGAACAGTACTCGCTTGCGGGTACTGTTTAATCGTTTATATAATTATAACAATGGGATAGCTATCAAGTACTCACTGCGTGAGCACTCTCACTAACTGCCCGAATCAGTTCGCTTACTTCGCCGCTCCTGACTTCAGACAGTTAACTCGCTTTCGCTCTTTGCCATGTCGGGAATTTATCACCTAAAGATACTTTAAGGTGTTATTTTTCCGACACATACTCCTATGATAGTGTTTCTGACAAGTCCATGTGGTTACTTTTTCTTCTTTTGCACTGCTTTTACGTACTTCTCGTGCATGGCTGCCCTTTCCTCAGTACTGAGATCTGCGTTAGTAGTACTGGCAAGAAACGCCCTGAACGCATCAAAATCAAGCTCCGGGTTGGACTTAGCCCAGCGTCTGAAACGTGCCGCTTTGGTATCATCAAGTGTGAAACGCTTTTCCTTGTTCATTGAGCCTTGCGGCCTGCCTCTCTGCCCTTGTTCATCATCATCAATACCGAGGTCTATGTACTCAATGTTATCCGTAAGTGATCTGGCCTGCCATTCATCAAAAACATAAACGGTCTGCATTTCAGTACTGTCAAAATTCCTCGAAATCCCTCGTAGTACGAATTGGTGTAAACTTTCGTACTCCCTGGCTATATGTATCGCCTCACCATCAATTTCAAAGAACAATTCACACTGTTTTGCCTCTGTTTCGGAGGGACGCATACAAGCCAGCCAGACGCATGTATCAAGATGTCTGTACTGGTTAAATCCTCGGGCATCAGGGCTTATCTCTATGCCGTTTTTGAGGTGCTGAGAATCACTTTTGTTTTTCGTCCAGTAAAAATCCTGCTCCTCAAGTTCTTTATCAAGAAAGGTGTATATTTTTTGTACTTTTTCAGGGTTGTTATTTTTCCACGTTCTTGATAATTTGAGATTCTTAGAGAAGTAATAAACTTTTAATCTGTCTTTAAGTTCTGTTTTTCGTGTCTGTAATCCTTCAAGCTCAGTACTTTCAAATAACTTCTGATTTCCTTTGTAGATCAACGAATTTTCGAAATTTGCACCAAGAAAAATAATTGGCAACTCTTTGTACTTACTGAGATCTTTCCATGCGGTGATATTAAGCTGTACTTTTTCAGGATCAGTAAAGTACTCATTGTTCATTATAAAAATATCATTCTCATTCAACACAGAGAGTTGATTTAAAATATTTCTTACCACATCACCTTGTACCTCTGGACTTCTCTCTGCGGCAATGTAAATATTTTGTTCATCTAATGATTGTACTTTGTGAATTAATGAGTTTCGAATTACATTTTTTATATTGGTATCACCCTCATTTATATTCTGGAAAGAGTGAAAATTAGTTACATCGTCAATATAGACATTCCAGCCAGATAACAGGTTGATTGGAATTTTGAAAAAAGTTTTATCTGTTATAAGTAAAGTAGATTTATATGGTGTAGTCAGAAAGTCGACAACTGAATTAATAACACTTTCATCTTTTGAAACTGAATCAGTGATGATATATTTGCAATTTTTAATTTGAGTCGCTGTTTGTTTGATTAGCTCTTGTGTGTTCTGGACTAATATATACTTTTCAGTACTGTTATTGATTATGTTGCATATAGCTGTTGTTTTCCCTGAACCGCAAGGAGCAGAAACATACTTTAGGCTGGTATAAATAGGTGCAAGATTAGTCATTAATTACTCCGTCCATAATGATTAATTTAGAAAGGTCATTTCATTCCTGTGAACCGACCTTTTGTCATTTTTGTTATTAATATTTAGGTGTTGCGAGTACTTCGAGGTTGTGCAAATCTACAATAGACAGAACCTGCTTCATTGCTTCGTATGCTAAGGGAAGCTTCATTACCAATGTTGAGTACATAATGAACTTCACTTCGTTATCTTCTATATCCACTTCTGTTATGTTGCCATGATCAATATTTAGGCCACGATAACAAACCTCGTCGTCCTTCAGATAGATGGTGTGAATCCTCTCATCACCCTGATATCGGTCAAAAACCTGAATGCAGGCTTTAGCTTCGGTTTTCTTACGTTGTATGGTAACATTGAATCCTGCTAAATCAGTTAATAACCACTTGATTTTACTAATAATTTCTTCTGATGTCTTGCTATTTTTCTTTGACATTTCATTACTCCTCTAAATTAAAAGTCATCTCATGGTTAACCTCCTATGGCTGCTATTTTTGTTCGAATGACTATATGTTAACGGGCAAAATTGACTCAATCAAGGAATACTTGAAATTTTTCTTGACAATCTCATAACCATTCGGATTTGAAAATCATATATTATTTTGGCACTATCTCTGTACTTTCTAACTGATACATTCTTCGATTAATTCGTGAGTATCTTTGTACTTCTTGACTGATACATTCATTAATGTATTTCAAATGTACTTTTGTACATTCCAAGTGGTGCATAAATTTATGCAACCGTACGATCCAATGGAATATTGGACTGTAAAAGATAAAAAGTAATAATAAATCGATACAAACACGTTAACTTGCAAGATTTTGTGCTGGACGGTACTATCGAGAGTGGTACAGTACTGTTGTAGTACTAACATGATAACCAATTGATTAACCAACACAATTTAGTACTAATGGCTGATGGCAGGGCCTCCACCAATTTGTATCTAAGTACTTAATAAGTAATGATTAAAGTACTGAAATCCCGCCTCCATAGCCTTAGTGGTACAAAAACTGTGTATCACCAGTAGGCTTCGTGATGTCTCTTATGCTCTCCCGTCAATAAGCAGACTCTTAGCAAAGAAGCTGCTTAGTACGAAATCAAATATGTTCCAATAGATCATATAGTCGCGACACAGTCACTGATTTTCCATACCTTCTGTATGTTATTGAATTATCTGCATGTCCTAAGAATGCAGCAGCATAATGCTCCACTACACCAGCATTTTTCAACTTAGTTGCAATGTGATGCCTCAGTGAATGAAACTCAGGAACCCCTAATTTTTTACGATAACCGCTAAACCAACGGGTGAAGTAATGGCTATATGACCCTTTGTAGTAGGTTAACAGGGGAAATAATCTTCCCTTTTGCTTTTGTACATATTCTAAAAAGCCGATATCTATCAATCTGTTATGTATGGGTACGGTTCGTTTACTGTTCTCTGTTTTAACCACCTGTCCTTCATAACGATCATCTATTCTGATGCACCACCTCCCATCATTTTTGAATATATCGTTATGATATAGTTGGCAAATTTCGTTTGCCCTCATCCCTGTAAAACGACCAAGTAAAACAATCCACCTCTTCCATTCAGGCAAAGTAGTGATCCCATTCTCAAGATGTTTAATCTGAAAATCTGTATATGCCTCTCGCTTTTGGGATACTGGCTCACGATCCTTCTGGAGCAATCCTTCAAAAGGATTTTGAAAATCATAGTCAGTACGATGTTTCAACCATCGGAAAAATCCGCTGATTTTCTTAACATATTTGTTCTTCGTAGGAATAGCGACATCTAGCCCGCTAATGAATTCAGCAGCCCTACTACGCTTAAGAACTTGATCAGTAAAGTTAAAGTACTTGCCAATACAGCGTTTGATAGAAGCGGCTTCCCTCTCGCAAACTTCAAGGCTTTTAAACTCAACATACTGTACAGCCTGTAATTTTAGCTCTTGGAATGACAATTCTGATTGAGGGGTTTGGCTCATACCGAGTGTAGGAGTGACAGTTTCAGTAATCAGCCAAGGTCGATCTGCAAAGCGTAAAGATCGCTTTGTCGCTTCAGTCTTTGAACGAGTACCTAACGAACGGCGAAACTCACGGCGTTTACCACAGGGTAAAACGTTAACTTTACGGTAGTACCAGATCCCATGACGGGAGAGCATAAGAGACATCACGAAGCCTACTGGTGATACACAGTTTTTGTACCACTAAGGCTATGGAGGCGGGATTTCAGTACTTTAATCATTACTTATTAAGTACTTAGATACAAATTGGTGGAGGCCCTGCCAGCTACATCCCGGCACACACGTCACTCGCTACGGCTGCTTCCTTCCGGATCTGACCGAGTTCACCAGTTAGTGTTGCGGGAGAACCAACAGGGCCCCCATTGACGGCTTCTTGAATTGCGAAGCGGTGGGCATTATCGGTGATGGCCAAGCAAATAGCAAGCCAACCGGGAGCAACCGCTGTTTTCTTACCCATCTCCCCTATCGCACACTCGTTTAGATTGGTTACCGAGTAGCAATGTTGCTAAATTGTCAGGAACAAATATTCGCCGCCCAACCCATCACGCAGGAAGAGAGTCATGCAACCAGAAGACGCTACCTTCAGCCAACGCGTATTCCATATCGTGGCCGCCATTCCTCCTGGCAAGGTCACTACCTACGGTGAAGTTGCGCGGCTGGCAGGCTCACCCCGTGCGGCACGCCAGGTTGGCGGCGTATTACGGCGTTTACCAGAGGGCAGCGCCCTGCCCTGGCACCGGGTCATTAACCGCCACGGGCAGATCTCACAGCAGGGTGAAGATTTTCAGCGCCAACGGCAGGCGTTACTGGCAGAAGGGATTATTTTTGGCCCGCAAAGCACGGTTGATTTTGAACGGTATGGCTGGCACTGGTAAAAAAACAGCCCTTGGCCAAAGGCACAAAGGCTGTCAGAAGCAGGCATTGCTGCTTACGGAGCTGGGGTCGGTGCGACCTGAACCGGAACGTTTTGTACCGGTACCAACAGCAGATCGGCCTGAGTCCCGTTACGGTTGATCACTTCCTGAATGGTGTCGGTGATAAACATCAACTGGCCATTCACCGTAATCGCCGCGCTCAGGATGATACGCGCATTAGGCTGAATGTCCGCTGGATTGTACGGTAGCGTAAAGCGGAACGGGCTCTGCAGACCTTCGGTACGCATCGCCTGCTGTGAAATCACTCGTGAAGGGGCATCAGCAAGTGATGCATCGGACAGGGTCACTGTCAGTACCGCATCCGGTGGCAGCGCGATACGCTGGCGAATATTAACTGAGCCCTGCACCACCGGGCCTTGGATCTGCGTTTGCGAGGCCGCAGCGTTAGCCGTCTGCGTTGGCACATCCGCATTCTTGTGGGCACAGCCTGCCAGTGTGATCGTCAATGCGGCTGCTCCCCCTACCATTTGCCAGAGTTTCATGGGTCGGTCTCCTTTATTATTAGTCACATGTTGGTGGCTTAAACCACTACACTGATTAAACCTAGCACAAAATACTAACAACTGCCTATCGGACTAGGCCTAAATAGCCCTAAGGCCTCATGACGCAGCCCCTGGCTGCGGCAGCTTCCCCCGCAGAAATAACGCAATATATTGACGTCCTGCCATCATATTCAGCACACTGCGCAACATGATGACTAAAAGGATCGCCACTTTATGAGCCAGGCACTGCACAACCTCCTCGAACTGCTGGATTTGGAAAAAATTGAAGAAGGTTTATTTCGTGGCCAAAGCGAAGATCTGGGGCTACGCCAGGTCTTTGGCGGTCAGGTGGTCGGCCAGGCGCTGTATGCCGCCAAGCAAACCGTTCCTGCGGAGCGTATCGTTCACTCCTTCCACAGCTATTTCCTGCGCCCTGGGGATAGCAGTAAACCGATCGTTTATGACGTAGAAACCCTGCGCGACGGCAATAGCTTCAGCGCGCGCCGCGTTAGCGCCATTCAAAATGGCAAACCCATTTTCTACATGACGGCCTCTTTCCAAAGCCCCGAGCAAGGTTTTGAACATCAAAACACCATGCCGGATGTCCCGCCGCCGGAAGGATTGATGTCGGAGTCAGAAATAGCACAAAAGCTGTCGCATATGCTGCCGGAAAAAGTGCGCGACAAGTTCATTGGCCCAAAGCCAATCGAAATGCGCCCGGTGAAATTCCACAACCCGTTGAAGGGCAGCGTGGAAGAGCCTTATCGCCATGTCTGGTTCCGCGCCAATGGCACCATGCCTGACGACCTGCGGATCCATCAGTATCTGCTTGGCTACGCCTCTGACTTCCACTTCCTGCTGACGGCACTACAGCCACATGGCGTCGGTTTCCTCGAGCCGGGCATGCAGGTTGCTACCATTGACCACTCAATGTGGTTCCACCGTCCGTTCCGAATGGACGACTGGCTGCTGTATGCGGTAGAAAGCACCTCAGCCTCCGGTGCCCGTGGCTTTGTGCGCGGCCAGTTCTACACCCGCGACGGTGTGCTGGTAGCCACGACGGTGCAAGAAGGCGTGATCCGCAAGCGCGATGTTTAAATGAAAAAGGGGCGATGTATCCATCGCCCCCTCGGTGTTTAATTCAACGTATTTTACTGGTTGTAAGCATTCTCGCCGTGGCTGTTCACATCCAGGCCTTCGCGTTCCTGCTCTTCCGGTACGCGCAGCCCCACCACGGCCCCGGCTACCTTAAAGGCGATAAACGCGGCCACGCTTGACCACACCAGCGTCACAATAACGCTCAGCAACTGGACCCACACCTGATGCCCCATGGTGACGCCAGCGGCGTAGCCCGTTCCGCCCAGTGATGAGGCGGTGAAGACGCCGGTCAACAGACAGCCAACGATACCGCACACCCCGTGCACACCAAACACATCGCAGGTGTCGTCCACTTTCAGCCATTTCTTCAGCGTTACCACGCCCCACAAGCCAGCGACACCGCCTATCAGGCCAATAATCAGCGCACCACCTACCCCCACGGTACCCGCTGCTGGCGTAATCGCAACCAGACCCGCGATACAGCCCGAGCAGGCTCCCAGCAGAGATGGTTTACCGCGTAGGACCCACTCGGCGAAGGTCCAGGAGAGGATTGCACCGGCAGTGGCTATTACCGTGTTGAGGAACGCCAGCGCCGCAATACCGTTGGCCGCACTGGCCGAACCGGCGTTGAAGCCAAACCAGCCGATATACAGGATCGAGGCTCCGGTAAATACCATCGGCAGGTTGTGTGGCTTAAAGGCCTCTTTGCCATAACCAGCACGTTTACCCAACAGATAGGCCCCTACCAGACCAGCACTGGCGGCGTTGATATGCACCACAGTACCGCCCGCAAAGTCCAACGCGCCGTCGGCTGCCAGGAAGCCCCCACCCCAAACCATATGCGCAATCGGCAAGTAGGAAATCGTGAACCAGATGGCGGCAAAAATAACCACCGCAGAGAAGCGGATGCGTTCGGCAAAGCCGCCCACCACCAACGCCACGGTAATACAGGCGAAGGAGCACTGGAACGCCACGTGGATCATCTGGCTAAAGGTGCCGGTCAGGCTATCGATCCCGATCCCTTTAAGCATCACGGTCTGGAAGCCACCAAAGAAGGCGTTACCTTCGCTGAACGCCAGGCTGTAGCCGTAAATGACCCACAGCACGCACACCAGGGCAAAGGTGACGGTCACCTGAGTCAACATGGAAAGGACGTTCTTCGAGCGCAGCAGGCCGCCGTAAAACAGCGCCACGCCCGGTAAGGTCATAAACAGCACCAGCGCGGTGCAAATCATCATAAAGGCGTTGTCCGCCTTGTCTGCCACCGCCGGAGCGGCCAGAGCCAAAGAAGGAACCAGGGTTACCAAACTCAGGCCCAACGTGGATAACAGTCTTTTCATTATCAATCCATCCCCATTCAGTTGACTGAGCCTGCGATCACAGAGCCGCTTCGTCGGTTTCGCCGGTACGAATTCGAATCACACGTTGCAATTCGGCAACGAAAATTTTGCCGTCACCGATCTTGCCGGTGTAGGCCGCCTTGCTAATCACATCAACCACTTCATCCAGCTGGTCATCGGCAATAGCGATATCAATTTTGACCTTAGGTAAGAAATTGACGCTGTACTCTGCCCCGCGATAGAGCTCGGCATGACCCTTCTGGCGGCCAAAGCCTTTGACTTCCGTTACGGTCAGTCCCTGAATACCTACAGAGGATAAGGCTTCACGCACGTCCTCTAACTTGAATGGTTTGATCACCACGGTAACCAGCTTCATATTGCCTCTCCACGATTAAGCCCAAAAACTTACCCCCGGTACGAGTCATATAAAGCAAAGGCTGTGCCACAAATTATTTTGTATTTAAATTCAATTAATTATATAGAAGCACCCGCATTCAGAGGTCAGCTCTGGACGAAAGCAGAGATCGCCACCTGGAGATTTCGCACCTTTTTGGTGCATTACGCGTTGGGAAAGTGCAGTAGGGGGGAGTTGAAGAGTGCTTTTGCCTGTTGGTGGTGCGGGCTCCTGGAGCGGAGCCCTTGCTTAAAGTTATGCAGGCTGAGTTTCGTCGCGAGCTGTGGCAGCCAACTCTTCGCCCACCAGTTGTAACTGATACATCTGGTAGTAGCGGCCCTGCTGTGCCAACAACTGCTGATGGTTCCCCTGCTCCACGGCATGACCGCGATGCAGTACCAGAATAGAGTCGGCATCCACAATGGTTGAAAGGCGATGGGCGATCACCACCAGCGTCGTCTGCTCGCGGATCAACCGTAAGGCACGCTGGATCGCCTGCTCGGTGCCAGAGTCGATGTTTGCGGTCGCTTCATCCAGGATCAGGATCTGCGGTGCCTGGACCAGCACGCGCGCCAAGGCCAACAACTGCTTCTGTCCTACGGACAGGTTATTCCCCTGCTCCCCCAGGCGCGTATGGATGCCCTGTGGGAAGCTACGTACCAGTTCCCCCAGTTGCACCGTTTCCAGCGCCTGCCAGACCGCCTCTTCACCGATAGAGCGACCAAGCGTGACGTTCGCCAGCACCGATTCCGCCATTACCACCGGATCTTGCTGCACCATAGCAATACCTTGGCGCAGGGTACGATGTGAAAGGCTGGACAACGGACGACCATCCAGACGAATTTCCCCTTCGCTCAGCGGGTAATAGCCCATCAACAGGTTAGCCAGGGTGCTCTTTCCGCTGCCGGTATGACCCACCAGGGCAACAAAACCCCGTGACGGCACCTGCAAAGAGATATGTTGCAGCACTTTTTTGTCGCTGCGGTAGGCAAAGCTCAGGTCGCTGATATCGATACGGCCACTCGCCAGCGGGCGATCGTCACTGCCATAGCTCTGCTGGCTGCGATCCATCAGTTCGAAAATACGCTCACCGGCCACCACGGCCTGCTGCAATATCGATTGCTGGGCGGTCAGCTCAATCAACGGTTCGTTCAAACGGCCAAGATAGTTGATGAAGGCATACAGCACCCCCACGCCAATCGCGCCTTCGCCGCTGAAGCCAAACAGCATCAACAGGCCGCATAGCACCAGAGCAGAGAACAGGCTAAGCAGCGGCCGCAACAGGAACCCATCCAGCCGCAGGGTCTGCATCCGGGCGGTATAATGCGAGCGGCTGGCCGCGCTCATGCGCTCACCAAAGCGGATCTGCTGGCGGAACTGCTGGATCACCCCCATGCCGCTGATCACTTCGTTGAAGCCGTCGTTGATATCCGCCAGGTAGCTACGCATCCGCCGCACGATCGGCGTGCTGTAGTATTGATAGATCCCCATCACCACCAGCACCGCCGGGAAGATGCAGATCGCCACCAGCGCCATGCGCCAGTCCAGGCTGAACATTGCCACCAGCATTGCCCCGATCAGCGCCGCACTTTTCAGTACCGTGGACACTACCATCACATACAGATCTTTGATCACTTCGGTATCGTTGGTTACCCGCGAGATCAATTGCCCGACAGGCTGGGTATCAAAGGCGCTCAGCGGTTGGCGCAGGGCTGCGTCCATCACGTCGGTGCGCAACCGTTGTACCACCCCAACCGCCACCCGATTAAACAGGATGGCCTGGAAATAGTGTAACGCCGCAGCGAGCAGCTCCAGCAGGATATAAGCCACCGCCAGGGAGCTGACGATCACCAGCGGCAGTTGCCCTTTGGCAACATAGTTATCAATAAAGTAGCCAATCAGGATCGGTCCGGCGACTTCCGCCGCCGCAGCTACCCATAACATCAATACCGCCAACCCCAGGGGTTTACGATAAGGCGAGCCATAGGCCAGCAAACGTTTCAGCGTTGGCCATATAGTTTGGATTTTACTCATCGGCCAAAACCTCCTCGGTGCTATCAGGAGCCTCATCCAACGCCGCTTCCAATTGCTGATAACGATACATGTCGCGATACCAGCCAGGCTCGCTAGCCAATTGCCCATGCTGCCCGCGCTGTACCACCGTGCCGTGTTGCATCACCAGGATTTCGCTGGCTTCCGTCAGGGCCGAAAGGCGGTGCGCACTGATGATCACCGTGCGGTTTTGCCCCCAACTGCGCAGGTTATGCAGGATCTGGTGTTCGGTGCGCCCATCCACCGCCGAGAGAGCATCGTCGAGGATCAGAATTTCCGCCTCCAGCAGTAGCGCCCGCGCGATGGAAATACGCTGCTTCTGGCCACCAGAAAGCATCACGCCGCGTTCACCCACCTCGGTCTCGTAACCTTGAGGCAAACGCAAAATATCTTCATGCACGCTGGCCAGGCGCGCTGCCTGTTCAATCTGTTCCTGAGTGGCCGCCGGGTTGCCCAAGGCAATATTATTGGCCACGCTATCGGAGAACAGGAACGGCGTCTGGCTAACGACCGACAAGCGTGAACGCCACTCGTCGAGCTTGATCTGGGTAAGTGGCAAGCCGTGATAGCTGATATGGCCGTCATCAATATCGAATTGGCGCTGGATCAACGAAAGCAACGTCGATTTACCCGAGCCGGTAGGCCCACACAACCCCAACATTTGCCCCGGCTGCAGCTGCAACGCCACGTCATGCAGCGCTGGTTTGTTGGTTTTCGGATAATGGAAGGCGTTGATTTCGACACTCAGGTTGCCGCGCCCGGCGGGCAAATCGAGTTCACCATCTTTCACGGCCGGAGCCTCTTCCAGCAGGCTGCGGATACGGCTATAGGCGGCACTGCCGCGCTCAACGATGTTGAACATCCAGGCCAGTGCCAACATCGGCCAAATCATCAGGCCAAGGTACATGACGAAGCTGGTCAGTTGACCCAGCGTGAGGGAACCGTTAACCACCATCCAGCTACCACCACCGATCGCCAGCAGGTTGGCCGCACCGATAGCGATGTAAATCGTTGGATCAAAGCGCGCATCAACTCGCGCCACGTGCATATTCTTCGCGCCGGTTTGCGCTGCCACTTCGGCAAACTGGTTAGACTGATGATCCTCCAGGCCAAAAGCCTTGATCATACGGATGCTGGTCATGCTCTCCTGTGCCTGATCGTTAAGGCTGGAGAACGCGGCCTGCGCCGACTTGAAACGCTGATGCAGCTGATCGCCATAGTATTTGATGACGATCGCCATGATCGGCATCGGGATCAGGGAAAGCAGGGTCAATTGCCAGCTGATCTGGGTGCTCATCACGATCAACACCGCCAGCCCCATGACCAGAGAGTCCACCAGCGTCAGCACGCCTTCACCGGCGGCAAACACCACACGGTCCACGTCATTGGTCGCTCTGGCCATCAAATCGCCGGTACGGTGGCGCAGATAGAAGGCCGGGTTCTGACGGCTGAGTTGGCGATAGAAGTTTTCCCGCAGTTCGACGGCCAACTGGTAGGAAGCCCCAAACAGCAGCACTCGCCACACGTAGCGCAGCAGATAAACCACAATGGCGGTACCAATCATCAACCCCAGCCAGGCCATCAGTACCTTGTTGGACATCTGATCCTTGGTGACGCCATCAACAATGATACCAACCAGCTTAGGCGGCAGTAGTTGCAATATGGCAATGGCAATCAGTAGCACCACGGCCCCGAGGTAGCGGCGCCACTCGCGGCGGAAATACCAGCCGATTTGAGCAAAGAGTCTCACGCAGTTTTATTCCAGACAGTATCCGACAAATTACCGGCTGCAGCCCTGCAACCTTAACATTCAACAGTAGAGTGACGATTTCACTCTGGCACGGGTAGCGCCGTGGTGTATTTGATTTTTTCCATCGCGAAGCTGGAAGTAACATCAATCAGCCCCGGCACGCCGGTCACCAGGCGCTTATAGAAATTGTCATAGCTTTTCATGTCCGCCACCTCGACCTGCATCAGGTAATCATACTCCCCCGCCATACGGTAAAACGCCAACACTTCCGGCATCTGCGCGGTGAGATCGACAAATTTCTGATACCACTCGCTGCTGTGTTGCTGGGTTTTTATCAGCACAAACGCCGTCAGGCCAAGCCCAAGCTTTTCATTATCCAGCAGCGCGACGCGCGCGCGAATGTAACCTTCATCTTCCAGCCTTTTTAGCCGTTTCCAGCAGGGCGTTGAGGTCAGATTCACCGCTTCGGCCAGCACTTGCAGCGATTGCGTACAGTCCTGTTGCAGCATGCACAGCAGTTTTCGGTCAGTTTTATCCAACATAAGGTGATTTCATAGAAAATATTTCTCCTATTAGGCGATTAAACAGGAAAAATGGCAATCCTTTTTTCTCGCTGAACCGCTATGCTACTGCATAAATTAAGACCCTATTTTGAGGCCAGATCATGACAAACGCTTGGGTAAAATATGCTATTGGTGAAATAGAAGCGGATTTCCAACGCTCCGCCGATACGCACTTGATCCGCTTGAACCTGCCGGAATTTCCCGGCATCTATCTTTACCTGAAAGATGAAAGCACCCACCCCACCGGCAGTCTTAAACACCGCCTGGCGCGTTCGCTGTTCCTTTACGGGCTCTGTAACGGTTGGATCAACCAGAACACGCCGATTATTGAAGCCTCTTCGGGCAGCACGGCGGTATCGGAAGCCTATTTTGCCCGCCTGCTCGGCCTGCCGTTTATCGCGGTGATGCCTTCCTGCACCGCTAAACGTAAGGTGGAGCAAATCGCCTTTTACGGTGGCCGCAGCCATTTTGTCGATCATGCGGCCCAGATTTATGCGGTGTCAGAGGAGTTGGCCAAAGAGCTGAACGGCCATTATATGGATCAGTTCACCTTTGCCGAACGCGCCACCGACTGGCGTGGTAACAACAACATCGCCGACAGCATTTTCCGCCAGATGGAGCGCGAACCGCACCCGGTTCCGAAACACATCGTGATGAGTGCTGGCACTGGCGGCACTTCAGCAACGCTGGGGCGCTATATTCGCTATCAAGGTCATGACACTCAACTCACCGTGGTCGATCCAGAAAACTCGGTGTTCTACGACTGCTTCCATCATGGCGATCGCACCATCATCGGCAGCTGTGGCAGCCGCATCGAAGGGATTGGCCGCCCACGCGCCGAACCGTCGTTTATCCCTTCGGTGATCGACAACATGCTGCGCGTGCCAGATGCCGCCAGTATTGCCACCATTTATTGGCTGGAAAATATTCTTGGTCGCAAGGTTGGCGCTTCAACCGGCACCAACGTATGGGGAGCACTGCAACTGGCCAAGCAGATGCGGGATAAAGGCGAGCAAGGTGCCATCGTCACCCTGCTATGCGACAGCGGCGAGCGCTATCTGGATACCTATTACAACAGCGACTGGGTCAGCAACCATATCGGCGATTTGACACCATATAGCGCTCAGTTGGCTAACTTGTCAGGTAAATAACTTATTAGGTTGCCAACTCATTAAAGCGAAGTTCAGGGGATAAAAAAAGCCGGGTAGTCATACCCGGCCGGCTGTAATGCTAATACCTCAGAATTCGGGGGAATAGGTGAGGTGTGGTGAACGCAGCCAATGTTGTAAATAGTGAGCCACCGCCTGCTGTTCGCAGTGGCCAATAACCTGTAGTTGGGGCAGTAACGATTTCAACTGTGGCAGGGCATTGCCCATCACCACGCCGTGCCCTACTCCCGCGAGCATTTCCTTATCATTCATCGCATCGCCAAAGGCCATACAATCAGCCAACGTCAGCCCCAGATGGCGGCTCAGCCTATCCAATGCTGCCCCCTTGTTGCAGCCCGTTGGCAGCACTTCGAGGCAATCATAGGCCGAGAAGCACAGATCGGCACGGGTGCCAAAATGCTCACTCAACTGTGCCTGCAGTTTGACCAGTTCTTCATGGGGGGCACAGAAACAGACCTTGCTGTTGCCAAACGCGGGCAGACGGCGCAAGTCGGTGAGTTGGAAATGAAAGCCACTGAGATGATGTGCAGCCAGCATTTCCGGCACCGCGGTTTCGGTCAACCAACCTTCATCACGAAACACGTGCATGCTGGCAGAGGTACGCCAGTGGGTGTGCAACACCTCTTCGGCAATCTCCGCCGGTAAGTCGGTAGCATGCAGTTGCTGCCCTTGCTGGTCATAGACGCGAGTGCCGTTACCGGTGATCAGATAACCTTGTAAACCCAGTTGCGCCATGATCGGCTGGGCATCGAGGTAATGCCGCCCGGTGGCAAAGGTCACCACCATCTCCCTGTCGATAAGCTGCCTTAACGCACTTAGCGTTTCCGGCCCGACACGGTGATCGGGAGTCAGCAGGGTGCCGTCCATATCGAAAGCGGCCAGGCGATACATAGGAACCTCGTAAATGTGAGCACAATGGCAATCACCGCAGTATGGGGTGGTATTTGCGGAAGTAATAGTGAACAATTTGCCTAAACACTTCCTGATTTATCTTTCATCGCTTGCAACATTTAGGATACCGCTATGCGCCTGGTTCATCGCCTCGGTCAGTATCAACGTTTGTACCACCAGCTCGGCAGCGCGCCGGTGGCAATCACGATCGGTGAATTAGCTGCGATCTTCTATTGCAGCGAGCGGCATGCACGCACTCTGGTGCAGCAGTTGCAGCAACAAGGTTGGTTAAGTTGGCAATCACAGGCCGGGAGGGGGAAACGCGCGCAGTTGCAGTGCCTGAAAACCCCCGATGAACTGCGGACTGCGCATCTCCAACGTTTACTGCAACTGGGCGATCATCAGGGAGCCTTGGAAATGGCGCAGTTGGCGCCACAGCATCTGCAAGAATTGCTGAGCCCACACCTCGGTGGCCAATGGCAGGAAGGCAGCCCTACGCTGCGTATCCCTTATTATCGCACGTTGGAAAAGCTAGATCCGTTGACGCTAAGCGGCCGTGCGGAACAGCATCTGGTCGCGACCGTTTATGCCGGTTTGACGCGCTTCAATACCGGTTGCCCCGAGCCGCAGCCCGATCTGGCCCATCACTGGCAGATTAGCGAAGACGGCCTGCGCTGGCAGTTCTTTCTGCGCAGCCAGCTGCGATGGCATAACGGCGAGGCCTTGACGGGCCAACAGCTATTGCAAACCCTCAACGCCCTGCAACACCATCCGCGCAGTCAGCCATTATTGAGCAGCGTGGCAGCAATCAGCCTACCGCATGCGCTCTGCGTCCAGTTCGATCTGCAAATGCCCGATTATTGGCTGGCGCACCGGCTGGCAGAACTGCCCTGCCTGATGACGCATCCAGAGTTACCGACCCTCGGCGCAGGTCCCTTTAAGCTGGCACTAAACGAGCCGCATATGGTGCGGCTGGAACAGCATCCTTACTACCATCTGCAACATCCTTATCTGGAAAGCATCGAATATTGGATCACGCCCGAGTTACCAACCCGCAGTACCGATACCAGCTGCCAGCACCCGGTACGTATCACCATCGGCCAGCAGGAAGAACTGGCACAGGCGCGGCCGGTACAACGCAGTATGAGCCAAGGGTGGTGCTATCTGGCGATTAACCAGCGCCGTGGCCTATTGAGTGAGGCCCAAGGGCAAAAGCTGCTGATGCTGATCCAGCGTTCCGGCCTGCTGGCCAGTTTACCCATCCAGCAGGGCGTGATCATGCCAAGCCATGAAATGCTGCCGGGCTGGGCGATCCCTGAGCATGACGTACTGCAGGACGTTGAACTGCCACCTCAGTTGACGCTGTTGTACCATCCACCGATCGAACTAGAGAGCGTAACTCAGGCTTTGCAACAATTGCTGGCGGAACATGGCTGCCAATTAGAGATCCGCTATTATTCCGGCAAACGTTGGCAAAGTACCGAGCAGATAGCCCAAGCCGATCTGTTGCTGGCCGATAACCTGATTGGTGAAGCTCCTGAAGCGACGTTGGAAAGCTGGCTACGTCGCGATTTGCTGTGGCAAGGAATTTTGCGAGAAGAGGATTGGCAGCACCAACAGCGGACCCTGCAACAGATCCAGCAATGCCCTGCACCGCAGCAGCGCTTCAGCCAGCTAAAAGCGTATTATCAACAGTTGATGGGGGCCGCGATCCTCACCCCCCTATTCAACTATCAGTATCAGGTCAGTGCCCCTCCCCGCATACATGGTGTGATGCTCACCGCCTACGGCTGGTTTGATTTTTGCCAGGCTTGGCTGCCACCGCCGCTGGATGATTAGGTTACCCTACGCTGTGGCGAACATTTCTGATAGCATCCCCGCATGTGTGTTATGAAGCCCAATAGCGCCAGGCTCTGGCCAGTCAAGCTGTAGCCTGGCAGCAAAGGGCATAAACCGGCCGCCCGAATGTGCATCGGGAATGGCCCTAGCCAGAAGGTAGATTTATGAAACGCGCAGTCGTCGTTTTTAGCGGTGGACAAGACTCCACGACCTGCTTGATCCAGGCATTGCAGCAGTATGATGAAGTTCACTGCATCACGTTCGATTACGGCCAGCGTCATCGCGCCGAAATCGAGGTGGCCCAGGCCTTATGCCAAACTCTGGGAGCCAAGGCGCACAAGGTTTTGGACGTTGGATTGCTCAATGAGCTGGCCATCAGCAGCCTGACTCGCGATAACATTCCAGTCCCCGCCTACGACAGCTCACAGACCGATGCCTTGCCAAGCACCTTTGTGCCGGGGCGCAACATCCTGCTCCTCACCCTGGCGGCGATTTATGCCTACCAGGTGGAAGCCGAAGCCGTGATCACCGGCGTGTGCGAGACCGATTTCTCGGGCTATCCGGATTGCCGCGACGAGTTTGTCAAGGCCTTGAATCAGGCCATCGTACTGGGGATTGCCCGTGATATTCGCTTTGAAACCCCGCTGATGTGGCTCAACAAGGCAGAAACCTGGGCGCTGGCGGACTATTACCAGCAGTTGGAACGCATCCGCCATGAGACGCTCACCTGTTATAACGGCGTTCAAGGCGACGGCTGTGGTGAATGTGTGGCCTGCCACCTGCGCGCCAACGGGTTGCAGCAGTATCAACAGGACAAGGTCGGCGTGATGGCCAGCCTAAAGCAGAAAACCGGCTTGGTTTAAGCCAATTCATGGGCGGCTGCAATGCCGCTCAATAAGTCAGATTAAGCCATCGTTGGGTCCCCTCACCCCAACCCTCTCCCTGTACAGACCGGGGACATGGTAGACAGGTGTTCAAGGACATGGTGAACACTTTTTAACATCCTTTACCCATGATGATCGACCTATTTCTCAGGTCGATC